>CALBVZ010000019.1 GCA_937969445.1 uncultured Octadecabacter sp. | reverse complement strand
GTTTTTGCCCCAGGCGTGACCGTTGAAAACAACGCCACCATCCGTGCCTTTAGCCACCTCGAAGGGTGCCATGTGTCGCGTGAAAGCGTGGTTGGTCCCTACGCGCGTCTGCGTCCCGGTGCTGAACTGTCCGAAGGCGTGAAAATTGGAAACTTCGTGGAAATTAAAAATGCGACGATCGATGCTGGCGCGAAGGTGAACCACCTCAGCTATATTGGTGACGCGCAAATTGGCGAGAAGTCCAATGTCGGCGCAGGCACAATCACCTGCAATTACGACGGCGTGTTCAAACATCGCACAACGATTGGCAAGAACGTCTTCGTGGGGTCAAACACAATGCTTGTTGCACCGGTAACGCTGGGCGATGACAGCATGACGGCCACGGGAACCATCGTCACAAAAGACGTGCCCGATGGTGATTTGGCCGTTGGCCGCGCCCGCCAAGAGAACAAGACAGGTTTTGCCCGTCGGATGTTCGAAAAGTTAAAGTCTAAGAAGGCAAACGCCGCTAAGGAGTCCTGAAAATGTGTGGAATTGTAGGTGTCCTTGGACAGCATGAAGCAGCCCCAATCCTTGTTGAGGCGCTCAAACGGCTAGAGTATCGCGGCTATGACAGCGCGGGTATCGCAACCGTAAACGACGGCGCGCTTGATCGTCGCCGTGCCGTTGGAAAACTGGTAAACCTGCAGGATTTGCTAGTGCATGAGCCCCTCGCCGGAAAATCCGGCATCGGCCACACCCGCTGGGCGACTCACGGCCAGCCGAACGTGAACAACGCACACCCTCACAAAGCGGGCAATGTTGCTGTCGTTCACAACGGCATCATCGAAAACTTTCGCGAATTGCGCGAAGAGCTCGCAGAACAAGGTATCGGCTACGAAACGGACACCGACACGGAAACCGTCGCCCTGCTCGCCCAAAGTCTTTTGGATCAAGGGCTTGCCCCTCGCGATGCCGCAGAACAAACCATCGCGCGGCTTGAGGGCGCTTATGCACTGTGTTTCCTTTTTGAAGGCGAAGAAGACCTGATGATCGCAGCGCGCAAGGGTTCCCCCCTTGCGATTGGTCACGGTGATGGCGAGAATTTCGTCGGCTCAGACGCCATCGCGCTCGCCCCGATGACTGACAAAATTACCTATCTGGATGAAGGCGATTGGGCCATTATCACCCGCACGTCAGTTGAAATTCGCGACGGTGAAGGCCGCATCGCCAATCGCGAAATGCGCGTCATCAACATCGACACCGCCTCCGTCGACAAAGGCGGGCACAAGCATTTCATGTCCAAAGAAATCGCTGAACAGCCGTCTGTCCTGACCAACGCTCTTGGCTATTACATCAAGAACGGCAAAATCGAACTTCCCGATCCAGGCCTCGATTTTGCAAAGTTAGACCGCTTGACAATGGTGGCCTGTGGCACCGCGTATTACGCTTGTCTCGTGGCCAAATACTGGTTTGAACAAGTCGCGCGCCTGCCCGTCGAAATCGACGTCGCGTCTGAATTCCGCTACCGCGAGCCTCCGATCACCAAAGGCACGGCGGCCCTATTCGTCAGCCAATCAGGCGAAACCGCTGATACCCTCGCTGCGCTGCGCTACTGCGAAGGCAAGGTCGACAAAATCATCTCTGTGGTGAACGTTCCTGAAAGCTCAATCGCGCGTGAAAGCGACCTGCCGCTGCCCATTTTGGCTGGCGCTGAAATCGGTGTTGCGTCCACTAAAGCGTTCACATGCCAACTGACTGTCCTTGCGATCCTTGCAATCAAAGCCGCGCAGGACCGGGGACATATGGATGCAAAACAAGTCGCCGAGGCGCTTGAGCAAGTGCAGTCTGTTCCCGGTATCATGAACCATGCGTTAGCGCTTGGGGAACGCACAAAGGCGGTTTCTCGCAACCTTGCGGAAGCACGTGATATTCTGTTTTTAGGCCGTGGCCCGATGTATGCACTCGCACATGAGGGCGCGCTTAAACTAAAAGAAATCAGCTACATACACGCGGAAGCTTATGCGTCAGGTGAACTTAAGCACGGACCAATCGCGCTGGTTGATGAACATGTACCCGTCATCGTTATGGCGCCACGTGACGCTCTGTTCGACAAGACGATTTCCAACATGCAAGAAGTTATGGCCCGTGGCGGCAAGGTGCTTTTGATCACGGATGAACAAGGCGCCAAGGAAGCCGGCCCTGGCGTTTGGGACACGATCCTGATGCCAGAAGTTGACCCCTTCGTCGCCCCCATCGTCTACGCGATCCCTGCGCAGCTATTGGCCTATCACACAGCCGTTGCCAAAGGCACAGACGTTGACCAGCCCCGTAACTTGGCGAAATCGGTGACCGTAGAATGATCCCTCTTGAGGACGCGATTGCGGCGTTGCAGATCCACGCCAACCCGCAAAAAGCGGCTGAGATGAAAGCCTATCACAAGGAGGACCGCCCCTACTTCGGCGTGGCGAACCCTGTGATCTACGACGCCGTCAAAGAATGGCGCGCCGCGCTTTCGCTTGACGATCGCACAACGCTTGCCGCCGAACTCTGGGACAGCAATATCCATGAAGCCCGCGTCGCTGCGGCAAAGCTTCTCGTGCAGGCCCGTATCAATCCAGATGATGCTGTTTGGGACCTAATACAGTCATGGGTTCCACAATTTGATTCTTGGGCGATTGCTGATCACGTCAGCGGCGCTGGCTCTCGTCGCTTGCTCGCCGATCCCTCGCGCATCGACACCATTGAAACATGGACAACCTCTGATCACCTTTGGACGAAACGCGCCGCCATGGTCATGACATTACCTTGGACGAAGATGAACAACCCAAAACCACAGGACTTGGAAATTCGCGAGCGTGTTTTGGACTGGGCTGCTGAGTACACCAATGACCCAGCTTGGTTCATCCAAAAGTCCGTTTCGTGGTGGCTGCGTGAATTAGGCCGCCATGATGCGCCGCGTGTTTGGGCATTTTTGGATGCAAATGGTGATAAGATGAAGCCATCGCTTCGCAAGGATGCTAGCCGAAACTTGCCGCCGCGCTAGCAACCCTCTTGCGGAACAACCCAGCATCGATTCAAATGAATTGAACTGGAGACCTCTTTGTTAGACCTCACGCCCCAAATCAACATTCTGGCCGAACGAATTCACGCCCTTCGGGACGGGCCAACGCGTATTCTTGTCGCAATCGCGGGCCCGCCAGCAAGCGGTAAAACCACGCTAGCAGAAGAACTCGCAAGACGGTTGAACGCCCAGAAATGTGAAACCGCAATCGTACCGCAAGACGGTTTTCATTTAGATAATCAAGTACTTAAAGCGCGTGGAGAACTAAATCGCAAAGGTGCGCCACATACCTTTGACGGAGCGGGGTTCATTCATTTGGTACGCCGTCTAAAGGAACGCGCAGACGTTTCTGTTCCAATTTTCGACCGTACCCGTGATATCGCAATCGCAGGGGCGCGGATCGTGCCCGCCAGCGCCGAAGTGGTCGTTGTTGAAGGCAATTACCTGCTGTTTGACGACGCCCCATGGTTCAATCTCGCCCCTCTCTGGACGCTTTCGGTGCGCCTTGACGTGCCGATGGAAGACTTGCGTGCGCGACTTATTCAACGTTGGCTTAGTCACGGATTGAGCCAGACCGCCGCGACACGACGCGCCACAATGAACGACCTTCCCAACGCACAAGACGTTTTAGACAAGGCTTTGCCAGCAATGCTGACCCTCACTGCGGACGGACAGATCGCCTAACTTATGATCTCGAACTTCGCGACATCAACCATGCCGCGATCCGTGATCTTGAGCATCGGAATCACAGGAAGCGCGAGAAACGCAAGCTGAAGGAAGGGTTCTTCGAGCGTCACACCGAGGCTCTTGGCGGCATCGCGCAGGTCTTCCAAGGTCTCGCGCACAGTCTCAAACGGTTCCAAGCTCATCAGACCAGCAACGGGCAACGCCAATTCGGCAAGGATCTTACCGTTCTGCGCCACCACAAACCCACCTTCAAGCTCAGCCATTCGATTACAGGCCAACGCCATGTCGTCGTAATTTGCGCCGACGCAGGCAATGTTGTGGTGATCGTGGCAAACCGTTGACCCGATGGCCCCGCTTTGCAAGCCAAACCCTTTTACAAATCCAGTCGCGATATTCCCGTTTATGCCATGGCGCTCAATCACGGCGATCTTGATGAGGTCGCGCGTAATGTCCGGTGCTTTGTCGCCATTTTTCGGCTCAATTTTATCGTGCAGATGTTCGGTAATGATCTTGCCAGGAACAACGCCGATGACATCCGTTTCGCTGCGATTAGAGGCCGTTCGAAAATCCTGCGCTTGAACGGTTGGCGCGTTCACGGAGTTGCGCCCGATGGGGGGGGTGATTTTACGTGCCCTAAATGTCGCTTCGGCTGCATGAACCCCGCCACAAAACGTCAGCATCGCATCGCAGTTTTCTAGGCTTCCAAGGGCGACGATATCCGCGCGTTGCCCCGGCGCGATCAGTCCACGATCCTTCAGCCCAAACGCCTCAGCCGCTGACAAGGACGCAGCACGGTAAACAGCGACAGGCGACACACCACGCGCGATGGCCGTTCTGATGAGGTAATCAAGATGGCCGTGTTCACCGATATCAAGCGGATTCCGATCATCCGTGCAAAAGCACATGTAGCTCGCGGTGCGCTCATCCAGCAGCGGCAAAAGCGCGTCGAGATCTTTAGAAACTGACCCCTCTCGGATCAAAACCCGCAACCCTTTCTGCAGTTTCTCACGGGCTTCATCTACCGACGTCGCTTCGTGTTCGGTGCGAATTCCTGCGGCGATATAGGCGTTAAGGTCTTTGCCTGAAAGCATTGGCGCATGACCGTCAATATGCCCACCTCGAAAGGCTTCAAGTTTCGCCATGATCCCGGGATCTTGATGAATGACACCAGGGTAATTCATGACCTCAGCCAATCCGATAACCTGCGGATGGGAACGTAGCGGTTCAAGGTCCTCCGCCTCAATCCGCGCACCAGAGGTTTCCATATCCGTTGATGGCACGCAGGAACTCAGATTTACGCGGATATCCAGAACCGTCTCAAGCGCGGCGTCTAAGAAATACTGAATGCCTTCAACGCCTAAAACATTAGCGATTTCATGGGGATCACAAATTGCAGTCGTAACACCGAGCGGGGTTACGAGTCGGTCAAATTCGAACGGGGTGACAAGGCTGCTTTCGATATGCAGATGCGTATCGATAAAGCCCGGAACAAGGGTTAGCCCGCTCACATCGATAATTTCACGACCTTCATAAGTCGCGCATGTGCCGACAATCGTGTCCCCACATATTGCGACATCGCCCTCCAACATCGCACCAGAAATGACGTCGAACACCTGCGCACCACGCAGAACTAAATCTGCTGGACTATCGCCACGTCCTTGCGAAATTTGATGAGTAAGATCGGCCATCGTGCCCTCCTGCGTTTTGCGCAACAGACAGCAGTTTCGGCATGGCGTCCAGTTCGTACAATATTAGGGCGCGCCTGCTGGAATAGTACCTTGTAAGAATGCCTCAAACCCATCCACATCTAGGGGACGTGTGATCAGATATCCTTGCGCCTCTTCGCAGTTATGCTCAATCAGCCAATCAAGCTGCTCTTGGGTTTCTACCCCTTCCGATACAACACGCGCGCCGATTTGTTGACCAAGGGTTAAAATCAGTTGAACAACTGGGCCTGACGCTGGGAGTTGGTCAACGAATGACCGATCGATTTTCAAGCACGTTAAAGGGAACCGCGAAATATAAGACAGGTTGGAATAACCGGTTCCGAAATCGTCAATTGCGATCCGATATCCCATTGCGGTAATCGCTTTCAGTTTTTCAGCAATTGACGCATGATCGCCGATCAACACATTTTCAGTAATTTCCAGCTCAATATGCCCGTGGGGGAAATCGGTTTGGGCCGCGAGCTCCTTCAGTAATGGAAGGAAACCTGGGTCAGCGAACTGACGCGGCGAAACATTGAGCGATAGATCCAATTCGAGCCCCGCGCGGCGCCATGTGATCGCCTGCGCACATCCGATTTGGAGTACCATCTTGCCCAACTCATCAATCAGGCCTGTTTCCTCGCAGATTGAGATGAAGGCATTTGGCATCACAAGACCATGTCCAGGACGGTGCCAGCGCACTAACCCTTCAGCGCCAACAATCTTACCCGACCGAATATCAAGCCGTGGTTGATAATGAAGCACAAACTCGTGCTCTTGCACTGCCTTTTTGAGGGCGATTTCCGTTTGATCACGTTCTAACGCAGCAGCACCCATCTCGGTGCTAAAGAATGTTATGCGGTCCCGCCCCGCCTGCTTGGACGCATAAAGCGCGATGTCTGCGTCCCGCAATACATCCGTGAAGCGCGTGGTTTCATCTGTGTAGCCAGCGACACCGACACTAATGGTCGTGTCGATACGGGTTTTGTCGTGCAGGATCGGTGCGGAAATCGCGCTGCGCAATCGCTCAATTTGTTTTTCAAGCGCCGCACGGGAGCACCGCCCCTCGATGACAACAACGAACTCATCTCCGCCCAGTCGCGCGACCATGTCCTGCGTGCGTAACGCGGCCCTCGCGCGCTCAGCGATTTGGATGAGAACGGTATCCCCCGCCTCGTGTCCGTACCTGTCATTGATGAGCTTGAAGCGGTCCACATCGAAAAAGATGATAGTGCTGCCGAGCGCTTCACCGTCTTCTTCCAGTCGCGCAAGATAGCCTTGAAGATATGACCGATTGTGCAGGTTTGTCAGCTGATCTCGATTGGCAAGGTGGCGAGCTTTGTCGCGCGCCTCTTTCAGTTCAGTCACGTCGATCGCGGTTACAAGTATCGCGGGTTGCCCTGTCACAGCGTCCGAACAGCTTTTCAGAGATAAGTCGAACCAACGATTGCCCAGAACCGTACGCAACTTAGAGACCAACCTATTTTCCCCGCCCCGCTCAACCAGCGCAATTGCTTCTTTAAAAACGGAAGGCTTTTCAAAAAGACTGCCAAAACTCTCAATCGGGGCAAGGAATACATTTCTTGCCGCGGGATTTAGATAAAGTGGCGGCCCTTCTTTACTGAACATCGTGATCAAAACGTCCGTATGCAAAAGCGCTTCAGCACTGCGTAAATTGTCAGGTTGGTTATCGAAATCACCTATGGCTTCGCATTGCATCGCCATTCGACCGTCTTCCAGTCGATAGCCCCGATAAACGACCATAACACTTTTAGGCTTGCCATTCGGATAGATCGTCCAAAGCTCAGTGAACGCCGCATCTGTTTGCGTAAAGTCGTTTTGATATTGCTTTAAACGTTTTGCGACAGTCGGAGTCATATCTGTCTTTAAGTCACGCGCGTATAACTGTTCAGCTGACGTGGCTTTCCACAATTCAAGCGCTGCGGGGTTCGCGAACGTGATCTGTGAATTGTCGATATCAAATACCCAAACGGCAGCGTCGAGGCGATCAAGGATCTCCCCTGCTCCAGCTTCAGATACAGAGCGCACCGATAGCGTTGGCTCTTGTTGCATGATCGACAACATCTTCATCGTTTCTGAAAACGTCCTTTCAATTTCATGACACGCATATGCGCATTACGACGCCAGTTGTGCGCGGCTGCTTAGTTCATCAAGCGAACAAAAGTTCTCTGTCTGGGTTACATCTTGGATCCAACGTGCAATGTTTGGGGTGTCTTCAATATCCAACCCGGCTTCTTGCAAAACGTGCACATAGCCAAACAGGGCAATGTCCGCGACGCTGTAGCCTTGCTGAAGAATAAAACGGCGGGTCGACAAATGCTTATCAAGCTTCGCCAATCCAGGGCGAGCTGCCTTTTGCCACGCGACAATATCTTCCAAATGGGTTTCGCGCTCTTGCGGAACAATGTGATTGAAAAACCGTGCCGGCGCGATGAAGGGCTCGAGCTTGGATTGCTCAAAAAACATCCACTGCAAAGCCTCTGCGCGCGCTTTTTCTGTTTGAGGCATGAGGTACGTGCCTTCGGCGAGATACCAAAGGATTGCATTGCTTTCGCCGATACCATCGCCGTCGGCCGTGACAAGGAATGGAACAACGCCCATCGGGTTCACCGCGAGATATGGCGCGCCCCTTTGCTCCCCTTTTAGAACATCGACCATCTTCAAATTGAAATCCTTACCCAATTGGTTCATCGCCAACCACGGCTTCATGCAATTTCCTGACCCAACGCACGCATATAATTCAGTCATCAGTATTCGCCTTTCAAATAGCGCCTCCGATGCCTTCATATGCTTAGTTGCTTAACAGCCGCCTAATTGCAGCCGTATCTTTTCTTTCCTCTTTCCTGCCAGCTGTCAGATCCGCAATCTGACCAAGCCAGCAATCACTCAACTATAAGATTAACAAAAAGATAACACTTCGTTAACTATCCTAGTAAATATATCTATTAAATTGAGCTGCCAAAGTGGAAACTTTAATGTACGATGCAAATAAAGAACAAACGCATTTATCCTCTCTTTTTCAACCTATAGCTGAACGCATTTGGCACGCCAAATACCGTTACTTCGCCGCAGGGAAAGTTATTGACGACACCGTGCAAGACACTTGGGAACGTGTTGCTCGGGGTTTGGCCTCCATTGAAGCGCCCTCAGATCTACCCGCAACAACGGCCGCATTCCTTGCTGCGATGCGCGATTTCAAAGTTCTTCCGGGAGGGCGAATTTTGTCTGGTTGTGGAACCGCACGTAATGTGACCCTTTCAAATACATTCGTGATGCGCACAATTCCTGACAGCGTTGAAGGCATCATGGACACGCTCAAAGACGCCGCACTGACGATGCAAATGGGCGGTGGGATCGGGTTTGATTTTTCAACCATCCGTCCGAGTGGAACCCATGTCCGTGGTTTAGATTGTCTCGCGGCTGGACCACTTGCAGCGATGGATATCTTCGACACCACCTGCAAGATGATCGTGAAGGGAATGGGGCGTGGCGCGATGATGGCCACCATGCGTTGCGACCACCCCGACATCGAAGCCTTTATTGTTGCAAAGTCTGACCGCACACGCCTTCGCAACTTCAATCTTTCGGTCATGGTAACTGATAGGTTTATGAATGCGGTCACCGAAGATGATGTTTGGGATTTGGTCTGGGAGGGGACCGTTATGCGCCGCCTGCGGGCGCGTGACCTGTGGAACTCAATTATGAAACAAACCTACGCGACGGCCGAACCTGGCGTGCTGTTCATTGATCGCATTAACGCCCACAATCCACTGCGCTATCTGGAAACTATCTCAGCGACAAATTCGTGTGCGGAGCAGCCGCTCCCCCCTTATGGCACCTGCCCACTTGCCTCAGTGAACCTCGCGCAGTTGGTCGTGGCCCCCTTTAGCCCAGATGCCCGCCTCGATGTGGGCGAGCTTCGCAGCCTTGTGCACGTTGCAGTTCGGATGCTCGACAATACGCTTGATGTTTCGCGCTACGCACTTGATGCGCAGTGGCAGCAAGCACAGAACCAGCGGCGTATCGGCATTGGTGTAACGGGCGTTGCGGATGCGATCGCAATGCTTGGTTCACGTTATGGGTCTGCAAAGGCAGTGTTCTTGCTGGGTAGCTGGATGCAAACAATCCAGAACGCCGCATATCAGGCCTCAGCCCTCCTCGCCAAAGAACGTGGCGCATTCCCGCATTATGACGCGGACGCACATTTGTCGGGTGCCAACATCCTAAGCCTTGACCCTGAAGTACAGAAACTGGTGCGCAAATACGGGCTGCGCAACGGCACACTCACCACGATTGCACCCACAGGCACGACATCGATGTTTGCGGGCAATGTTTCTTCAGGTGTCGAGCCGATTTTCTCGACGTCATTCAGCCGCGTTGTCACCAATCCAGATGGCACCAAGTCCAGTGAACGGGTCATGGATTACGCAGCATGGCGGTTCGGCCAGATGCATGGGCCAGATACGCCCTTACCCGATAGCTTTGTCACCGCCGCCGATCTGACACCACAAGACCATGTCGCGATGCAGGCCGCCGCGCAAAAGTGGGTCGACAGCGGGATCTCAAAAACCGTGAATTGCCCAGAAGACATCGCATTTGAAGATTTCAAAACCATCTACCGCGCCGCCTATGATAGCGGCTGCAAAGGGTGTACGACCTATAGGCCAAACAACGTTACAGGATCTGTGTTGTCTTTATGAACATACTCACCGCCCTTTTCCGCCGACTAAAAGGCGGGACAGAGATCGCACCTTGGAAAGCCACGCATCGTCATCGCAAGGGCGGGCTTTACCGTGTCGTTGGGCCCGCGACCCTCGAGGTCGACCGCTCGGACGTGATAATTTACGACGATGCGGAAGGCACGGTCTGGGTGCGTTCCGCGGTTGAATTCAACGATGGTCGTTTCACGCCGCTTTAGGCCGACATTCTTATCTGTGTGCCCTCTCTTTGTTTGGTATATCCCTAAATAGGAATCGCCAAGCATTGGAGAGGAGGAACGCCATGCCCACCCAGCTGACCCCGTCCAATGTTGCCAAAGCCTATGTTGGCGCGGTGATACATGACGGAGAAATTCTGCATGAAAATCACGCGCTGGTCGTTCTGACGCACGGGGTATTTGACGTAGTCCCAATCGCGGCGCTGCCCGCAAGTTACCCAATGGAAACACTGGACGGCGGGATAATCACGCCAGCCTTTCTTGACCTACAGGTGAACGGCGGTGGCGGTGTGATGTTCAATGATGACCAATCTGTGGACACGTTGCGTACCATTGCCGCGGCCCATGCCCAGACCGGAACCGGCGCGATCCTACCCACGCTGATCACAGACACCCCAGCCCGAACCGCTGCCGCAATCGATGCGGTCGAACACGCAATTCAACAAGGCGTGCCCGGCATTGCCGGTATCCACCTTGAAGGCCCGCACTTATCGGTTGCGCGTAAAGGTGCACATGACCCAGAGCTTATCCGCCCAATGACGGATGATGACCTGTCACTGCTGTTGGACGCAGCGACTCGTATTGCCAACATCATGGTCACTGTTGCCCCCGAAAACGTCTCGTTGACGCAAATCAAAGCTATGTCGCAGGCCGGTATCATTGTTTCCTTGGGCCACACCGATGCCGATGCCAACACGAGCCACGCTGCATTTGATGCCGGCGCGCGTTGCGTCACGCATCTGTTCAACGCCATGAGCCAGTTAGGAAGCCGCGAACCCGGGCTTGTTGGTGCAACGCTCGCTCGCCCTGAAATTTTTGCAGGGCTAATTGCCGACAACGTCCATGTTCACCCCGAAACAATTTCAATCGCACTGACGTCAAAGCCAGAACGCATGTTCTTGGTGACCGACGCAATGTCGACCGTCGGGTCCGAAATCGCGTCGTTCACCCTCAATGGGCGCGAAATTTTTCGCGAAGACAACCGTTTGACGCTGGCCGATGGCACACTCGCAGGGGCTGACCTAAACATACCAAAGGCCCTGTCCGTGATGGTCAACGACGCGAAAGACGACATTGAACACGCTGTAATGCGTGCAACATCAACGCCCGCGCAATTGTTGCGAGATGCGGGGTCTTTTGGCCGTTTGGGAACTGGTGCGAAGATGGCCGTGTATCTTGCGAAAGATGCAACATCTGTATCGGTCTTACGTGCCCAAACCTAAAGGCGACCGAACAACGCCGCGAGCCACATAACACCACCAGCGGCCGACCTTTGACGATAAATACCCGTGCGGCGCAATTGGAACATTCTGCGCAACAAAGATGACTGTCGCGCTTGGATAAATGTTCTTAAACACTGTTGGTTCTGCGGGGTCATTTGGCCCGAAATTACCTTCAGGCAGTCGATATTTCGATCCGTCCACCTGGCCCAAACGCCGGCCCAAATAAGCTTGAGGCGGCGCAATCGCGAACGCCAACAGTCATTCGAGCCAAGCACGTTGTTGCTGTGCTGACGATACAACAGAACGGGTTGTTCATCACAAATCACCTGCCCGCCCACAGCTGTGATAAGCTGATAAAGCCACCAATCATGAATGACCGGCGTGGGCGTATCCGAAATGACCGAAGCCACCAACCGCGTGGCGGCGCCATTCAAAACGATCGTGTTTCCGCTGGCGATATTTTGAACCAATGCATTTGCAAAACTGGGACCGCGACGGCGCCTTGGGGACAGACGCATCCGACCAAGTCGATGATCGGCAATCAAGGTGCGGGCGCAGTAAAGCGCTGGAATATCTGGGGAAACTTTATTCAGCTTTTCAACCGCGCGCGCCAGCTTATCGGGTAACCAGACGTCATCTTGGTCCGCCAGCGCCCACATCTCTCCGGCTGGGGCGGCGGACATAAGGGCCATGAAATTCGCGGCCACTCCAAGCGCTGGCCCGTCAAGCACGACTGGCTTCTTAACGCAGGCATTCAAAATGTCGCGGCTTTGATCCTCATTCGCTTCGGGCGCATCAATCCCAGCCCATAAGGCCCAGTTCGGATAGGTTTGCGTCGTGAAACTCGCCAACTGTTGCGGTAGGTACTTTTCGCCCTCATGCACCGCCATCAATATATGGACGCAAGCAGAACGACTGCCCGCAGTGCCGACAAGGATACTGCGTTCCCTGTGTAGATCGTCTGGGCGCAGCATCATGATACGTCCACCAGTACATCTTGAAGGATGTTTTCAAATGCCGCCGCTTGCGCTTGGAACCCTGTCACGGCCCTTGGCACATTGGCCTTTGGATGCATTTCAAGCGCTTTGATCAAGGCGTTTAGAAGCACGTCAGAAGATGCACCTATCGGGATAAGGTCCGTTTGGCTAAAGGCCATATGTTCCACGCTCCCGCCACTGTCCGTTTGAATGACACCCACGCCCCGTGCCAATGCTTCGCGCACTGCCAGTCCGAACGTTTCCTTCCACTGGGACATGAACAACAGCACGTCGATTTCAGAATAAAACGTGTCCATTTCTGACTGATCAAAACGTGGATAAACCTCCCACTCTCCCGGAAGGTCAACAAACCGCTCGCCGTTCCACCAGTCCCCCTCGGCAGAGGCATCTACCAACAAAACGCGAAAGTCTTCACGTTCAAGGGATTTGAACGCTGCACGAATTAGCGGCCAACCCTTGATCTGGGATGGCCCACCAACAAACCCGAAGGTTAGGCGTGGGTCTCTCTCTCGGCGGACCGCTTGCTTTGCTTCAAAATCAGGCTCAGGCAGGTGAACGCCATTTTCCCAAATGACACTGCGGCCCGTTGCGAAACCGGATGAAACGTGCAGATCGTGGGCAAATTTGCTTGGGTAAGTCACACGCTCTGGTATGCGTGAAATGTCTTGCAAATAGGTAAATCGCGATTGTGCAGCGCCAAAATCCGAAACGCAGCCCCGACACGCGTCAATTTGGATCGGGTTCTGCCCGCAGTACGTCCTATCAGGCTTAATCATGAATTGCCGTTCACAAAGCCACCAAAAATCATGCACGCTTAGAATGCTCGGAATGCCACGCGCCTGCGCTGCCCTAAGAACCCCGCCGCCGATGTCTTGAATACAGTGGGCGTGAACAACATCGGGCTGCAGATCATCTATCAGCTCCTCAATAAGGCGGGTCACATGTGGGTTGTCATATAGCTCTTTATAGGTGCGGGTAGACGGGACATTGATAACGTAGTTCTGGATGCCATCCCGTTCAGATTTGACCATCGTGTAATTGGCCAACCTGCTGTGGCAACACAGTGAAACGGCGGTAATTTGATACTCGAACGCAGTGTCTTTTCGCGCCAATAAGGCTTTCGCGACCTCCTCTGCGACAATCGTCGCGCCCCCATATGTGAAGGGTGCAAAAAACACGTTTGCCAACAAGATATGGCATTTGGTCACGACACCACCCAATCCAGTAGTTCCGTGTCGATGATGTTTGGTTCCGCTACGCCAGCCCATTTTGTTTCGAGGTTGTTTCGTGCGGCGAGGCCAATCCCGCGTGTGGTTTCACGCGCACCTTCATAGCGCCGCAACGCCGTGAGCCATTCAGATTGGTTCTTAGCGACGAACCCCGTTTTCCCCTGTTCAATCAACGATGGCAGGTCCCCAACAGGAGAAACGATTGAGGGCACCCCGACCGATGCGGCATCAATCAAACGCACAGCGCTTTTGCAGCGGTTAAACGTATCATCACACAGCGGCATCACGGCGCAGTCGACTTGCGCCAGTTGACCTAAATACGCCTCATAGGTCGTGAACGGTTTCACCTCAGCCCTTTCGCGCAATGCACTCGGGAGCAGGTCGAGGTTGAAATGCCCCAGCAACACCAAACGGCGGCTGTCACTCTCGGCCATGAACGCCTCTAACGGGGCGAAGATGCTGGCAAGGTCGATTTCATGGCCCTGCGACCCGCTGGCAAAACCAACGCGAAAAACACCGTCATGCGCCGCGCGCCCTTCCATTGCCAAAGCACCCGCGCTTAGGGTCACCTCATCGGCAAAGTTGCGCCGGACGTGAACAGGGCGTTTGGTGAATAAACGCGCGTGCTGCGCAAGCTGTGGCGTCGAAACAGAGATCAAGTCCGCGCCGTTCATCATCGCCAAATACTTCGGCGCTTCACTTAGGAAATGCGCCTTCATTGCGGGATCGAGCGCGCCCATATTGCCATAGGTTTCATAGGCTGAAATCGAGAACAGCGGATCGTCGATATCATACATGATCGGCAACCCAAGGCGCCGTGCCTCATAACGGATCATTTCGGTCACGGGAGAAGATTTGAGGCGGTATTCAATCACATGGGTCGCGCGAGTCAAAAGCCGCGTGACACGCGGCAGATCTTGGTAATGAGCAAAATCGCAAGCCACGCCTTGGCGTTCCCAAAACTGCGCCAATTGTTCAACACGGTACTTGCGGCATTGCGGCAAATTCAGATCCCCAATGATGGAGACAAAAGGTTTGTTGCCTTTGTGTGGCGGCGCTGGGTGAAACGCGCTGCCCTGCGCCAGTTGCTGCCAGATGCTTTGCAGGTATTCCTCGGGCGCGACGTCGTCCCCGCCCCCTGCTTGCAGCGCACTGCGACCTTCGCCACGCCAAAGCATACCGACGTAGATACGAGCCTTTTGCAAAGCAACGCTAAGCCCCTCTTGACGCGCGGCCAAAACGAAACGTTGGGCCAACGTGGGCCGAAATATCTGGGCGAGCAAACGAGTCATAAGGCTACAATCTCAAATGCGGCAAAAGTGTTAACATTTGATTTATTACCCCCTGGCGGCAGGGTGTTTCAGGGTCGCTTCATGATGCGCCAAGGCGTCGTCAATATCGTCATGAAAGTGCAAAATTCCGTCTTCCAAAACCGCGCCCATATCGCAAATCCGCCGCACCATTAGGGGCGAATGGCTTACAACGATTGCACCTGACGTTTCACGCCGCGCATCAAACATCCGGATACTTTTTTGGCGAAATGCACCGTCACCAACGGACGTCACCTCATCCACCAAATATGTATCGAACGGGATCGCCATCGAGACCCCAAAAGACAGCCGGGATCGCATGCCCGCAGAATAGGTTCGAAACGGCATGTCAAAATGTTCGCCCAGCTCAGCAAAGTCCCGCACAAAATGCACAAGATCATCCGTGTCCACACCGTACAGGCGTGCAACGAAACGGGCGTTTTGGCGACCTGTTAGATCACCGTGAAACGAACCCGCAAAACCAACCGGATAAGAAACGGACCCCGAGGAGCGCACCTGCCCTTTATCGGGCCTTATCGTCCCTGCAATCAGCTTAAGAAGCGTGCTTTTACCCGCGCCATTGCGCCCAAGAAGCGCAACGCAAGCCCCCGTTGGGAACGTGGCCGTTAAGTCTTTAACAATCGTTTTACGTCCGCCACGGGTTGCGAAACTTTTTGTGAGTCGGTCAAGCTGGATCATGGTGCGCCTCAGCTACGATCGCGCAGGCTGTAATAGACTAGGCATAAAACGCACCATGTCAGCGTGCAGAACAATGCGATCAATAGGATGATCTTCAAGCGTTCCGGATACTGCGCTTTTTGCGCCAAGGTAGGTTGGACATGGGCGGCCAGATACCGGCTTTGCCGACGGGCTTCTGCTTGGGCACCGTCAAAGGATGCAAGCGCGGTCGTATAGGCCACTTCCGCAAATTCGCGATCGACAATCAGCCCTTCGTATTCGCCAACCAAATCGGCAAACACCACGCCTCCCTCGCCTTCATTCCCAAGGCCTAATTTCTGGCGTTCTGCGTCGATCCGGTTTTGAATGACCTCAACCCTGCGGTTGGCCTGCGCAATGCGTGCATCACCCGCACTTGTGGTATCGCGCAGCAGGTCCCCCTCTACCAAGGCATCTGCGAGCTGTTGTTGCAACGTCACAAGCACACCCATCTGGTTCTGCGTATCGATGGTCGGATCAACGATCTGTGTGCGGTTGCGAAATAGCGTTAACGCCTGCCGCGCAGTCCGCAACCGTGCGAGAGAGGTCTCTAAATCCTCACGCGCATATCCGACCGCGTCTTCACGTGCGAGGGCGGAAAGATTGTTAATCATCGCAGTGCTTTCCGCTAAAACAGCGACCGCAATTGCGCGTGCATCGTCGGGTTGAAACGCAAGAAACCGCATCTCAATCAGCTGGGTGCCGCTGTCATAAATGATGTCGACCTTCCGGTCCCAATGCCGATGCAAATCTTCGATGGTTCCACTCGGATCATAGGCAAATACGGGGTCCTGATCCTTGGATACTTTGCCCCAAATTTCCGCCAAATTCACCTGTTCATTAACCTTCGCCACAAGCTCTTGGCTGTTGAGATAAACGTACAGAATATCCGTATCAGATGAGCTGGAACCGGAGAGATCAGTGATACCACCCAGCAGTTCAATCGGGGAACTTTGCTCCTCTGAGCGGACAGAAAACGCGATTTTGGACGCGTATTGGTCTGCTGCCATTCCCCAAAGATAGTAAGCACTGACCGCTATCGGGACGAGCACGACCCAAATCAGCGATAAGATCAAAAACACATGCCGACGCTTTCGCCGCGCAGGGCCGACGGTAGGCGGTACCAGCGGGGTTTCTGGGGCCGGTTTTACGGCCTTCTTCACAGATGCGTCTTGGCTGGTGTTCGACATTAACACTTCTTCAATCAATGAGCGTTCATACTTATGACCGAAGCGTTAACCAAAAGTTATTAACGAACATAAAACCTCAGGAGACAGGTCAGATGGGTTTCGCCACGCGCCCTGCGGTATCGCAACCCCCTCCCGCACCTTTGCGACGGCTCCGCGCACCCTTCGCAACACCGCGTGCCATCATCGCGCTTATTTTGCGCGAAATATCGACGACCTATGGGCGATCTCCCGGTGGCTATCTTTGGGCGATCTTAGAACCCGCGGCAGGCATCGCGCTTCTTACAATCATCTTTTCGATCGGGTTTCGTGCACCGCCCCTCGGTGCGGACTTTGCATTCTTTTACGCGACCGGATTGCTCCCGTTTCTGATGTATGCGGACGTTTCTGCGAAGCTGGGTCAAACGATCCAATACAGCCGCGCCCTGCTGGAGTACCCGCGCGTGACGTTTGTAGATGCGTTGATTGCGCGACTGGCGCTGAATTCTCTGACGCAATTGATCGTGCACGGCATCGTGTTGGGGTTCATTCTTTGGTTCAGCGCGCCCGACACGGCGATCGATTTCCCCAAAATCCTAACCGCCTATGCGATGATCATCGTGCTGAGCGCGGGCGTCGGAACGTTGAACAGTTTCCTGACACTGTCCTTTCCGATCTGGGCGACCGCTTGGGCTGTGTTGAACCGCCCCTTGTTCTTAGCGTCGTGTTTGTTCTTTCTGTTCGAGGTCGTCCCACAGCCCTACCGCGACATTCTGTGGTACAATCCGCTGGTTCATATCGTGGGCATGATGCGGGACGGGTACTACCCATACTACCAACCAACTTACGTCTCCGTTGCGTATCCAATCGCCTTGGGGCTTGGCCTGCTTGTGGTCGGTTTGTTCCTACTCAACCGGTATCACCGCGACATTCTTCAGCGCTGACCCCACACCAGCGACCGACCAAAAATTAATGCCCCTTTTACGGTTTATTAACCCCCCTTCGCGCAAATGAGAGAGCGTTAACTCTTTTGTGCCGTGATTACGTGCACTTGGCTGTAAGAAAGTAACCTAGATGATCCCTCGCGTTAACTTACCTCTCGCAAAACCGGACGACAGTTCTGCAATTATCGTGAACGGATCCGTCTATGCAGCCGTGTCCGAAGTACAGGCAAAATCACGGGTCGAAGTTTCAGTTGGCGCAATCTCTGCGCCGCTTAACCCAAGCAGCAACAACCCGCTTCGCACCTATGCAATGGACGCAGATATTGTGTTGGACGTGGATCATTTGGCCGCCGCAATTTCGTCGGACCCGAGGGAAACGGCTCCCGGTGAAATCTATACAGTTTGGGTAAACCATTTGACGGACTGGGTGCTGGCCGGCGCACAAACCGTGCAACTGATGATGACAGATCGCGATGCGCCCAGCCGGATTGAGATTGAACGCACAATAAACATTGAAACCGCCACCCCCGGTATGGTGTTTGAAACATGGCTGGCGCAGCATCGTGGCCGCGCCAACTTGCTTGTACGTTTCACCTGTTCAAAAACCCAACGCACGACGTCGCATTCGATCAGTTTTGATCCCGGGTTTCAGGGCGGGATTGCGCGTGAAAACTACCAGCATGTTCGTATCCCGCTGCCTGACGGCTTTCAGGCAGGGCAAGTCTGGCTTGCGGTTGATTACTTAGGGTACGTTCCTGATGGTCACGATGTTGAGCCGTTCTTTTTCTTGGCCGACACCCGCGTGAGCGTCCCCTCGATACCCTCAACGTCATTGGTCGATCCGATCCGCATCGGCAAACCCGGTGAAGAACGCACCAAGGTTTGGATGGAGGGCGACATCCCCAGCCACGTGATGAATGGCGACGAAATTCGCCTCTCCATCGGCGGTAACGAACAGGTTCTGCTGAATGTCACACCCCCCGTTTTGACCCTGAAAGAAGACTACGGCCACACGCTGGTCATTGCATCGGACCAAGCGGTAGAACTGCTGTTGCTTATCGACGGCGAACCAGTCGAACAGGTCAGTTTTGGGACCAGTCATAACGTTGTGCGCCTTCCATCAAAGTACCTGACCGGCGCGACGCGGCACCTGTGCCTCAAGGATCGTTCAGGCTCGATCACCTATTGGGAAACGCAACATCTCGCCCCTGCGATCATCACACCTGCTGACGTGTTGCAGCGCGAAGCCGCCGCGCCTTTTCCGTCAACGGTTTTCGCGCAAACGCCGCGCCGCTACGCGAGCCTGAAAGCCCATATGAAAAACGCGAATCCGTCCGTGGATATGGCACAGATTGCCTACGCGATGTCGGTGCTTGAGGGCGGTCATGACAACGTCAAACTCAAGCCGCTGACGTTCACGCAACCTGATGCACCCAAAGTGACGGTCGTGATCCCTGCACACAATAAGGTTGAGGTCACCTACCTCGCGCTGTGTTCGCTGTTGGTGGCCCATAACCAAGCGAGTTTTGAGGTGATCGTGGTCGATGACGCCTCAAGCGATGAAACCCGACACCTTGAAGACATCGTCAGCGGAATCACGGTGCTTCACAACGACACCGCCCAGCGCTTCATCCGCTCATGCAATCAAGGTGCAGCGGAGGCAAAAGGGGACTTCATCGCGCTGCTGAACAATGACGTCGAAGTCACATCTGGCTGGATCGATGAACTGCTCAGCGCCTTTGATCGGTTCGACAATGTCGGGCTGGCAGGGTCAAAACTGCTCTATCCGGACGGCGTATTGCAGGACGCTGGCGGGATCGTTTGGGGCACCGGCAACCCATGGAACTATGGCAACCGCCAAAACCCCGAAGACCCGCGTTTCAGCTATGCCCGCCAAGCGGATTACCTGTGCGGCGCCGCGATGATGGTGCCTGCCGATTTGTGGCGCGCGCTCGATGGGTTCTCATCCTACATGGAACCGATGTATTTTGAGGACACGGATTTCGCCTTTAAGGTCCGCGAAGCCGGCTACAGCACATGGTTCGTCCCTTCTTCGGTCGTGTATCATTTTGAAGGTATGACATCTGGCACGGACGTCACGACTGGCTTCAAGAAATACCAAGAAGTGAACCGCCCGAAATTCAAACGCCGTTGGGCCAAGGACTTTGCCAAGTTCGGCAAAGAAGGCAGCACGCCTGACCTTGAAAAAGACCGCGGGATTGTCGGGCGGGTATTGTTCATCGACTATTCAACGCCGCGCCCCGACCAAGACGCGGGGTCCTACGCGGCGTTGCAGGAAATCCGTTTGGTGCAGTCGCTTGGCTATAAAGTTAGCTTTCTGCCCTCCAACATGGCGCACCTTGGCAGCTACACCGAAGAGTTGCAAAAGATGGGTGTTGAAATGATCTATGCGCCCTTCTACCTCAGCCAATCGGAATACCTCGCGCAGCACGCCGCCGACTTTGATGCCTTCTACATCACGCGCTATTACGTCGCCCGCGATGTATTGAGCCAGCTGCGCAAACTCGCCCCTGAAGCGCGTGTGTTGTTCAATAACGCTGACCTGCATTTCCTGCGAGAAATCCGCGCCGCACAGTCCGAAAACGACGAAGCCATGCTCGAAAAGGCCCGCCAAACCCGCAAGGATGAGATGGAAATCATCAACAATGTCGATGTGGTGTTGTCATATAACGACGTCGAACATTCGGTTATTCAGGCTTACTCGGACGGAGCCGCGAAGGTGGTGAAATGCCCGTGGGTTGTCGATGTGCCAGATATTCGTCCGCCCCTAAACAAGCGGCGCGGCTTGTCGTTCCTTGGCAGCTTTCGCCACCATCCCAACGGCGAGGGTGTTTCCTGGTTCATTCGCGATATTTTGCCTGCAGTTATTCATGCAACGCGCAGCCCGGTTGATCTGTCCATTTACGGTGCCGCAATAACGGACGAAATCAAAGCGTTGGCCAGCGAAACGGTTAACCCGATTGGCTTCGTAGCAAACATAAGCGACGCCTATGATAACCACCGCATCTTTGTCGCCCCACTTCGCTCTGGTGCTGGAATTAAGGGCAAGGTGCTGAGCGCCCTCGCCCATGGTATTCCCTGCGTTCTGTCCCCCACGGCGGCCGAAGGGATTGGCCTACGCAATGGTCATGATTGCTTTATCGTGAGCACACCGGCTGACTGGGCAAGCGCAATCGCGCGGCTGACCGAAGACGACGATCTTTGGCGCGCGATATCAGCCAATGCACAGGCCTACATGCGGGATGCGTTTTCATTCAACCAAGGTCGCGCGCAGATGCGAGCCGCGTTTGAGGCCGCTGATCTCTACAACACTGTCGACTGACTTTATGAACCCGAAAACATCCCCCATACGCACCGTCATCCTGCACTACCATCTGTTCAAGAACGCTGGAACCTCTCTTGACCAAATCCTGAAACGGAACTTTCCAGACAGTTGGGTCACTGCAGAATTTGACACAAGTAACCTGTCCAATACCGCAGATGTCGAGAAATGGATCACCCAAAACCCGACGGCCAATGCGTTCTCGTCCCACACCATAGTGGGGCCGCTTCCGTCAATCGAAGGTGTGCAAATTATCCCCGTTATGCTGCTACGTGATCCTTTTGCACGTATTCGCTCGGCCTATCAGTTTGAACGCAATCAAACCTCTGACAGCTGGGGGGCGAAGCTCGCCAAGCAGAACGATTTTGGTGGTTACGTTCACGCACGACTTGAGCGCGCAAAAGATCGCCAGTGTCGCAATTTTCAAACCGGCCGCCTTGCGGCGTTTTATCCCGGCAATGAACCCGAATTAATGCGGGCGTTCGATGGTCTTCGCCTAATCAACAAAACGGGTGTCATTGGGCTTGTGGCTAATTTTAATCGGGCGATGGATTTGCTTTCCAAACGGCTTAGCACCCCATTCCCGGGTTTCAACTGGGCCCCAGCCCGCGCGAATTCGTCTCATTCAGACAACACTCCCGTTTCGCCCGAACTTGCCCAATTGCTACGTGAAATGAATTCCGATGACCTCGTGGTTTTGCGCACATTGCACGGCTTGCTCGGGAATGCGCCGCACTAGCCCCAAGACAACGGAAGCACATATCCTTCCGCTTCGACCTCGCTACGGATACGGCTAATGTCATTCGCGACCAGGTCTAGAAAGAAATCAGGCATCTCTCGCTTTTGGCTTTCCGTGATCCGTCTGTCCAACATGGCCTGCGGGTATTCAAACGGTGCAATGCCTAAGAACTCTTCGATATCACGCAGCACACCGCGCTGGTTATCATGTAAATCCTCATAAAAGATCGCCTTGTACTGTGTCCTGTCCAACCCCTGCGAAAGCCGCCGCAAAACAGCACCATATTCCCCATTGTCCCAAATATGCGGCTGACGGACGAAGGCCTCAAACTCGGACTTTGACCACGTGTTCAACTTGTCCAATTCGCCCGTAACTTGCAGATGGAATTTGGTATGGCTCCAAATCCGTTTCACCGGGTCGCGCATGGTATAAAGCACGCGTAAGGAATCGCATTTCGACGCAATTTTAGGCCAAACCTCAGCCGGAAGATGGGCATTCAGGTTGGAAAAATCACAGGCATAGGTTTGAAATTTGCGCAGTTGAAACAGGTTGCGATACCAGAAATCGTCAACCGGCCGGTCAAGATATGCCGCAACCCAGTGCAGGTTCTGGCGGATCGCATCAATGTTGGCCTTTTGCGGGTCAAACCGCCACAAATACCGCTCTCGTGCCTCAGATAGGCGGCGTTCCTCGCTAAGAAGCGAGTCGTCCACATAGCGATGATTGAAGTAGTGAATTTCCTTTTCCATCGCAAAATGCAGTTCCGGATGACGGGCCAGCACAGAGTAAAGCCATGTGGTCCCTGCTTTCATTGCGCCAATGCTTAAAAACAGGTTCCCAAACGTTTTTGTGGCCGCCATGCGTGATGTCCAGACTTCTTGCGTATCAGCCCAGGCTACCTGCGAAATCTTAAGACGGCGTTAAGGTTAACGAACAATAAGAAAGCTTGGGAATTGGCCATAACTTTGGCCAAATGTTATGCAAAACACAGGCAGACAGCCGCGAAGCGCTGAAATGAGTATTGAGTGAGAGCAATGACACAGCACACCATCACCCCAGTAATTCTATGCGGCGGATCAGGCACACGGCTGTGGCCCCTTTCGCGTAAAAGCTATCCCAAGCAGTTCACCAAACTCATTGGCGACAGCAGCCTGTTTCAACAGTCAGCCTCACGATTTACGTCAACGTCGTTTTCGCCCCCCGTCATTGTGACCAACTCGGACTTTCGTTTCACGGCAACCCAACAACTGTCTGATGTCGGCATTGATCCTGGTGCGGTGTTGATTGAGCCGGAAGCAAAGAACACCGCCCCTGCGCTCCTCGCGGCGGCATTGAAAGTGGCGGATGACGATCCAGACGCCCTGATACTCGCCGCCCCGTCTGACCATTTCATCAAAGACACCGACACATTCCTCGCCAGTGTTGAACGTGCCATTCCTTGTGCCCGCAACGGACAGATCGTGACGTTTGGCATCATGCCAACGCATCCTGAAACTGGATATGGCTACCTTGAACTAGGGGATGAAACGCCCGACGGCTGCATCGCTTTGCGTCGTTTCGTTGAAAAACCAAATCTAAAAACTGCGCAGGACATGTTGGCGACAGATCGGTTTCTTTGGAACGCTGGTATCTTTTTGTACAAGGCCAGCACGTTGGTTAAGGCATTTTCAATCCACGCACCTGACATGCTGGAGACCGTCAAAACATCGATCACCGACGCCCGCCACGATCTAGGCTTTCTGCGCCTTGACCCGACCGCATGGGCGGCCTGCGAAGATATTTCGATCGACTTTGCCATCATGGAAAAGGCGGACAACCTTGCCGTGATCAAACACGAAGGCGATTGGTCCGATCTTGGCGGTTGGGACGCGATCCAAAAACAAATGCCCGTCGATGATGCGGGGGTAAGTACACACGGTCCAAGTTTAGCGGTGGATTGCGCGGACAGCTTACTGCGTTCTGAAAGTGATGATGTGCAGCTTGTCGGTCTTGGTCTTAACAATATCGTGGCGATCGCGATGCCGGATGCAGTGTTGGTTGCAGACCGCAGCCGCGTGGCAGATTTGGGTGTGGTCGTAAAAGAAATGCGCGCGCAAAAGGTTCGCCAAGCAGACACCTTCCCCCGTGATTATCGGCCATGGGGCTATTTCGAAACCCTCACCCTGCGCGACCGGTTTCAGGTCAAACGGATCGTCGTAAAGCCCGGTGCCGCGTTGAGTTTGCAAAGCCATGTTCACCGCTCGGAACATTGGATCGTCGTCGCGGGTACTGCGCGCGTTACGGTTGGGGACGATGTGCGCCTCGTGTCTGAGAACCAATCTATCTACGTTCCACTGGGTGCCAAACACCGCCTTGAAAACCCCGGTCACGTGCCGATGGAACTCATCGAAGTGCAGACAGGCAGTTACTTGGGTGAGGACGACATTGTCCGCTACGAGGATGAATACGCGCGCGATTAGGTAGCGCGCCCTGCGTTAGTCGAGCAAGCCATTCAAATACGTGCCGTAGCTGTTCTTTGAGAACCGCGCAGCTAGTGCACAAAGCGTTTCGTCACAGATCCAACCCTGCGCGTGGGCGATTTCTTCTAAACAACCGGTTTGAAGCCCTTGTCGCTGCGTGAGTGTTCGCACAAAATTCCCTGCATCCAGCAAGCTTGCGTGTGTGCCGGTATCCAGCCACGCATAGCCGCGCCCCATTTTATTCACCCGTAGTTTTCCGGCTTCTAAATACATCTCCAATAGGGAGGTAATTTCGAGCTCACCACGTTGAGATGGGCGAACATCACGTGCAAGTTTGGGCGCATCCGCGTCAAGAAAGTACAACCCCGTGACTGCGTAGTTTGACGGCGGTTCAATCGGTTTTTCAATAATCTGCTGCGCGACGCCATTGGTGTCGAAGTCGACAACACCATACCGGTTCGGATCGGCAACGCGATAGCCAAAGATAGTTCCGCCGTCGGTTTGCTGATTTGCGTCATGCAATATCTCAGGCAACCCATGCCCAAAGAAAATATTGTCCCCCAAAACCATCGCCGAGGGCGCGCCATTCAAGAAATCTTCTGCCAGTAAATAGGCCTGCGCCAATCCATCCGGGGACGGCTGCACAATATAGGTCAGCGAAATCCCCCATTGGCTGCCGTCGCCAAGCGTGCGTTGAAATTGGCACTGATCTTGCGGCGTTGTAATGATCGCGATCTCGCGAATGCCTGCCAGCATCAAAACACTGATCGGGTAATAGATCATCGGTTTGTCGTAAATTGGCAAAAGGTGCTTGGACACGCCAATTGTTATTGGATGTAACCTTGAGCCCGTTCCACCAGCAAGAATTATACCTTTGCGCATGTTCGCCAGTAGTGTCGAAGCGTCGTTAATTTTTGGTTAACTGGTCGCGTAAATATGCACGCCAATCTGGGCGTCGCACGCCAAATTTCTGCTCTAGCCCCTGACAATCCAACCGCGAGTTCAGTGGGCGTTTCGCTGGCGTCGGGAACTGGGACGTCGAAATGTCATTGACCTTGCAAGACAATTTGGCGTGGCTGAAAATTTCGCGGGCAAAATCGGCACGGTTGCAATCAGGCATTCCGGACAGATGATACACACCGGCCTTTTCAGGCGCGCCTGTTAGCGCGTTGGCAATGGCGTGGCAGGCCAACGCAATTTCACGCGCTGGGGTTGGCCCGCCGATTTGGTCTGACACTACAGAAAGCTCGTCCCGTGTCGTGCCAAGTTTGAGCATGGATTTCACAAAGTTTTGGCCATGGGCCGAAAACACCCACGACGTACGCAAAACCGCGAAACGGCCCCCGATTTCACGTATCGCAGCCTCACCCGCAAGCTTGGTTCGCCCATAGGCATTTTGTGGGTCTGGTTGGTGGTCTGAGGTCCACGGTTCCGCACCTGAACCGTCAAAGACATAGTCGGTTGAAATATGCACAAACGGGATATCAATGTCAGCGCAAGCCTGCGCCATCGCCTGTGGTGCGCCTGCATTTACAACCTGCGCGATGTCTTCCTCAACCTCGGCACGGTCGACGTCCGTATAGGCGGCCGCGTTGATCACGGCCTGCGGGCGATGTGACGCAATC
Source organism: uncultured Octadecabacter sp. (assembly GCA_937969445.1). GTDB lineage: Bacteria > Pseudomonadota > Alphaproteobacteria > Rhodobacterales > Rhodobacteraceae > Octadecabacter. Next base: position 22,554 of record CALBVZ010000019.1, on the reverse strand, counting down.
GCGTTGGTGCAGGCCATCGGGTCAGTCAGGTCAACGTCCGCACGACCAAGGCAAAGCACACCGGACAGGGGCGACAATTCAGTCGCCACCTGCCCCGTTTTTCCAAAAACCAAGATCGTCATTCCGGGTTTCCAGCAGACGCAGGGGTGAAGAGCTGCGATTTACACATTCAATGACGGGCCTTTTGTTTACGCTCACCATCCCCCGAAAAGCTTTCCCGAAAGTTAACAGATATTAACCAAGCCCTTAACCGGATGCATCCATTGGATCCTCAGCATTCATCGCTTCGATTAGGCTTTCTTCTGTCATCGTAACCGGTGCGCGCACCCGTCCATGGCCGGGCAAATTGAAAATCCGGTACTCTACCTCTTTGGGCACATCGACCTTCGGTTTTCTATTCTTAGACATAACATTCTCCGTTCAGATTAGGGTTGAAATTGTCTTACTTACCCATCGTGGACATAGTGAAAAACCGGTTCGAGCCGAGACGGTTTTCGATGTACAACCTATTTGTGGCAGTCGTTGTATCGACCGAGATATTGATTGCATTGGCTGGCCCGGTCGTGCCGTCGAGCGGACCGCTCAGGAAGTTTAATGACCCTGGAGGGCTAACAAACATCGACCCGAAATTATTTGCGCCGCTGAGGGTGCCGGTGATCGAAAACAGATAAAACCGCCCGATGATGTTAACCGACAGCCACATCAAAATCCGCGCCGGATTGGAGAATGGGATCGGCATGTTGAAGGACGTGTCGTTGAGAATGAAAATGTCCTCAAAATAACACTGACCTTGCGGCATCTGAACAGCACCTGTGTCCGCCTCAACTACAATCGCATCGCGGTAGGTTGATCCGTCGTCTGAAACCTTGATCGTAAAATCATCGACACCCGTCGTACCCATTTCAGCACGCCCCGAGTAGCCTGTTTGAAACAGCAGGCTAGCGGTGTCCGCCGGCGCGGCTTTATTCACTTTTAACTGGTGGCCGTCACCATCATTTGTCAGCAAGGTCGCATCCGCGGCAACCGTCAGCCTGTTGGTGTCATCCGCCGTCGCGTTCACCCCCACGTGGTCCACATTCTGTAGTGGTGCACTGGTTGGATAGACCCAATTCGTCCCATCAAATCGCAGCGTTTCACCCGTTGACAAAACATCCGCATGCCAGCCTGCAACAGGGGTAAAGAACGTCCATGCGCCATTTGAGTAAAGCGCGACACTGTTGTCATTGCCTGACCAGTCCCCCGTTGCAGACGTACCAACAATGTAGCGTTCATTCGCCCCGGGGCTCGCGGGTGGCGCGGTCAGGTTCACATCTTCAACCGCCAACTGCACGACCGCATCCAACAGGAACAGTGCCTCATTGTGCGTGACGTGTTTTTGCGCCTGTGCGGGTTGAATATATGGCATCGATAGAATTTGGGATTGGTCTGACATAAGGGCGTCCTTTCAAGGAAATATCTGGCGCGTTCAGAAAATGGCGTTGAGGTGCATTTGCTGCACGGTCCGATTTCCAACTTAAGAAGATGCAAACCCTGCGTTCGCACCTAAGCGGATCTGTGCAACACCTAGGGTCCGGGAAATTTGGAAAGATCGTCTAAAATTCACCGGGATTGCCCCCCCTCTGCCCCGATTTAGCGCCGCTCTTGGCCCGAACGAAACCGCACAAATGTCTTCGGTGAGATGGTTTTGGGATAGTAATGCTAGCGTCTTTTTCAGCTTATGGTGCCGTCTCCGTGTTCGGCGGTCCGATTGAGGACAATCCGCTTATCGGAATAACGGACGCGCAAATTCTGGACACTGCCGATGGCCCGATGTTGTTCGTTGCGACGCGTGGGGGTGGCTGGCTGACCGCGTTTGATTTGGGCAGTGATGCAGGCGCTGCCGTTGAAGTCGGCGTTTGGGAAATTGATGCCTCGTATTTACAGTTGGAAACCACCGACCTCGCGATCCGTGACACGGGTGCCAACACGTTTGAGCTGTTTCTGGCGGGGCTCAATGATGCTGACTTGCAAGGCGTCACCCTCTCCCCTGACGGGACAACATCGCCCTTTGATGTGGCAACTGATTGGGCCGCGTCCGGTATGGATGCCGCAAACATCAGTACGATCGCAATTTGGGATGGCTCCGCAAACGGGTTTGTCGCCCTAAACGATGGCGGAGTGGCACAGGTTACGTTTAACGCGAACGGGTCGCTGGGTTACGAAACCATATCCGTCCCGAATTCCCTGTCCGGTGCGGTTGCGACCCACATTGAAACGGCGACCCATAACGGGGATGCGATTGCGCTGGTTAGCTACGGCACGTCGGACACCGTTTCCCTGTTTCGCGAAGACGGTAGCGAGAACCTCGTACATCTGCATGACCTGACCAACGACAACGGGCTTTGGGTAAACGACCCCGGTGCAATAACCTTTGCAAACGGAATTGACGGCGGGTTTTACGCGATCCTTGCATCATCTGGTAGCGGCACGCTCTCGGTTTTGGAAATTGCGAACAATGGCGAAGAAATGCGGGTCGTCGATCACCTGTTTGATACGCTCGACACGCGATTTGAATCCGCATCCCACGTCGCGACGATCACCATGAACGGTGTGGATTACGTTCTCGCAGCGGGCGCGGATGATGGCATCAGCCTGTTTGCGCTGCTCAGCGAAGGGCGCCTCCAACACGTTGAGACAATTGCGGGCAGCGTCGGTTCTCCGTTGCAGGGGATTACAGGCATCACCGCAACCCAAACAGCAAACGGCGCGCGTGTCTTCGTAACGACCCAAGGCACGCCTTATCTTGTCGAGTATGACATCACCTTTGATGACATTGGTAAGGTTAAGCTCGGGACCAGCAGCGATGACACCATAAATGGCCAAGCCAACGACGACATCATCATCGGCGGCGATGGAAACGATACACTGACCGGAAATAACGGCGAAGACATCATTGTCGACGGTAATGGTCTTGATGTCATGAGTGGCGCGAACGGCGCGGACCTCTTTATTTTGGTGAAAGATGAATACACCGACGTCATCACCGACTTTGATCCTGACGAAGATGTCCTTGATCTCTCCGCGCTCAGCCTCATTGGTGGGCTCAACAACCTACATGTCACGTCTTACGCCTGGGGCGCTGAACTACAGTTTTTCGACTCCGTGCTCGACGTGTATAGCGCTGATGGGGCGGCGCTTGGTGCCGATGATTTTACGCATTTGAATGTCATCATCGGCAACCGAATGGGTGTCGATCCGTCGCTCTATGACACGTCGCTTTATGGGCCGGTCACACCGACTGTTCTGGAACTCCCACCAACTGTCCTACCGGGTCCGCCCCCGGATCCATTGAACCGTTTAGGGACACCGAACATGGTACCGTCGGCCAACGACACCGTGATCAACGGCACAAATGCGCCCGATGCCATCACCGCCTCAAGCGCCAATGACACTGTTTTCGGGCTTTCTGGGGACGACACCATTGCGGGCGGGGCCGGTAATGACCAACTCGCTGGTGACGGTGGTGCGGATACCCTGAACGGCGAAAGTGGCAACGATCACCTATTTGGCGGCATCGGCTTTGACACGTTGCATGGTGGTACAGGCCACGACGTTCTTTACGGGGAAGATCATGCCGATACGTTGTACGGCGATGATGGCGTAGATCAGCTTATTGGGGGCGACGGCTACGATTGGCTGTTTGGCGGCGACGGTGATGATTTCCTGTGGGCTGGCACCACGGCGGACCGCCTTTATGGGGGCGATGGAGACGACTATATGGATGCCGGCAGCAACTATGGTATCACCGTTGACGGCCTTTGGGGCGGCGCAGGCAATGACACGATGTTTGGTAGCGCAGGTTACGATTTACTGGTCGGTGGCGATGGCGACGACATCATGGATGGCGGACATCAGGCCGACAATGTTTATGGCGACGCGGGCAACGACACCCTGTTTGGCGACCTCGGGTTAGATCGGCTTTTCGGTGGCGTGGGCGATGATCTTCTGTCTGGTGGCGACGGAAATGACGGGCACTTTGGCGGCGACGGAAATGACATCGCGTGGGGTGGGACTGGCGATGACCGCTTCTTTGGCGGCTCGGGCAACGACATGCTGCTGGGGGAAGACGGCGCAGATACGCTCTATGGTGGATCAGGCTTTGATACAGTTGTCGGCGGCGCAGGGGACGACATTCTCGCCGGAAATTTCAACGCGGATCGCTTTGTGTTCGAAGACAATCACGGTCACGATATCATTCTGGACTTTGACGCGAACAACACCTTGGAACGTATTGATTTTGCACGCGTTGATCAGATCGCGAATTACGCAGACGTTTTGAACGCCATGACGCAAGTTGGCGATCATGTGGTCATCATAACTGGCACAAATAGCTCTGTTCTGATCGAGAACGTAGACATCAATTTGCTAGATGAAGGGGACTTCTTGTTTTGAAGACAAACCCGTTTTCTTGCCGATCTTCGTAACACTTCGTTAACTGTAAAACAGTATTCGTTAACCAATACCTGCCGACGTCTTGTCATTGGTTCTGGTATGCCGTGGCATGGTATGGTGAAGGGTTCGAAATGGCGGTAAAAATCGAGACCACTGAATTGGACGGCGTGCTTGTCATCACCCCCGACCGCTTCACAGACCCACGCGGGTTCTTTTCTGAATCCTACAATCCTAAAGCCCTTATAAAGGGCGGAATCGACATCGCCTTTGTGCAGGACAACCACTCGTTTTCACTGGCCGCTGGCACAGTGCGTGGGTTGCACTTCCAATCCCCACCCTTTGCACAGGCTAAGCTAATACGCTGCGGGCGCGGGTCATGCTTTGATATTGCCGTTGATATCCGCGTGGGCTCTCCGACTTACGGAAAATGGACAGGTGTTGAACTTAGCTTTGAAAACGGGCGTCAACTATTAGTTCCCGCAGGGTTCGCGCACGGCTTTGTTACACGGGAACCCGAAACCGAAGTCGTCTACAAATGTTCGCACGGATACGCACCCCAAGCGGAACATGGTCTCCTTTGGAACGATCCAGACATTGGTGTTGATTGGGGCGTGCATGCAACCGACGCCGTCCTCTCTGATAAAGACGCGGTAGCAGGGAAACTCAAGGACCTGCAAAGTCCCTTCATCTGGGACGATACCCAATGACCTTACTGATAACTGGGGGCGCTGGGTTTATCGGATCCGCCGTTGTGCGTGCAGCAATTGCACGTGGTATGGCTGTGGTGAATCTCGATGCCCTCACATACGCCGCCTGCCCTAACAACCTCATAAGCGTGCAAGACAATCCCTTGTACACCTTCGTCAAAGCCGACATTCGCGACGCCGCGGCCCTTACACAGGTAGTCGAAGCCCATAGCCCAACCGCAATCATGCACCTTGCCGCCGAAAGCCATGTTGACCGATCAATTGAGGGCCCAAGCGTCTTTGTTGAAACCAATGTGACCGGCACCTTTAACCTCCTTGAAGCGGCGCGAACCCATTGGGTCGCCCAAGGAAAGCCTCGCGCGTTTCGGTTCTTACACGTCTCAACGGATGAAGTATTCGGCTCGCTTGGTGAAACCGGCAAGTTCAGTGAAACCACACCTTACGCGCCCCGCTCCCCCTACTCCGCCTCGAAGGCCGCGAGTGATCATCTCGTGCGCGCATGGGGCGAGACCTATGGCCTGCCGGTTCTCCTGACGAACTGCTCAAACAACTACGGGCCATACCAATTCCCCGAAAAGCTGATCCCCGTGGTTATTATCAACGCATTGGCGGGCAAAGACATTCCAATCTATGGCACGGGGGAAAACATTCGTGACTGGCTGTTTGTTGAAGACCACGCGGATGCTTTGCTAGCGGTCTTAAAGCGCGGCGAGGGAAACCGCAGCTACAACATCGGTGGCAACAACGAAGTCCGTAATATTGATCTGGTGAGAACCATTTGCGCACTTTTGGACGATAAACGCCCGAAGGGCAGCCCGTATGCGGATCAGATCACCTATGTCGCTGACCGTCCCGGACACGATGAACGTTATGCAATTAACGCATCCCGCATCGCGGCAGAACTTGGATGGCACCCCTCAGTGACGTTGCATGAAGGCCTTGAGAAAACCGTTCAGTGGTACCTCGATAACGAGGATTGGTGGCGCGCGCTCTTAGCACGAGACGGCGTTGGGGCGCGTTTAGGTACGATTGCAGCTTAATCTGTATCATTTTCAATTCTAGTATCCCAGCGTTTGTGTTAAGCACTCTCGAACCACAAACCCGAGGATCGTGTTTTGTCACAGACGGCCCAAAATTGGGGCACCCCATCGACGCGTGATCTGTTTGGGTTGGCTTGGCCGCTTGGCCTCAAAGCGATCATGTTGCACGGCATCATTGTTGTTGATGCCTATCTCGTCGCACCCCTCGGTGAGGCCGCGCTTGCGGCGATGGGATTGGCTGGGGCGCTTGCAGGTTTGCTGTTGGGTGTCCTGTTTTCTTTCTCGAACGCGACCCAGATCAGAATCGCGCAAGCCTTTGGCGCCGCAGGTCCCGTTGCCCTGAAGACGCGCTTTTATTGCGGGCTGTTGATCAACCTAGCGGCAACTGCCCTTGGCTTGGTCGTGGTCGTTTTCTTTGGCGACCAGATAATCGATTACTTTGCGCACACGCCCGAAATTGCCGACCAAGCAATTGGCTACCTTCACGTCTTCCTTTGGTTGGTTGTGTTCGAGGCCGTCGGCCAATGCTTGTCCAGCCATTTCAACGGTTGCGGAAACACAAAGCTGTCGTTTTACAGCTACTTAATCGCGGTGCCGATCAACATCGGGCTCAGCATTCTGTTGATCTATGGCTTATACGGTTTTCCAGAACTTGGTGTTGTTGGCGCGGCCTATGGTAGTGCGGCAGCAGCTGCTGCGCGGGTCGCGTTTTTGGGTTGGTCTTTTTGGCGCAACGAAGGCGACATCATTGCGGCGAAGGGGTGGTCACAAGACACGTTTCGCCTTGCGTTGAAACGGCACTGGCTTTTTTCGTTACCGATTGCCGCGACCTTTATCAGCATGTCCATCGGCACGCAGGTTAGCATGCTTGTCTACGCCACGATGACTGTAAATGAATTCGCCGCCATGACGCTTATCATGCCGTGGGTCCAGACAGCGGGTGTTTTCGGCATGGCTTGGGCACAGGCCGTTGGCATCGCGGTTGCACAACTGCTCGGCAGGAACCTTGATGAGGCGAGCTTGGATGAATTTCTCAGCCGCGCTTGGCGTGCCTCATTTGTTGCATCCGTTTTTGTGGCACTTGCCTATTTGGTGATTATCCTGATGTCGGATCGTCTTTACGATGACCTTCAGCAACAGACGCGCACGTATCTGATGACATTCCTGCCTGTGTTGCTTCTTTTGCCATTTCCAAAGGGATCGAACGCCATTTGCGGTCAGACACTACGTGCAGCGGGCGATACTGTGCGTGTGATGAACATATTTCTATTGGGGCAATGGGTATTCAAAGTCCCTCTAACCATCCTGTTCGTGATTTATCTGGACCTGCACATCGCCTGGGTGTTCGCACTGGTCCTCATCGAAGAGCTGGTCAAGTTCCCACCATTCCACCTGCGCCTTTTCACGGGCAATTGGAAACGCGCACAGGTGTTTGACGACTGACATATCCGCCCTATGGGTCGAAATAGTCCCCGTGTGCCTTCAATATTTCATCGATCGTGGAATCCAAACGCGAGAGATGAAGCATTCCAACGGCGACAGCCCCGTCACCATCGTGGTTGCGAACGCATTCTGTAATCCTTTCGTGGTCATCCAAAAGCTGGCTCAAATGGTTCACCTTGGACAGGCTCAACATGCACAAACGGTCGACGTTGGCTTTCTCTTGTTTGATGACTTCGAACGCGAAGTCGACTTTCGCAATTTCACAAAGGGTCTGGTGGAATTGATAGTCCAGCGCGCCAAATCTATCGTAGTCGTCGACTTCTACGACCGCGGTTTGCTGGATTAAGCTTGCGTCTAATTGGGACGCGCCGATGGCATCACAATGCTGCGCTGCACGGCGTAGTATTTCAGACTCAATAGAAGCACGCACAAAACGGGATTTTTCAATCTCGCGCATAGAAAAGCGTTTCACTTCCGTGGCGCGCTGCGGGCGGATCAACAGAAGGTCAAGGTTCTCAAGGCGGCTGAATGCATCTCGTACCGGCTGGCGAGACACGCCAAATTGCGCGGCAATCTCTGATTCGGAGATCTTGTCCCCGGGCAGCAAGGTCAAAGAGGTAATCTGATCGCGCAGATGGTCGAACACCACATCCACACTGGTGCGTCGATCACGAACTTGGGTTGCGCTAGGCATGATTACTTCTCCACAATTGAAGGCTTTCTAGTAAGGTTTGTCCTAAAAGACAAACCATTCGAACGGACGTATCAAGTTGTCTCACCATCGCGGCACCTTTCGAACGTAATCAGGAATGTACTTCAGCATTTCGTCAGTATCGTCGCGATCTTGAACCATCGCGGTGTTATAAATGTCATGCAGTTGGGCAACGGCTTCATGATCCAGTTCGACCCCTAGTCCGGGCCCTTCAGGGACTTGAAGCGTGCCATTCTTGAACGTCGGACGCCCACCTTTGATGATCTCTTTGGTGGACCATGGGTAATGTGTATCACAATCATAAGTCAGGTTTGGCGTCGCGGCGGCCACATGGCACATCGCCGCGAGGGAAATTCCAAGATGCGAGTTAGAATGCATCGAAACACCCAAGTTCGCCGCACGGCACATCTCACCAAGGTGTATTGCCCCGCTCGCCCCGCGCCAATAGTGATGGTCTGACAACACGATCTGCACCGCGTCATTTTTCACGACCTCCATGATCTGTTCGAACTCGACGACGATCAGGTTCGTTGCCAAAGGCATATCGGTTTGCGCCGAAAGCTCCGCCATCGCATCCATTCCACGGCACGGATCTTCGAGGTACTCCAGCACCTCACCTTCAACTCCCCCAAGATCTTTGATGACTTTTAGTGCGGTCTTCGGTGTCCAAGCGCCCATCGGGTCTATGCGCAACCCATGTGTCGGAAACGTTTCGCGCAGCTTCAACATGGTTTCGACCTCAAGGTCGGGATGGAGAACGCCGCCCTTCAGTTTCCACGACTTGAACCCGTACTTGGCATAAAACTCTTTCGCCTGTTCAACCAGCGCATCCGGCGTCATCACTTCGCCCATGATGTCGGGACCGAACGCCAGGTCTTGCTTGGCAAACTTGTAAAACAAGTATCCCCCAAACGGGATGGTTTTGCGCACAGCACCGCCGAGCAGATCATATAATGGTCGCTCGACTTCTTTGCCTCGAATATCCAGCAGCGCGATCTCGAACGCGCTGTAGACAACATCTACAATCTTATGATCTGCCAAGGCAGTTGGCGCATTGACACCCCCCCCTTCTGGCAACGCGACTTTAACGCGCTGGCGCAAGTCACGAAGGTTATATGGATCTAGCCCTACAAGTGTAGGCGCCACAGTTTGTAACCCCTTCAACGTACGAGCTGCGCCATAAGTCTCACCGAGCCCCGTCAAACCTGTGTCAGTCTCGATCTCAATAATAGCACGTAAGAACACGGACGGATGCACGCCTTTGGTATTCGCCAATGGAACATCGGGAATTGCGATCGGAGTGATCTTTACATTCGTTATCTGCATGCTAGCCTCATTGTATCCCAACCATCAGAACCGCAATTGGCGCTCAAATCAATACTAGTAGTCCAGATCGCATCTGGTATACTAGATCAAATTGGGCGATTCTTTCGTCCGCTCGGGAGGCACAGCGCGTGAGCGCACTAGGGGGGATACTAATGTCTGGCGTAAAGTTGGAGAGCATCGTTAAGGCGTATGGCGCACTGCAGGTCGTTCACGGCATCGACCTTGAAGTTGAAGAGAAGGAATTTGTCGTTCTTGTCGGCCCATCTGGATGCGGTAAGTCAACAACGTTGCGCATGGTCGCAGGGCTTGAAGAGATTTCTGGTGGTGAGCTGACAATTGATGGCCGCGTCATGAACCGCGTCGCCCCAAAGGACCGCGATGTGGCAATGGTTTTCCAAAACTACGCTCTTTATCCGCACCTAGATGTAGCCAACAACATCGCGTTCGGTTTGAAGATTCGTAAGAACAGCAAAGAAGAAATCGCGGCTTCGGTTGACGAAGTTGCCGGTATTCTCGGACTTACAGATTACCTTGAACGCAAACCCTCCGACCTATCTGGTGGGCAACGTCAGCGCGTTGCCATGGGCCGTGCGATTGTACGCCGCCCGAAAGTGTTTCTGTTCGATGAACCCCTTTCTAACCTAGACGCCAAGTTGCGCACACAGATGCGCGCTGAAATCAAACGTTTGCACAAGCGCCTTGGCGTTACGTCCATCTATGTGACGCACGATCAGGTCGAAGCGATGACACTGGCTGACCGTATCGTTGTGATGAACGATGGCCGGATTGAGCAAATCGGCACGCCGATGGAGCTATTCCTTAATCCAGTAAATGCTTTTGTTGCCGGTTTCTTAGGCGCGCCACCGATGAATATGATCGAAGCCACGATTGGCGAAGGGGATACGTCTCCGGTTGCGAATTTTGCTGGTGGACAGCTGGCCCTGTCAAAGCTTTCAGAATTGCAAAATTCAGTTGGCCGAAAGGTGACTGTGGGTATCCGCCCTGAATATGCGCAGATCGTTACTGAAGCGACGCTTGGGTCCGTTGCCTGTGATCTTGATCTGGTTGAAACACTTGGGTCCGAAGCGCTGCTACACACGACTGTCGGCGATGAGCCCTTTGTAATCCGCACTGAAACGCTTGATAAAATGGACACGCTCGAGTCCGTCACTGGCTTCACGGCGCAGCCAGACCTGATCAAAGTATTTGACGCGAAAACTGGCTTGGCCCTGTCTGGCCAAACGCGTGAAGCATGAACGGCGCGGACGGTCATAAGGCCGACACGCCCAAAGTGGCCTACACTCAACGGTCACGCATGAATCGTATCGTCGATCATCTCAAACGCGACTGGCAGCTTTATGTGCTGCTACTTCCGACAATCATCTGGTTGGTCGTCTTTCTTTATAAGCCAATGTACGGCCTGCAGATCGCGTTCAAAGATTACTCCATCTTTAAGGGTGTCGCGAATAGCCCTTGGATCGGGTTTGAACACTTTGAGACCTTATTCAGCAGCGAAGGCTTTATGCGGGCGTTGCGAAATACCATCGCGATCAGTTTTTGGAGCCTCGTTATTGGTTTTCCTGTGCCGATCATTCTTGCGCTGATGTTCAATGAAATCCTGAACCGCAGGTATAAAAGCACAGCGCAAACAATCGTTTACCTACCGCACTTTATTTCGTCCGTGATTATTGCAGGCATTGTGATCACCGCGTTTTCCCCATCTGCGGGCATTGTAAATACTGCGCTAAGTTGGTTCGGCATTGACCCGATCTACTTCCTTACCAGACCGGATTGGTTCCGCCCGATCTTTATCGGCACGACCATCTGGCAAGAGGCAGGCTTCCAATCGATCGTCTACCTCGCAGCAATCGCAGGCGTTTCACCCACCCTGTATGAATCAGCGGTTGTTGATGGTGCGTCCCGTTGGCAGATGATGTGGAAAATCACAATTCCATGCATCCTACCGACACTTATCATCATGCTGATTATTCGCATCGGTAATATGCTCGAAGTCAGCTTTGAGATGATCATCCTGCTCTATCAGCCAAGCACCTATGAAACCGCCGACGTCGTGAACACCTTCATCTACCGTCAAGGTTTGCAGAATGGTCAATATGACTTTGCTGCCGCCGCGGGCCTGTTCAACGCCGTCGTTGCCTTCGTTCTTGTCATCGGCGCCAATTCAATCGCAAAGCGCTACTCGCGCACATCACTATGGTAGGGGGAATTTAACGTGGCTAACCTGAACCTCTATTCCGCTGGCGACAAACGTTTCGTCATCGTCAACATGATCCTCATTGCGATCTTCACGGTCTCAACGATGTATCCGTTCATCTATATCGGGTCGCTTTCGTTCAGCTCAGGCTTTGCAGCCCGTGCTGGGCAGGTCATCCTGACCCCGATTGAGACAACATTCGAGGCCTACAAATACATCCTTTCCCAGCGGATGTTCTGGGTCTCGTACGGAAACACGTTCATCTACACGATCTTTGGCACCTTGTGTTCCTTGTTGTTCTTGATCCCGGGCGCCTATGCCCTGTCACGCCCACAGCTGTTTGGCCGCCGTTTCTTCAACTTGATGGTGGCATTCACCATGTGGTTCAATGCTGGACTGATCCCGTTCTTCTTGAACATGCGTGACCTTGGTTTGTTGGACAGCTACATCGGCATTATTATCGGTTTCGCCGTTAACGGGTTTAACCTGATCTTGTTGCGCAATTTCTTTGAAGGCGTCCCAAGCTCGTTTGAGGAAGCCGCCCGTATGGATGGTGCAAACGACTTTCAGGTTTTGTGGAAAGTCTATGTACCACTCGCCAAACCCGCTATCGCGACGGTCGCCCTGTTCTGCCTCGTGTCCCGATGGAACGGCTTTTTCTGGGCTATGGTATTGCTGCGCGATGAAGACAAGATTCCGCTGCAAGTCTACCTGCGCCACACCATTGCAACACTATCCAACGATGACGAGTTTTCCGCGACATTAATTGACGCGCCTTACTCTGTCGAAACGGTGTCCGCTGCAATTATCGTTTGCTCGATCATTCCGGTCATCATCATCTACCCCTTCATCCAAAAGTATTTCGAAAAAGGAATCCTGATGGGGGGAGTTAAAGAGTAACAAAAAACGCAACTTTCTGGGAGGAAACCAATATGCGTAAACTAACCTTAACCTCAGCGCTCCTTGCGGGCACGGCGATGGCGTCACCGGCGTTCGCCGACGGTCATTTGCTGATCGTTGATGAGCCGCTTGAGCTTACAATTCAGATGAACCACGTCCGCTACCCGACGTATATGGAAGACTGGCCTGTTGAAGTCGCTGCACGCGCGATGACCAACATCCATCTTGTTGACGACACTGTTGGCGCGAACATGCGTACTGACGAAAACACAGGTAAAACCGAAGCATTGAACCTGATGCTTGCCGGTGGCGTGATCCCTGACATCGTTGGTTCCAGCCGCATCAAAGACTTCGTAAACCAATACGGTCCTGAAGGTGCATTCGTTCCGCTGAACGACCTGATCGCTGAGCACGCACCGAACTTGCAGGCATTCTTTGATGAACGCCCTGAAATCGCATCTGCGATCTCAGCTGCAGACGGCAATATGTACTACATTCCGTATCTGCCAGATGGCAAATATGGCCGTGCTTATTTCATCCGTACAGACTGGCTCGAGCAGCTTGGTCTTGAACGCCCTGAAACCGTGGAAGAGCTGGAAGCCGTTCTCATTGCGTTCCGTGACGGCGATCCAAACGGCAACGGTCAAGCAGACGAAGTTCCATACTTCGCACGTCAGTGGCCTGAACTTATTCGTCTGGTTACACTGTGGGATGGCCGTTCTTCCGGTTCCGACACCTACCACGACTTCTACGTTGAAGGGGACCAACTGGTTCACCCGTACGCACAAGAAGGCTACCGCGAAGGTATCGCTAACCTCGCACGTTGGTACGAAATGGGCCTTGTCGACGCGGAAGTCTTTACCCGCGGGTCTTCTACACGTGACTACCTGTTAGGTGAAAACCTTGGCGGTATGACGCACGATTGGTTCGCTTCAACATCTGGCTACAACACAACACTAGCTGGCGAGATCGAGGGTTTTGCATTCGAAGCGCTTGCGCCACCGGCATCCGTGTCCGGTGTTCGCATGGAAGAGCACCGTCGTATTCCAATCAAGCCAGATGGCTGGGCGATTGGCGCATCCAACGAGCACCAGATCGAAACCATCAAGTACTTTGATTTCTGGTTCACTGAAGAAGGCCGTCGTTTGGCTAACTTCGGCGTCGAAGGCCAGCAGTACACAATGGTAGATGGCGAAGCCACGTTCACTGAAGAGTTCCTCACAAATGACGAGCCGGTGAACAAACAGCTGTACCGTGTAGGTGCTCAGCTTCAGGCACGCGGTTACTATCAAGATTACCGCTACGAAGCACAGTGGTCGAACGAGTTCGCCCTTGAAGGCATCGCGCTTTATGACGAAGGCGACTACCTTGTGGATCAGTTCCTCGGCGTCGCATTCAACGCAGATGAGCAACGCGTATATGACCGCACGTTCTCTTCTATTCGCGACTACATGCTTGAGCGTCAGCAGGGTTGGATCCTTGGTAACTCCGACGTCAACGAGGACTGGGATGCATACATCGCAACACTCAATGACATGGGCTACCAAGAGCTTCTCGAAGTTATGAACTCCGCATACTCCCGTCAGTACGGCGAATAAACTACCACTCACGATCGGGAGGAGCGGCACAGTCGCTCCTCCTACTTTTTCCTTTATCCGAAAGACCGAATTCTCATGTCCACCCAAGCACTTCCAACACTAGATGAACCAAACCCAGGCCGTTTGATGATCCAGTATGGACCGGATTCAAATGTGGACGACGCGGCCCATGTGGCTGAAAACCCACCCCGTTTTACATGGCTTCCAGTGATCGAAGATGAGGCGCTATATGTTTTGCGCATCTCGACGGACCCGAAGTACCCCGCCAAAGCTACAACCAACTACACATGCCTACCGCTGAATTTTTTCACACCCGACGTCACGTTGCCTGTGGGCGACTACGTCTGGTCCTATGCCGTTTGCGATGAGGCTGGAAAGCCCCTCACAAGCTGGAGTAAAGATCGCGCTTTCACCATAACTGTGGACCTGCCTGAAACCCCCCTGCCTTTGCGCGCGGCGCGTCTGGATAGCGCCACCCGCGCCCATCCGCGCCTTTGGCTGACACCTGACAAATTGGGCGACTTCCGCAAAGCCGTGTCTAAAGATGCAAGCCACTGCACGTGGTCAAACTTCTACGAGAAATCCGTCCTGCCGTGGATGGACAAAGACGTTTATCAAGAGCCAGCTGGATATCCTGACAACAAACGTGTCGCCTCTGTTTGGCGTCAAACCTATATCGACTGTCAGGAATTACTTTATGCGATCCGCCACCTCGCGATAGGTGGTCAAGTCACCCAAGACCAAGCCATGCTAGACCGCGCCAAAGAATGGCTGCTGTCCACGGCCGAGTGGAACCCGATGGGCAACACCTCCCGCGCATACACGGACGAATGGGCCTACCGCGTGTGTAACGCATTGGCGTGGGGCTATGACTGGCTCTACGATCAGATGGATGACGCGGAACGCACGAAAGTTCGCGCAGCATTGCTGGAACGCACCCGTGATATCGCGGAACACGCCATCATCAACGCTAAAATCCATTTGTTCCCATATGATAGCCATGCCGTGCGTTCAGTGTCGTTAACGCTGATTCCCGCTTGCATTGCGCTCTTGGGTGACGATGAGGATGATGAAGCCCGGGAATGGTTGGACTACTGCATCGAATTTCTGTTCGCCGTCTATTCGCCCTGGGGCGACAGTGACGGAGGCTGGGCCGAGGGCACACATTACTGGATGATGGGCATCGCCTATCTGATTGATGCGGCGAACCTGCTGAAGTCCTACACAGGATTGGACGTTTACAAGCGCCCGTTCTTCCAAAACACCGGTGACTTTCCCCTGTATTGCAAAGCGCCGAGCACCCGCCGCGCTACATTTGGCGATGACAGCACAATGGGCGATCTGCCCTGCGTGAGAACAGGATTGAACACACGCCAGTTCGGTGGCGAAACCGGAAACGGGGCCTATCAATGGTACTACGAAGAACTGGAACGCCTGAACCCAGGTACGGAAAAGGCGTTCTACAACTGGGGCTGGTGGGACACGAATTTCGACGACCTGGTGTATACTTCCAGCTGTAAACCCGTCGCAGCAACACCGCCTGAAAACGGATTGCGCCACTTCAAAGGCATCGGATGGGTCGGCGTTCAACATGAAATGGCGGACGCGGACAAGAACATTCAGTTGGTCTTTAAATCCTCGCCCTTTGGATCAATCAGCCACAGCCATGGCGATCAGAACGCGTTCTGCATGGCAGCCTTCGGCGAAGATATGGCGATCCAGTCAGGCTACTACGTAGCCTTCAATTCCACGATGCACCGCAATTGGCGTCGTCAGACCCGTTCCAAGAACGCGATCCTGATCAATGGCAAAGGCCAGTATGCTGACAACGACAAATCCAGGGCCATGAAGGCCCAAGGCAAAGTGCTCGCAGCAGAAGAATACGACGACCACACCTATATAAAAGGCGATGCAACCGCAGCCTATCAAAGCCTGTCTCCAGAGGTGACACTGGCAGAACGCGAAATCTATTTCGTGCGCGGCAGCTATTTCGTCATAGTCGACAAAGTTGATGCAAAAACGCCCGTCACCATTGATTGGCTTTTGCACGCGAACGAGGAATATAACCTCGGCAAAACATCGTTCCGCAACACCGGCGAAAAGGCCGGGTTTTACGGTCAGGTTGTTTGGTCCGAAGCCGGCAAACCGACGTTGACACAAGAAACCGGTTTTCCGGGCGTCGATCCGTCTGAATACGAAGGCCTACCCGTCAGCACCTGCCTGCACGCGCAATATCCAGCGTCTACACGCCACCGCATCGCAACACTGCTAGTGCCCTATAGCCACAAAGACCCGAAACGCATATTCCACTTCATGGATGACCAAGGCTATGATGCCGATTTGTATTTCACCGACCCCGATGAAAACACGTTCAAGGTGGTCATGAAGAAGCTCGCGAATACTTAACAGATTCCGTACAGCGGCACTGGATTGACACTCCGATGCCTTACTGTCGGAACGCAATATTGGAATGGAAACCAAAGATGACCGTAAAGAACTACTTTCCCGCCCATGAAAACGAACTTCTCGAAGTTAGTGACGGACTGACCCGTAAGGTCGGCGCTTACAACGACAACGTTATGGTTGTCGAAGTGCATTTCGAAGCGGGTACAGTCGCACCGTTGCATCACCACCCGCACGAACAAATTACTTACGTCATTGCGGGAAAGTTTGAATTCAAAGTGGGCGACGACACCTATGTCGTGGCCGCCGGCGACTCGCTGTATAAACAGCCCAACATCGTACACGGTGCGACCTGCCTAGAGGCTGGCACTCTCCTTGATGTCTTCACACCACACCGCGAAGATTTCCTCTGACGCAATTAGAACAAAAGACTTAAGGGAGAATTTGGCATGGCCAAACCAACCATCGGATTTATCGGACTCGGCCTTATGGGCGGCAACATGGTTGAGAACCTTCAAAAGCGTGGCTTTGAACTGGTTGTTATGGACCTCAACAAGGACGCGGTGAAAGCGGTTCTTGATCGAGGTAATGCGACCGAAGCGTCCACACCAAAGGAACTTGCTGAAGCAAGCGACATCGTGATGCTGGCACTGACCACATCCGACGTTGTTGAAGCGCTGGTTTACGGCGACAACGGCATTCTTGCAGGCATCAAAGAAGGTTCCGTACTGATCGACTTCGGCACATCCATCCCTGCCTCCACACGAAAAATTGGTGCAGATTTGGCAGCCAAGGGTGCGGGCATGGTTGATGCACCGCTCGGCCGCACCCCTGCACACGCCAAGGATGGCCTACTCAACATTATGGCTGGCGGCGACAAAGCGACCTTCGAAAAGGTTAAACCTGTCCTCGACGAACAAGGCGAAAACGTCTTTTACATCGGCGCACTCGGCACTGGGCACGTTACCAAGCTCATCAACAACTTCATGGGCATGACGACAGTCGCCACGATGTCCCAGGCGTTTGCTGTGGCCGACCGCGCTGGCGTTGATCGCCAACAGTTGTTCGACATCATGTCGACTGGCCCGTCCAATTCACCCTTCATGGGCTTTTGTAAGAACTACGCCGTTGATGGCGTCAGCGACTTGGGCTTCTCCATCAACAACGCCAACAAAGACCTTGGCTATTTCCTTAAAATGGCAGAAGACCTCGGCACACGGGCTGAGATCGCAGAAGGCACATCCCACAACCTCCAAGCTGCTGTCGACGCGGGCATGGGTGAAGGCAACGTTCCTGAGATCTTTGACTATTTCATGAAACTTCAGAGTTAGTCTTAACAACAAGCGCATACTCCGGCGCTCATGGAAACATGATGCGCCGGACAATATGAAACCGAAAGGGAGCCCTATGAAACTCGCAGGAAAGACAGCGATCATTACTGGCGGAGGCCGTGATATCGGCGCGGCAACGGCAATTTTGCTCGCCGCTGAGGGCGCGAATGTCGCGATCAACTACTTCGCTAGCTCCAAAGGGGCCGACGAAACAGTTGCGACGATCAAAGCAGCGGGCGGCAATGCCATTGCTTTGCAGGGCGACCTGAGAACCCAAGAAGGCGTTGATGCGCTGGTGAACGCAACGGTTGCCGAATTTGGCAGCATCGACATTCTGGTCAACAACTCTGGCGGCCTGATCGCACGCAAGACATTCGCTGAAATGTCGCTTGAACACTTCAATGACGTGATGTCGCTGAACCTGACAAGTACCTTCCTGATGATTAAGGCCGTTGGCCCGCACATGAAGACAGGCGCAATTGTAAACATCGCCAGCCAAGCAGCACGCGATGGCGGTGGACCCGGTTCCGTTGCTTATGCGGCGTCAAAAGGTGCGGTCATGACAATCACACGCGGTTTGGCCAAAGAGCTTGGCCCTGAAGTGCGCGTGAATGGTCTTTGCCCTGGAATGATCGACACGGATTTCCACAACATCCACACACCAGACGCAGGTCGTCGCGGCTTTGAAGCAGCGGCACCAATGAAACGCCAAGGTTTGCCTGTTGATGTGGCCAACCTCGTGCTGTTCCTCGCCTGTGAAGACAGCGCGTTCCTGACCGGTACGAATGTTGATATCAACGGCGGTATGCTGTTCAGCTAAACCAACTTCGGGCAGCGTGGTTTAACGACGTTGCCCAAACTAAATCACGCCGACCAAATCACACGGGCACTTCGACTTTTCGTCCCGTTCGTGACGACACCTCAATCGCTTCGATCAGGCGATGTGATGCGAGAACATCGCGCCCCGTCGCAATTGGTTGGCTGCCCTCTCGGACGGCCTCGATAAAATCTTCGATCATTGCCTGATGTAGATCGTGTTTGGACACACTCGCCGCGCCTTCGTCGGTAACAGCCTCTGGCGTCATCGGGTGCGTCTCGACCCGACCATCCCGCCAAGACACCACCAGCCGACGCCGTTCAATTCGTAGCGACGCGGCCTCGTAATGAAGCGTGATCGTTTCTTCACGATGCGGGAACGCCGCGGTGGTCGCGACAAGCGAGCCAACCGCCCCATTGGAAAACTGCAATCCGGCAACCGCGAAATCTTCGGCCTCCATACTGTGCAGGGGAGTCGTTGCCGTCATCGCCTGTACCGACGTCACCGGTCCTGTCAGGCTAAGGGCGAGGTCAATCAGATGGATCGCTTGCGTAATCAGCACGCCGCCACCGTCGCGCTCATAGGTCCCGCGTCCAAGTTCGTCGTAATAGGATTGGTCGCGCCAAAGCGCTGCGGCGATCTCAACATGCCCAAGCGTCCCAAGCCCGCCCTCATCTATTAGTTGCACCGCTGCAATCGCCGCTGGTCCCATGCGATGTTGCACCAAAATGCCAAGTTGAACGCCTGCTGCTTCGCAGGTTTCAACGACTTGCTCAGCCTCGGCAACCGTGCGGCCAATGGGTTTTTCCAGCAGGATATGTTTCCCAGCCTGTGCCAGCTGGGTAATCAGATCGATGCGTACGCTAGGCGGCGTGGCAACGATCACAACATCCACATCCGCGTTCTCTGTCACGTCGGCCAAATCAGATGTAAAATTCGGTTGCTGCGCCGTCAGGCGTTTGGCCAACCTGCTGGCTTTGGGAACATCGCGCGCGACAACCATGTGCACGCGCGCGATGTTATGTAGTTCTTCAAGCGCTGCCAGATGGGTCGGTGCAATCATGCCCGCACCTATCAAGGCAACACCTGTGCGCGGTATACTCACCGAGCCAACCATCCTCCGTCTACGTTGAGGACCGACCCGTTGATATAGTTTGCAGCAGGCGAGGACAGAAACACCGCTGTTTCAGCAATGTCATCCGCCTTCCCCCAACGCCCTGCTGGGATGCGTTCAAGAATGGCTTTGTTGCGATCTGCGTCCGCACGCAACGCTTCGGTATTGTTCGTCTCAATATACCCCGGTGCAATCGCGTTTACGTTCAGCCCCTTGGCGGCCCACTCATTGGCGAAAATCTTGGTCAGGCCTGCCACACCATGTTTGGACGCGGTGTAGCTTGGGACACGAATACCACCTTGAAAGCTAAGCAACGACGCGATGTTGACGATCTTTCCGGTACCACGCGGCAATGCCGCTTTTGCGAATGCCTGACAGGTAAAGAACACAGCCTTCAGGTTTACATCCATCACATCGTCCCAATCAGACTCCGAGAAATCAACGCTATCATCACGACGGATAATACCCGCGTTATTCACAAGGATATCGATCTGGCGATCTGCAAAAACATCGCGTGCAGCCATTGGGTCAGCGAAATCCAGAGACAGGCTTTCACCGCTTTCGATCAACCCAACGGTTTCATCACAGTTCGAACGACCCGCGCAAATCACGTGCGCACCAGCACGGCCCATCGCAACGGCAATCGCTTGCCCGATACCCGTGTTAGCACCTGTTACCAATGCTGTTTGACCAGCTAGTGAAAACGGGTTCATCGCAATTCATCCATGGCAACCATATCCATGTCGGTGAAGTCGACGTTGTCGCCCGCCATCGCCCAGCAGAATGTGTAAGATGCCGTACCAGCACCAGAATGGATCGACCAAGGCGGCGAAATGACGGCTTCTTCGTTGCCCATCACAATGTGGCGCGTCTCGCTCGGCTCTCCCATGAAGTGGAACACGCGTGCGTCTTCTGGCACGTCAAAATAAAGGTAGGCCTCCATGCGGCGGTCATGCACATGCGCTGGCATCGTGTTCCAAACGCTTCCCGGTGCGAACTGGGTGTATCCCAACAGCAACTGGCAAGACTGGCAGACATCTGGGTGCAACAGCTGAATGATCACACGCTCGTTGGCGGATTCCTTTGTGCCAAGTTCGACGCGGCGCGCATCGGCGATCTTGATCAGTTTTGTTGGATACGTTTGGTGTGCTGGCGCAGACGTGATGTAGAACCGCCCCGCCCCACTGAATTCGATCTTTCCCGCGCCCATGCCGATGTAAAGAACTTCGCCGTTCTCAATCGTATAAGTTTCGCCTGCAGCGGATACCGAACCCGTTTCCCCAATGTTCAAAACAGCCATTTCGCGGCGTTCAAGAAAAGACGCCGTTCCCGTTTCCTCCATATGATCCAACGTCAGGGTTTTTCCCGCAGGCACAGCGGACCCAAGGATAAAGCGGTCATAATGGGTGTACACGAGGTTGATTTCGCCATCCTCAAACAACCCATCCTTGTGGAAATGCTTACGCAACCCTTCGGTATCAAACGCCTTGGCAGTCGTCGGATCAATTGCGTAACGTGTTTCGGTCTTAAGTGTCATGGAATCCCCTTTCAAAGGACGTCGCGCGCAGTGCGCTAGAGAAAACAGTCGAGGTCTGGCGTGTCGCAATCGACAAAACGGCAGGCCTCAACACAAGTGAGGTTTGAACAATCAAAGAGATTTTGGAACTGAGCGTTTTCACCTGCACGGGCAGCTGTAAAGTACTCATTGTTATGTTCCTTTGGTTTGCCATTCCTTTTGATAACTAACGTTAGAAAATCCATGATTTTTACGCCAATCGGCTGGCAAAACCAGAGGACTTTCAATAACTGGTATGATAGTATACCAGTTTAACAAAAGGAAGCCCTACGCACCATGTTCTCGCTCTTGAAACATTCGAACCCCTTCACGAAAGCTGACCAGTCCTTGCGGTTCGTCTCCATTGGCGAATGCATGGTTGAAATGGCACCAACCATTAACGCCAACGAATACAAGTTCGGCTTTGCGGGCGATACGTTCAACACGGCGTGGTATGCTAAAGTTTTGTACCCAAGCTGCCAATCGCGCTTCGTTAGCCGCGTCGGAACGGATGGCGCATCGGATAAGATGCTTGATATGATGACGCATGCAGGTATCGACACGAAACACATGGTGCGATGCCCTGATCGCTCTGTTGGATTATACCTTATCAGTCTAAACAAGGGCGAACGTAGCTTTTCATATTGGCGCGACTCGTCTGCGGCCCGGCTATTGGCCGATGACCCAGCAGCGCTAAAGGCCGCGACAGACGACAGCGACGTGATCTATTTCTCTGGAATTACCATGGCAATTCTGGATGCCAAGGGGCGTGAAACCCTGCTTGATACCGTTGCGAAGGCACGCGCGGCTGGCAAAACGATTGTATTTGATTCCAACCTGCGCCCACGTCTTTGGGACACGCCAAAAACTATGTGCGACACCGTTATGCGTGCATCCGCGGTCAGTGATATTGTGCTGCCGTCATACGACGACGAGGCAGATCATTTCGGCGACGCCAACAT
>CALBVZ010000018.1 GCA_937969445.1 uncultured Octadecabacter sp. | reverse complement strand
GACCTGTTCCATGCGCCCGATGTTGCCACCCATGATCAAAACGTCACCGTCACCACGCGCTTTTGCGATAGATGCGCCAGCCTTGCGCGCCTCCTCAACAGACGGGCGACGCGGCAGTTTCACCACGATGACCTTTTGTGCAGCAAGACCGACCGGGTATGACATAACAACACCTTCGCCCACCTTAGCCTTGGCAAATTGTGGGTTTTCCACCGCCCGCATGATCCCCTTTTTCGACAGACCATTCACTTTGCGTGCACTTTGATCCAACGCGTTGTCAGGCGTTACGAACACGGCAATCACGCCTTCGCGTGTAGCCAAATCGGTCAGGTTTGTTTCGGAAATTTGCAGCTTTGGAAGGTCAGTCATGGAACACCTGTTGGGTTGTGGATTTCTGCTTTAGGCAATTGGTAGCTTGCGCCCGCACCAAAGGCCAGACAGCACTTGGGTCCGCCCGTCAAATGGGGTAGCAAGTTGCCACTATTGGTATGTCAATTAAGGGGGGCACAGACTGTGGGGAAATTTGACCGCTATTTGCTGTCGCAGCTCCTTGTCCTGTTTGGGTTCTTTTCGCTCATCCTTGTGCTGATCTATTGGATCAACCGCGCTGTAAGCTTGTTTGACCGCCTCATTGCTGATGGTCAGTCCGCATGGGTGTTTCTGGAACTTACGTCCCTGTCCCTGCCCGGTATCATCCGCATTGTTTTGCCGCTGTCCGCATTTGTCGCCGCCGTTTACGTCACCAATCGCATGGCCTCGGAATCAGAGCTGACGGTCGTTCAGGCAACCGGATATTCCCCATTTCGCCTTGCGCGGCCCGTTGTCTACTTTGGCCTGATCGTCGCGATCTTGATGTCCATCCTCACGCATATCCTTGTGCCACTATCGACAGAACGCCTAATACTGCGTCAGGCTGAGATTTCCCAAAACATGACCGCGCGCCTTCTTACACCTGGGGAGTTCCTGACACCCAACCCAGACGTGACATTCTACATTGGTGAGGTCTCGCCGAACGGTGAGATGCTGGATATCTTCATCTCGGAATCCTCGTCTGAGACCCAACGCACAACCTATACAGCGTCACGCGCATACCTTGTGCGCACAGACAATGGGCCCCAATTGGTTATGGTTGAAGGGCTAACGCAAACGCTGAACGTTGAAACCAACCGCTTGCTCACGACGTCGTTTGAAGACTTCGCCTATGACATTGGTGGATTGATTGGCGACGTGACGCCACAGTCTACGTCAGTGAACGGACTTTCCACTTGGGCCCTACTTAACCCCACGCCTGAGATTATAAAATCGACCAACCAATCCGCCCTCTCACTCAAGCTTCGAGGTCATGACCGGATAGCGCAATCCACACTTGGGTTTATCGCAAGTCTTCTTGGATTCTCGGCGTTGATTGTTGGTGGGTTCAGCCGCTTTGGGTTGTGGCGCTATATCGTCTTTGCTGTCGGTCTAGTGATCCTGTTGAAGGTTCTTGAAAGCGTTGGCACCAACATTGCCCGTGGCAGTGAGGCCTTGTGGCCGTTCGTTTACCTCGCGGGCATTAGCGGCGCTGCGATATCTGTCGCCTTGTTATATATTGCAACGCGGCCCTATTTCTTCAAACGCCGCCCTAAAGCAGTGCCGAGCGAGGTCGCGATATGATCTTGCACCGCTATTTTGCCCGTCGGTTCGCATGGACCTTCGCTGCGACGTTTGGGTCGTTCTTCATTTTGATGGTCTTGATTGACCTCGTGGAACAACTTCGTCGTTTTGGCGGCAAAGCTACTTTTTGGGAATTGTTCCAGCTAAGCTTGCTAAACCTCCCTAGCGGTATTTATGGCATCTTGCCCCTGATCACCGCGCTGGCGACCCTTGCGATGTTCCTTGGACTGTCGCGCTCCTCAGAATTGGTTGTGACCCGCGCTGCTGGGCGCTCAGCCCTTCGTGCGTTGCTTGCGCCGCTCTTTGTGACGCTCGTTATTGGCGCGATCACAATTGGCATTTTCAATCCTATCGTTGCGGCAACCTCGAAAGAGTTCGAAGCACGTGAAACCGCCCTGCGTTCCGGTGAATCCTCGATCTTGTCGATCTCCGAGAATGGGCTCTGGCTGCGCCAAGGCAATGAAACCACGCAAACCGTGATCCGCGCTGCTGCGTCCAACCTTGATGGGACAGAATTGCAGAACGTGTCCTTCATCACCTTCGCACCAGAAAGCGGCCCGACACGGCGCATTGAAGCGGCATCCGCAACCTTGCTGGCTGGCGCGTGGGAATTGACGAACGCCAAGGTTTGGCCCTTGGGCGACGACCGCGTTGCAGAACAATGGGCGACAATTCACGAAACCCTACGCATCCCCTCAACGCTGACGGCGGATGAGATCCGCGATAGCTTCGGCGTGCCGTCTTCTATTCCAATCTGGGACCTCCCCACCTTCATTGCGCGCCTTGAAGTCGCCGGCTTTTCAGCAACCCGACATCAGGTCTGGCTGCAAATGGAACTCGCGCTTCCGGCATTCCTGCTTTCCATGGTTTTGATTGGAGCAGGGTTCACGATGCGCCACCAACGCGGCGGGAAAACCGGCGTCATGGTCTTGGCGGCGATTCTAATCTGTTTCGCGCTTTTCTTTTTACGCAATTTCGCGCAAATCTTGGGCGAGAACGGGCAGATTCCTGCGGTTCTTGCCGCTTGGGCGCCGCCTATTGCGGCCATCGCAGCCTCCCTTGGCTTTTTGTTACACCTTGAGGACGGCTGATGCGTTTCTTACTCACCTTGTTGTTTACGCTGTTGCCGATGCTGGCCTCTGCCCAAGGCGCGGCGACCCTTGTTGCCGATAGCGTTTTTGTCCCCGCTGGCGGCCAACAACTTATCGCGCAGGGCAATGTCGAAGTCTTCTTTGACGGGACGCGCCTGTCCGCGCAGCGCATCACGTTTGACCAAGCCACAGACAGGCTAACAATCGAAGGTCCGCTGTTTGTCACAGGGTCTGACGGTATGATTTTCACCGCCGACAGCGCCTCCCTTGATCCGCAACTTAGAAACGGCATCCTGCGCGGTGCCCGTTTGGTGCTAAACGAACAATTGCAAATGGCGGCGTCGCAAATTGATCGCGTCGAAGGGCGCTACACCCAGCTGTACCAAGTTGCGGCAACGTCGTGCCAAATCTGTGAAAGCGGCGAAACGCCCCTATGGGAAATCCGCGCCCGCCGCGTGATCCACGACCAAGACGAGCAGCAGCTTTACTTTGACGATGCGTCGTTCCGCGTTGTTGGTGTTCCAATCTTTTGGTTGCCTCGCATGCGCCTGCCTGACCCAACGTTGTCCCGCGCAACGGGTCTGCTAACACCAAGCATTTCCTCATCCGACAGTTTGGGTACGGGCATTCGGCTCCCCTACTTTATCAAACTCGGCGACCATCGCGATCTAACGCTAACCCCTTACTTGTCGACCTCAACGACGACACTAGAAGCGGCGTACCGGCAAGCATTTCTGCGTGGGGATATAACCGTTGATGCTGCTGTGACCCGCGATGACATTTCGCCGGAAACACGCGCATATGTTTTTGCCGACGGTATCTTTGACCTCGGAGATGACATCAAACTGCGTTTTGATGTCGAATACACTTCTGACGACGACTACCTTTTGGAATATGACTATTCCGACAAAGACCGTCTCGACAGCGAAATATCACTCGAACGCGTGCGTGACCGCGACCTGACGCAAGCCTCGTTGACCTATTTCAGCTCACTGCGATCCGGCGAAAACTCCGCCACGCTCCCGCCCCTCCTTGCAGATATAAGCTGGGAACGCCGCGTGACACCAAACTGGGGCGGCACCCTTAGCTTCACGTCTGATATGCAAAGTCATTACCGCGAAACAGACACTCAGCGCGTGATTTTGAGTGATCTGGCTGGCCGCGACGTCGCCCGCGTCAGCGTTGGAACCGCGTGGCGTAATGACCATGTCACGCAATACGGCCTTGTAGTGGATGGCACGGTCGGACTTGATTTCGACTACTACAACGTCAGCGACGACAATCTCGTCGATGACACCTTACGCAGCACGATTTATGCGCAAACAACACTGCGCTACCCCCTTATCCGCCAAACCGCCCAAGCAACCCATGTTTTGGAACCAATGTTCCAACTGGCATGGTCCGATGTTCAGGGCGACACCGTAACCAACGAAGACAGCACCGCGACGGAATTTGACCAAGCCAATCTACTCGCCCTGTCGCGTTTTGCAGGCGAAGACGCCGTTGAAACAGGTCTGCGCGGTGCAGCAGGTCTGTCGTGGACGCGTGTTG
Source organism: uncultured Octadecabacter sp. (assembly GCA_937969445.1). Classification (GTDB taxonomy): domain Bacteria; phylum Pseudomonadota; class Alphaproteobacteria; order Rhodobacterales; family Rhodobacteraceae; genus Octadecabacter. The sequence goes on along the minus strand of CALBVZ010000018.1, from coordinate 4,493 downwards.
GCACAAACGGATGGGACAGCACCCTAACTGTCGGGCGGGTTTTTCGCGAAACGTCTGATCTTAGTTTCTCTGAAACGTCAGGTCTGCGCGGAACGTCTTCTGACTGGCTTATCGCGGGGCAGTTACGCACACCTGCGGGCTTTACTTTTGACGGCCGTGTTCTCGTAGATGACACCCTGGCCGTTACACGCTCAGAAACCCTTGCTGGCTGGACTGGCGGAAAGCTCGACCTAAGTGCGGGCTACATCTTCTTGCCGACGGATTTGAACGAGTCCCGCACCGTAGATGTGTCAGAATGGACCTTCGATACGACATACCGCTTCAACAACACATGGTCGATGGGACTAGATGCACGCTATGATGTGGCCTCAACCGCACCGACCCAATCTGGCCTAGAAATTGGTTGGCAAAACGAATGTGTAACGGTTGATTTTTCGGTGTCGCGCCGCTTCACATCTTCCACTACACTTACGCCAAGCACGGACTTTGGGCTTTCGATCGGGTTGAACGGCTTTAGCGCCGGAAACGCGACAGGTATCCCATCACGTCACTGCACGAAGTAAAGACCAAGACCTAAGAAACGACCCGAGTAGACAAAAAAGACGAGGATTTCGATGCGCGTTCTGATCTCTGCCATCGCCACATCGCTGGCCCTGATGACCCCGACATTCGCCACGGCGCAATTTGCACCCGCGATCACCGTGAACGACAGTGTCGTAAGTGAATTTGAAATCGACCAGCGCGTTGCTATGCTGCGTGTTTTCCGCACACCTGGCAATCTTGAAGAATTGGCCCGCGAACAGCTGGTCGAAGATCGCCTCAAACTCGAAGCTCTTAATTCCGCTGGTTTGCGCATTACCGACGAAGGTTTGCGTGGCGCAATGGCAGAATTCGCCACGCGTGCGAACATGTCTTTGGATCAGTTCATCACCGTTCTTGGGCAAGCCGGTGTTTCAGAAGAAACCTTCCGCGATTTTGTGCGCGTTAACGTCAGCTGGCGCGACTACATTCGCACACGCTTCAGCGACCGTGCACAGGTTTCCGAGGCCGACATCGACCAAGCGCTTGGACAATCTGGAGGCTCATCCAGCATCGAAGTCCTGCTGAATGAAATCATCATTCCGGCCCCGCCCCCACGTGCGCAAGCTGCCATCGCAACGGCCAATCGCATCGCTCAACTGACATCCACCTCAGCATTTGAGGCCGAAGCCCGTCGTGTCTCAGCCTTACCCTCGCGAACCCGTGGCGGTCGCCTCGATTGGCTGCCCATCACCAACTACCCTGCAGGTCTGCGCGGCGTATTGCTCGACCTTACCCCTGGTGAAGTCACGGCCCCGATCCAAATCACCAACGGCGTTGCCCTATTCCAAATGCGCGGTGTGCGCGAAGTTCCAAGCGCGGCACCCGAACCAGCGGCAATTGAATACGCGGCCTTTTACATCGCAGGTGGTCTATCAGACGCTGGCCTGCGCGAAGCCGCGCGTGTTGATGCACGTGTTGACACCTGCGACGATCTTTACGGTGTGGCCCGTGGCCTGCCCGAGGAACGCCTTCAGCGTGACGTGCTGCCGCCAGCAGACATCCCCGCCGATGTTGCACTGATCCTTGCATCCCTTGATGCAGGCGAAACCAATTACACCCTCACCCGCGCAAACGGTGAAACATTGGTATTCTTGATGATGTGTGGCCGAACACCAGCGCTTGGTGACGGCGTAGATCGCGAAACCATCCGCGCACAGCTGTTGTCTCAACGTCTGACAACCTACGCCGATGCACTGCTCGCTGACCTGCGTGCTGCTGCCACTGTCTCCTACCCTTGATGCAACCCATTGCAATTAGCTGCGGTGAACCTGCTGGCATCGGCCCTGAGATCGCCGTTGCTGCATGGAACGCCGTGGGTGCTGACATTCCGATGGTCTGGATCGGTGACCCGACCCATTTGCCCGACGGCACGAAATGGCAGGCGGTCGAAACAGCCACAGATGCGACAACCGCCACCACCTTTCCCGTTCTGTCACGTGATTTCGGTGCGCCCCGCGTTGCGGGCACCCCAAACCCTATACATGCCGAAGGCGTAATCGCGTCCATCGCGGACGCAGTATCGCTCGTTCAATCTGGCGAAGCCTCAGCAATCTGCACCGCCCCGATCCACAAACAGGCCCTCATTGACGGCGCCCAGTTCGCCTATCCGGGCCACACGGAATACCTCGCAGCTCTCGCAGGGCGTTCATCAGTTGTTATGATGCTCGCCAGTGAAATGCTGCGTGTCGTACCTGCGACCATCCATATCCCGCTGTCAGAGGTCCCAGAACAGCTCACCGCTGCGACCTTAACAGATACGATCCTCATCACCCACGCTGCCCTCAAACGTGACTTCGGCATCGCCAAACCACGCCTCGCCGTTGCTGGGCTAAACCCGCACGCAGGCGAAGGTGGCAAGATGGGCCATGAGGAAATCGAGATGATCACCCCAACCCTCGACGCCCTACGCGCTGAAGGCTTTGACATTGCAGGTCCGTTGTCCGCTGACACCATGTTCCACCCCGCCGCCCGTGCACGCTATGACGCGGCAATCTGTATGTACCACGACCAAGCCCTGATCCCGATCAAAACGCTGGATTTCTCTGGTGGTGTGAACGTCACCCTCGGCCTGCCGTTCGTACGGACATCACCTGATCACGGCACCGCCTTTGACATCGCAGGCACCGGAACCGCAGACGCAACCTCCATGATCGCAGCACTGCGCATGGCCGCAAACATGGCACAGGCCCGCACATGAGCATCGACACCCTCCCGCCCCTTAAACAGATCATCGACACGCACGGATTGGCCGCCAAGAAATCCCTTGGCCAAAACTTCCTGCTCGATCTGAACCTGACGGCAAAGATTGCGCGCCTATCTGGGCGCAACGAAGATCACGACGTCCTTGAAATTGGCCCCGGTCCTGGCGGCCTAACACGTGGCCTCCTCTCGGAAGGCGCCCGCCGCGTCCTTGCCATCGAAAAAGACGAACGCTGTCTGCCCGCTTTGGCTGAAATCTCGGATGCCTATCCCGACCGCCTTACGGTCATGAGCGGCGATGCCCTCGACATCAACCCGCTCGACCACCTCACCGCGCCAATCCGCGTCGCAGCAAACCTGCCCTACAACATCGGCACAGAATTGCTGGTGCGCTGGCTTACGCCCCCAGAATGGCCGCCCTTCTGGGACAGCCTGACACTGATGTTCCAACGTGAAGTCGCACAACGCATTACCGCTGAACCTGGCTCCAAAGCCTACGGCCGCCTCGCGATCCTGTCTCAATGGCGCACCGATGCAAAAATCGTGATGAACCTTCCACCAGAAGCGTTCTCACCTCCACCAAAAGTCTCTAGCGCCGTGGTCCACCTCACAGCGCTACCAGAACCGCGCTTCCCAGCTGACGCCGCGATGCTGCAACATGTCACGGCCACCGCCTTCAACCAACGCCGCAAAATGTTGCGCTCCTCGCTGAAGTCCCTCAGCCCTGACATCGAAGACCATCTGAACGCCGCCGGCATCAAACCAACAGAGCGCGCCGAACAAATCGACGTCGAAGGCTTCTGCGCCCTCGCCCGCAGCCTCAAAGCCACCTAACCTTCTTTGGCTCTAAAATACTCTGGGGGAGTCCGCAGGACGGGGGCAACGCCCCCTTTTGATCGGATTGGCGCAGCCAATTCGAAACACTGTTACTAATAGAAAAAGGCCCCCGTTTCCGAGGGCCTTTGAATTACTCTGCCGCTTCTGGTGCTGCGCCACCCTCAGGTGTCGCATCGCCCTCAGGCTGTTTATCGGGCCGCGTCTTTGGCTTGCGGGTGCGGCGTTTCTTTGGCGCGGCCTCTTCGGGTGTCGCAACCAATCCTGAATCGCCAGCTTCGATCTGAACTGGCTGTGGCTGTTCAACTGGCGCAACCGCTGCGGCCTCTTCTTGCGCCTTCAAACGATCCGCGCGTTCACGGTCACGTTCGGCTTGACGCTCACGGTTTTGCTTGTCTTGCTCCGCCTGACGCTCACGCTGTTGCTTCTCTTGCTCTTCGCGTTTAGCGTCGATCTCTTTTTGTGCTTCGGCAAGCATACGTGTGTAGTGCTCAGCGTGCTGTGCGAAATTTTCTGCGTTCACGCGGTCATTTGACAAGATCGCGTCGCGGTGTAGCTGGGTATATTTCTCAACGATCTGCTGCGGAGTGCCGCGCACTTTTCCCTCAGGCCCCGAGCTGTCAAACACGCGGTTGACGATATTGCCACCTGATGGACGGTTGTTGTTGCGGTTCTTATTCCGCGAACGGGATCGAGAAGACTTCATGAAGGTATATCCAGCCTGTTTTTTCTGTCGCTGCCCGATCCCACCTCATGCGGGACCTATCAAATGTAAAAGCAGTGATGTTCTGGCGTGTGTCGGAGACGGGACCAAACGGTCATACTCCATCCGACATGTATGACTATGCCGTACAAGGTGCTAATCGCAAGTGATTCTA
>CALBVZ010000017.1 GCA_937969445.1 uncultured Octadecabacter sp. | reverse complement strand
CTGCCACGGTCCTGCTCCATTGAGAAGTTGGACAGGTCGTTGATGTTTGCAGATGCGATAGTTGCGGAAGCTGCGATTGCTGCGATTGCGAGAGTTACTGTCTTAAACATGGTATTTCCTTTCGGGGCCCGTTTGGGGCGGTTTGATGTGCCCCGGTCATTGGGGCGGTGATTTGTCTGCAGCGGTGTGCTGCGTTTCGATGACCTCAAGCTGGGGCCAAAACCGGCAGTTCGGAAGGGCCCTGCCGGTCACGAAAAACTGAGGATACTGTGACGTGCTTAGGGGCTTGACGAACCGTCAGGGCGGCCCCAAGGCCACTTCTCCCGCATTGGCGCACAGAAGGGGGGGCTGACCTGTGCGCTGCCTCACGTAGGGAGGTTTCAAATGTTCACGTGAAGGGCGGTAACGCAAAAACGTGAGCGGAAATTATTTCATTCCACTCCCCGCGGGGTGAGCATTATTTCGCGAAATCAATGCATTCTGTCACAAAGCGCACGGCGGCGTGTGGGGTAATGTCAAAGAAATGGGGGCCTGCGCTGGCCCAAAGTCGAGAATCAGTCTTTGTCAGACGTTGCGCAAGGCCAGTTCTGTGAACGCAGCGAGGTTAAAAAGCACATGGCCCACAATTGCGAATGCGGGATTGCCCGTTTGCATTCGGGCGATGCTCCAAACGGCGCCGCCGGCAAAGGCACCGCCCAACATTCCGGCCGCGCCGCCTGTCACCACCACTCCGGTGGCAAACAAAAGCGCCACATGCCACAGAGTGAAGGCGGCCAAGACAAGCACCGCATCGCGTTTGGTGGCAGATTTACCCATGGCGGTGCCACGCCAGAACATTTCTTCCAATGTTCCGTTGCACAGCGCAAAGACGATGACGGCGATAATGGCCCAAAACGGGAGGGCCAACCCTTCGCCAATTGCCAGGGCTGATGCGCCTGTCACCCCGATGATCATCACGATCTGAATGGCGACCACCGGTTTTGAAGGCCAGAACGGGCGGGCAGGCCAGACGATGCGCTGCCGTTGCCAGATCATGAGCCCGATCAACACAGCCCAATACACCGCCAAAGCCAGCCCATAGCCGAAAATTGGAACCATCACGCGTGTCAGGCCCCAGAATGCAAGGCAAAGGGCCGGAAACAGCAGGCAGAATCCGAAAAGAGCCGCGCGGTTCATCGGATCAGGTGACCGCATCGAGCCGTTCCTTGGACATATCGCCCGGAACAATCGTAATCGGGATCGTCAATTCACTGGCTGATTTGGTCAATTGCGTCACCAGGGGGCCTGGGCCCTTCTTGCCGGTGGCGGCCCCAAGGACGAGGACACCCACTTCGGGGTCCTCGTCGATCTGCGAGAGTATCTCTGTCACTGGAACACCTTCACGGATCACCAGTTCAGGGTCGACGTTCTGTTTGTCACGCATCCATTTAGCGAAAACTTCGAAATGCACCTCGATGCGTTCGCGGGTTTCCGCACGCATCACATCCGCCACGCCGATCCAGTGGTTAAATTCGTCTGGTGGAATAATGGAAAGCACCTCAACACCGCCGCCGGTTTTGGCAGCACGCATTGCCGCATACCGCATAGCGTTTAGGCATTCGCGGCTATCATCAAGGATCACGAGGAACTTGCGCATCATTGTCTCCATTAAACACGGAGATTGTGCAGGACTGCGCACAAACGCGCAATCCATATCTGCAACAGACTATACCCAACCTTCAGATCAGGAACGAAGCAACCCAACGATGTCGTAGGTCTTCTCCAAAATCGGTGACGCAATCGCACGCGCCTTTTCAGCGCCACGTGCAAGTTTGCGGTCAATCTCGGCGGGATCATCCATCAAACGCTTCATCTCGTCCGAAATTGGGGCGAGTTTTGCGACCGCCAGATCGGCCAGTGCCGGTTTGAACTTGCCCCACTGTGCGCCCGCATATTCCGCGATCACCGTTTCTGGCGTCATGTCGTTCAAGCCCGCATAAATATCGACGAGGTTCTTGGCTTCAGGCCGTCCTTCAAGTCCTTCAACGGTTTCCGGCAGCCCTTCAGGGTCTGTCTTTGCCTTTTTGAACTTCTTGGCAATCTTATCCGCGTCATCAAGCATGTTGATGCGCTCCATGTCGCTTTCACCGGACTTGGACATCTTCTTGGTGCCGTCACGCAGGTTCATAACCCGCATACCCGGTCCTTCGATCACCGGTTCGGTCACAGGGAAGAAATCGACGCCAAAATCGTTGTTAAACTTGTTGGCGATATCGCGTGTCAGTTCGACGTGCTGCTTTTGGTCTTCACCAACGGGCACATGCGTTGCGTGATACATCAGAATGTCAGCCGCCATCAGGGACGGGTAGGCATACAGTCCAAGCGATGCTTTTTCCGCGTTCTTACCGGCCTTGTCCTTGAACTGCGTCATGCGGTTCATCCAGCCAACACGGGCCACGCAGTTGAAGATCCATGCCAGTTGCGCGTGTTCAGGGACTTGGGATTGGTTGAACAGGATGGACTGCTCTGGATCAATGCCGGACGCCAGCATCCCCGCCGCCAATTCGCGCGTGCCGTTTTTCAACGCCTCAGGGTCCTGCCACACGGTGATCGCGTGTAAATCCACGGCGCAATAGATGCTTTCCATGTCGCTACTTTGCATGTCGACCCAGCGTTTGATCGCACCCAGATAGTTCCCAAGGGTCAAACCACCGGATGGTTTGATGCCGGAAAAGACGCGCGGTGTGAAAGTGGTTTCGGTCATGATGCGTTCCAAAGCTGGATTTCGGTTTCACAACCGCTTACCCATGCCCCTGTACGCCGTCAACCGAATGGACCGCCCGATGCTCGACACTGACCAAGCTGAAAACCCGTTTAACGCCGTTCCGTTGGTGCCGCTGATACTGGTTTTGATCATTGCGGGGGTTGAACTCACGCTGAGTGCGGCGGGCAATGGTATGATCGGTGGCGCGCAAGGCGTCGGCTGGCGATCCGCGGTCTTTGGAGAGATACAGTTCTACCCCGAGATCATGACCGAAGTGTTTGAGCGTGGCCGCGGATCATTCGACTATTATAAGCGCTTCGTAACCTACCCGTTTGTGCACTCCAATTTCACCCACGCGCTCTGGGCCTGCGTTTTGCTTCTTGCGCTTGGAAAATTCGTTGGCGAAATCTTCAGCGCGACCGCGTTTTTAATCCTGTTTTTCGTGTGCTCAATACTAGGCGCAGCCGTTTACGGAGCCCTATCGTGGCAAAACACACAGCTTATTGGCGCTTACCCCGGCGTATATGGGCTGATCGGGGCTTATACCTATTTGATGTGGCTCACACTCGGGCGCATGGGGGATAACCAGTATAAAGCGTTCACGCTCATCGGCATCCTGCTTGGCCTTCTGCTCGTTTACTCAATGATTTTCGGCTCCTCCCCAACTTGGATCGCCGAAGTTGCGGGCTTCCTCGTCGGTCTGTTCATCGCCCCGCTTCTCGCACCTGGTGGTTGGGCTGCCTTCCTGTACCGCATCCGTCAGCGAGATTGATCATGGCAAAAACACAGGGCCTCAATCACCTCGGCCTTACGGTGCGCGATCTTGACCAAACGACCGACTTCTTTGTGGATGTTTTGGGCTGGGATGTAACCGCGCGCGATGAAAGCTATCCGCGCACGACTGTAACAGACGGATCATTGCGCCTGACGTTGTGGCAAGTGCAAACGGACACACCTGCACCGTTTGACCGCAAAATCGGACTGGGCTTGCATCACCTCGCGCTTGAAGTCGCCGATGAGGAAACCCTAAGTTCTCTCGCCGCGACGCTTAAACAAACGAGTGGCGTCATAATCGAATTCATGCCCGAACCAATGGGCAGTGGTCCGCGCCAACACATGATGTTCGCCGAACCCGGTGGGTTGCGGATAGAGCTCCTCTGGGCTGGAACCTGACTCTTTCCAGCTTCTTTGGCTCTTAAATACTCAATTCCATCAGCCGCGGCGCATTGCTGCCTTGAATTCGGACAGTCTGAACGCGCCCATCAAGTGGCCGATTCCAAAATAGCTTCCGATCCCGATGAACACGACGACTGCCAATGCGAAATAACGGATGGTCGCCATTCCAAGGGCAGGGCCAACCAGCAACACTACGCCCAACAACACGGCCCCCATCAGAATGGATGACAGCACAATCCGCCAGAAGCGGCTTTTGAAGCGCGCATCATACTTTGCGGCATCGCCCATAGAACGGCTTCCGTGCCACAACTGCCAAACCATAACCCAACCTGCGAGCGTGGTCGCAATCGCGGCCGCGATGTAACCCACGTAAAACGACAACCCAATCGCAACGACAGCATTCACCACCATCGCAACAACGGCAAAATAAAACGGACGTTTGGTGTCCCCGCGTGCGAAATAAAGAGGTTGAAGCGCCTTTTGCAGCACGAATGCTGGGAGGCCAGCACCGTAAACCATCACCGCAAGGGCCGTGGCTGCAGCATCATCAGACGTGAAAGCACCGCGCATAAATAGTACTTCGACCAACGGCACAGGGATCACAATTAGCGCCACGGCGGCCGGAATGGTCAGCGCCAGCGCGAGTTCGGACGCACGGTTATACGCATCGCGACCACCAGCATCATCACCCGCAGCAAGGCGGCGGCTGAGGTCAGGAAGCAAAACCACACCCAATGCAATCGCCACAACGCCCAGTGGCAGTTGGTATAGGCGGTCAGCGTAAGACAGCCATGCAATGGCACCATCATAAAAGCTTGCGACTTGGCGTCCAACCAGCAGGTTGATCTGCACCACACCGCCCGCCAGCATCGCAGGGGCGGCGATAATCGCGAGGCGTTTGATCTCGGGTGTCATGCGCGGCAGGCGCGGTAGCAACGTAAATCCAGCACGGTGCGCGGCCCACCAGACCAGCGCCAGTTGCGCAACGCCTGCAATCGGCACGCCCCACGCAAGGAACATTCCGGCCCATGCCTGCAGTTCTTCCGGCGAGCATTTGCACCCTGCGCTGCTTAGCCAGACGGCGGTAATAAGGACAATGTTCAACAAAACAGGTGCCGCCGCAGCAGCTGCGAACCGACCTGAAGCATTCAAAACACCAGACGCAAGGGCCGCCAAGGAGATGAACAGGATATAGACAAAGGTAATGCGCCCGTAGCCCACGGCCAAATCCAACCGCCCGTCAGCGGCAAAACCACCAGCCATCGCCAGCACCAGCCACGGCATGATCACTTGGGCGATTACCGTTAAAACAATCAGGATCGTCGCCAACCCCGCAAACGCATCACGTGCGAACCCGACAGGGTCTTCGCCTTTCTCCAGCTTCTTTGAGAACATCGGCACAAAGGCCATGTTGAATGCGCCTTCGGCAAAGAAGCGGCGGAACATATTGGGCAGGGCGAAAGCAATAAGAAACGCTTCGGCCACGGGACCAGCGCCCAGAAAGCCCGCGATCAGGATGTCACGTACAAATCCAAGAACGCGGCTTAGTAGCGTCCAGACACCAACAGTCAAAAAGCCAGAGATAAGGCGGATCGGTTTCAAGTTAGTCTTCCTTACGCGGCTTTGGGTGCCACTCCATTCACATGTAGCCATGGCCTGCTGCAAGCTCTGAAAGCATCTTTTCCAGTCTGCGTTGCTTTGTGTCCTCGCGCTTGGCCCCCGCGATCCAGCCAGTTCAGTCGTTTTGCTGATAGCGAGGGCGTGCATAAAACGCAGACCGAAGGCCACGCGTAGCCAAAGCTCCAGCGGCAAAAGCAGGCATCGGATGAATGTCTCACGTCGGTGTCTTCATTGCGTCAGGAAAAGTCTAGCTCCTACCTTGTTCATTTCTGATGAGAAGTCGTGCAAAACTTGATCGCAAGCGCAACGTGGCCACAAGTGAAAACATGGTTCACCAATTCAACGACGGGTTATTGTGGGCCTCAAGGACGATCCAAACCGCAAATGATCCTTCATTGGCTTGCCTATGACGAATTCGTCGAGATTGTAGTAACGGAATGGGAGGTCATTGTCGCTGACGGAGCCCTTGAACAGTAAAGAAGGGGTGTTTTTGAAAATCGATTAAGTCCAATGTCCTTTGGCACGCGGTAGCCTATGTGTTGGTCTGTAAAACGGATTGACGTGAAAAGGTCGAAATCAACGAATTTCATCGCGCAATCGTCGGAAATCTGTGCTCGTTTTGCGGCTGCGGAGTAGCAAAGAGCATGTCACCAATTACAACGTCAGTTTGGCCATCGGTTGTGACCGTGAGTGATCCCACGTCCTCAACATCAAGATACAAGATCGCATCATTACCGAGGCGTTCAATCTGGCGGACTGTGGATCGCCACAGACCAGACTCTCGTGAAATATCGATATGCTCGGGCCTTATCCCGTAGATTTCAGCGCCTAGCTTCCTTGCTGCTGCGCCTTCCAGCAAGTTCATCTGGGGTGATCCAATAAAACCAGCGACAAAAGCGGTGGCCGGATTGTTGTAGAGATCCATCGGTTTGCCGACCTGTTCGATCACGCCTTTGTTCAAAACGACAATCTTGTCGGCCATGGTCATGGCTTCGACTTGGTCATGTGTCACATAAACCATCGTCACGTTTAGGTTGGCGTGCAGCTCTGTCAGTTCAAGCCGCATCTTGGCCCGCAAAGCGGCATCAAGATTGGACAGAGGCTCATCGAACAAGAACACTTTTGGGTTACGCACAATGGCCCGTCCGATTGCAACGCGTTGCCGCTGCCCCCCTGACAAGGCCTTTGGCTTTCGGTCCAAATAGTCGGTCAGCTGCAAAATCTTTGCGGCCTCTTCGACACGGGCGTTCATTTCGGCCTTGGGCGTTTTTGCAAGGCTCAGGCCGAACCCGATGTTGTCACGTACCGACATATGCGGATACAGCGCGTAGGATTGGAACACCATGGCGATTCCCCGGTCGGATGGCTCTGCATCGGTGACGTCTTCACCACCGATTTCCACGGTCCCTCCGCTGCAATCCTCCAATCCCGCGATCATGCGCAACAATGTGGATTTTCCGCAGCCCGACGGCCCTACAAAAACAACAAATTCACCACTTTCGATTTGCAGGCTCAGGTCTTTGATAACCTCGACGGCACCGTAGGATTTGCACACTTTTTTCAGTTCAAGCCCTGACATGGTTCTACCCTTTGACTGCGCCGGCGGTCATGCCTTCGACGATCTGTTTGTTGAAGAAAATAAAGACGATAAGCGGGGGGATCGTGACCAGCAGGATATTCATGAACAATAGGTGATACTGCGTCGAGAATTGGCTTTGGAAGTTATACAGCGTCAGCTGGACGGTCACGTTGTCTTTGCCGGGCAGGTAATACAGCGGGTTGGTGAAATCATTGAAAATGGCAATGGACTGAACGACGATGTTGGTGACTGTCACGGGCTTGAGCAAGGGCAGGATGACCCGAAAGAACAGCTGCAACGGTTTGGCGCCATCAATGCGCGCGGCTTCGTCCAGATCGCGTGGGACGGTCGCGATGAAAGCGCGGTACAACAGGATCGAGAACGACAGGTTATAGGCGATTTCGATCAGGATCATGCCGTGGATGGTTTTGAACAATCCGATTTGCTGCAACAACCAGATCGTCGGGACGACGGCCGGCGGGATCATCAGCCCCGCGAGCACCGCGAAGTTGACGTATTTGTTCCACTTGCTGGGGCGGCGTTGCAGCACGTATCCCACCATGGCCGCAAAAATCACCAGCCCCGTGACCGAAAACACCGTGATCACTGTTGAATTGAAATAGGCCAGCAGCAACTGGTAATCGCGCGCCTGAACGACATCGACAAGGTTCTGCCAAAGCTGCGTTTCACTCGGCCATGAAAAATTGAGTAGCGACGATCCTTGGCGGTCTTTTACCGCCTGCAACGCGATAAAGAAAAAGGGCACCACAAAGATCACGCAGAACACGACGAGGGTGATACAGCCCAAAATGGCGGGACGCAGCTGTTTCACAGGTCTACCTCGCGGCGGTTGAAGTAGGCGACAAGGGGCATGACCATAACGGCGATCAGAATGAAAAGGATCACGTTCCCAGCTGTCGACAAACCGTAAAATCCAGCCTGGTATTGTTTGTAAATCACCGATGCGATGACATCGGATGAAAAGCCGGGGCCGCCTTTGGTCATGGTCCAGATCAGTTCGAATGAGCGCAGACCATAGACAAAGGACAATATCATCACGGTCGCTGTCGCAGGTTGGACCAATGGCAATGTGATACGTTTGAACTGCTGCCACTTGGTCGCGCCGTCGATACGCGCGGCTTCGTAATAATCACGCGGGATAGACACCAGACCGGCGATAAAGATCACACTGGCAAGGCCAACACCACGCCAGACCTCTACGAAGGCGACAGAATACAGCGCCAGCGTCGGATCGGTTAACCAGCCGGGCCCGTCAATTCCGATCAGTTCAAGCGAAACATTAATGATCCCCCGTGTCGGGTGCATCATCACCGCAAATGTGATGCCGATGCCGATCGTGGACACCAGAATCGGAAAGAAGGCGATCGTGCGCAGCAGGCCCCGCATCCGAATGTTGGACGTCAGCAAAATACCAAGCGCCAAACCAATGATGGTTTTTAAAAGGGCGGTAGACACTGCGAAAATGACTGTATTTATCAGCCCCTTAATCAAAAAAGGTTCCTGCACAAATGACAGGAAGTTTTCAAATCCGATGAAGGTAGAATTGAACAGGTTCCAACGGGTCAGGCTGAAATATAGCGACGCGAAAGTCGGCACCAGAAACAACACACCGTAGATCACGCCTGCAGGCAAAAAGAACCACAGCGGATACGGGGACCCTGATGTTTTGCGGGGCTTTTTTTCGATCTGCGCAGTTGGCATGTCGCATCCTTTGCAAGTTCCCTTCGCTCACTTGAAACCGTGGGCGAAGGGCGTGGTCAGTTACCAGTCTTACCAGTTTGGAAGACCAAGCTGTTGGGCCTGCTTGCGTACATCGTTGTCATAAAGCTCGGCTCCGTCCAGTGCGTTGCGGATACCGGACCCGACCTCGACGGTGATTTGCTCAAGCGCCGGGCCTTTGATCGGCGACAGGAATTCAAGCGCGGGGGCTGTCTGGCCGCCGTCCTGGAAGTAGGGCAGCAGGTCAGCAACAGCCGGCGGCACCTCATCGGGCAATGTGCACCCTTTGATCAGATAAGGGCCCTGTGCGCCGATGGTCGCAGTCTGGATATCGCAGGCTTCGACACTGGCCACAAACGCAAGGAACTTATGCGCCTCTTCCTGGTTTTCGGAGGATTGCGGGATATAGAGCCCCGATGGCATCCACACTGTCAGCCCGTTGTTATCCGCATCATCGCCCGGCTGGGCGAAGAAACCGACATCGTTCAACCGCTCCGGATAAGTCGCCTGAATGGCCCCGACTGCAAAGGTCAGCATCGGGTAATGGGCGGCTTCGCCGTTGGCTAGCATGCGCAGACCATCGTCAAATGTTGCAGCACCAAAATCCTCGTTCAGAAAGCCGCCCTCATAGACTTCTTGCAGCTTTTCAAACCCGCGAAGTGCCGCAGGTGTTGTTGCGATCTTGGCTTCGTTCATCGTGTAAAGTTCGGCAAAATCCGGCACGTCGGCCTGAATGTTGTAGTAATCGGACAGCACGAACAATTGCGACGTCCAAGTGTCGCGGTATGTCTGCGCGACGGCAACCATACCTGCGTCCTTGATCGCCTGGTTGTTGGCCATAAAGGCCTCCCATGATGTGGGCACTTCAAGGCCAAGCTGTTCGTAGATCGGGATATTATAGAAAATCCCGCCGCCCATCGCCGTGGATGTGGGAACACCATAGACGTTTTCACCTGCGGTCACTGTTTGCAGGAAACTGTCAATGATGTTGTCGGCGTAGGGTTGGTCGGTGATCGGAACAAGGAAGTTTTCAGGATTGATGGCCTGAAACAATGATCCTGTATTGTAGAGGAAAACATCCGTCATCTCGCCGGTGGCAAGGCGGGTTTTCACGATGTTGTCGCCTTCTCCTCCGCTTGGACGCGTTTCAATCTCAACGGTGATGTCGGGGTTTTGCGCCTCGAAAGCATCGATGATGGCCTCAAATACTGCGATTGTATCTGGTGCTACATCAACGAGAAACGTCAATTCCGTTTCCGCCGCGGCGGCCGTGGCGATCAGCCCTGCGGCTGTTGTGCCCAATAAGAGTTTGTTTAAGCGAATTGTCATGATGTCCTCCTCACATCAGTTAAAGATTCTTGTCTTGTCGGTGCGTGCCTTGATTATCCTGCGTATCGAAAGGTGATAATGTGTGCCCCAGCGCTCAGCGGCACATGCGTGCCGTCTGCTGCGGGCTGGCCGTCAATCTTGATGTCTGTGAATGTGTCTTCTGGCACAAACGTCCCGCGTGCCCCGTCTGGCACGTTGATCGTATACGTGACCAAATCCCCCCGAAGCGACCACCCCGCCGTGATCCTGCCCGCTGTACTGTCGTGGTGGGCGTTGACCTCTCCGAGTTCGGCAATAATGCAGGGTTGGAAAATAATATGCCCAAAGCCGGGATCTTCGGGATCGGGCCGAAAGCCCGCGACCGATTCAAACAACCACTGGCACACAGCGCCGTAGGCGTAGTGGTTATAGCTGTTCATATCCGGATCGTAGATTGTTCCATCCGGCCCGATTGCATCCCAGCGTTCCCAGATCGTCGTGGCCCCTTGATTGACCTGATACATCCACCCCGGCGTATCGGTTTGCAGGAACACCTTGGCGGCCAAATCGACGGCGCCAATTTTCACGAGAGCAGGCAGCAATGCCGGGGTTCCGATGAACCCGGTTCCGATACGTCCCTGCGATACTGCGATTGAATCGCGGAAATAGCGTTTGGCCGCCTCAAGATGCCTGTCGGGGATCAGATCATGCAGGAATGCCAGCGCATAGGACGTCTGGTCAGAATAGGCCAAACGGCCCGATGGCGTGATAAATTCACCCTCAAAAGCGCTGCGAATTTGATCGGCCCGCGCCTTATAAAACGTGGCATCCGCGTCTTTGCCTAGAATGCCCGCGATCCGCATCATCAGATCAGACGAGATGTAGTGATACAGCGTCGCCGCGCAATCATCGCCAATGGCAGGTTTCGATTTCCGCGTGTCTCCGGTTGGCTGCAACCAATCGCCAAAGGTAAATCCGTTATCGCCCCAAGCCACAGGTGGGCGCACAATCGGGCCATCCGAAATGTTCCAGACAAATTCCATCCAGCGGGTCATCGCATCATAACATTCCGACAGAATGTCCCGATCACCGTAATGGGTATAAAGCGTCCAGGGCAGCACGGTAATCACATCCCCCCAACCGGTCGAGCCAAAGAACCCTTCGTAGTTTTCAGGATGCAAACGTGTGGGATCTGGTGAAAAATGCGCGATTGCCCCGCTGGGCCGTTGATCCGCGATCACATCACGCAAATATTTCCGCAAGATGTGCTGACTATCGGCGAGATAACAGGCGGTCGGTGCGAAAACCTGCGCATCCCCCGTCCAGCCCAGACGTTCATCGCGCTGCGGGCAATCTGTTGGAACCTCAATGAAATTGGCCCGCTGGGACCAGATCGTGTTTAACACAAGGCGGTTCACCAGTGGATTGTCGCATTCAAACCCCGCCATAAGATCGGGCACCGATGAGATCGGGATCATCTCGATATGTTTGATCTCGGCGTTGCCCTCGATCGTGACGCGCGCATAGCGGAACCCCTGAAATGTGAAGGACGGCTGATAGGTTTCCATCTCTCCTCCGGCCAGAATATAGGTCAATTCTGCGCGGGCGCTGCGGTAGTTACGATTGTCGAACGATTGATCAGGCCCCAGAATTTCGGAATGTTCGATCCGAATTTTCGCGCCGGCCTCGCCCTGAACTGCAAAGCGTACATAACCCGCTGCGTTTTGAGCAAAGTCATAGATCGTCCGCCCCTGCCCATCTGTGAAACTGTCGCTAACAGGATGCGCGGGCAATTCACGCACAGTGCCGCATTCCTGCAACGTCAGCATATCGGTATCAAAGGTAACCGGCGTCACGCCTTTGGATAGGGCTTCCCGTGATATCCGCGCATCGAAATCTTCACCATGATAGATGCCCGATTTCAGGATCGGAAGCAGCCCACTGCGCCAGCTTTCGTCAGTTTTAACGAGGATTGTTTGGCCTGTGGTGATCTCGGCGATGGCGCTGACGTGATCGCCCCAGCAGTTGAAGATATGGCCCTTGTCCCACATCAGCTGTGATCGGTGCCACCCGTCACCCAGCCAGATGTCGATACGATTGGATCCAACCTTAAGATGGGAACCGACGTCATAGGTTTGAAACGGCAGGCGGTTGTCGTAATTCACCCAACCCGGAGTCAGAACATCTGCGCCCACACGATGGCCATTGATAAAACAGCGGTACATGCCCTGCGCGGAAATATGCAGCTGCGCGTCAGCTGGGGCTGCATCAAGTTCAAAGACCTGACTGACAAACGATGATTGGGTGCCTTGGCCTGCGTCACACTCTGGCGCGATCATCTTGGCGGCCCAGTTGGGGCGGCGCTGCAATGCACCTTCGTGTATGTCCATCTGATCCCGCATGATGTGCCGCACCTCCCAAAACAATCTGTATAACGATACACGTAGAACGTTATACGGTTCGATCTAATATTCAATCAGGCGTTTCATTTTTTTCCTTTTCCGCTAAAAGAACCAACAACAGCACGCGATCAGAGCATCTAAAGAACTGAAAGATATGAGTAAAAAAACCAGAGTTACGATCAAAACAGTGGCGGCCGACGCGGGCGTTTCGGTTTCGGCTGTGTCCAAGGTGCTGCGTAATGCATATGGCGTCAGCGAATCGTTGCGCGAAAATGTTCAGGCTTCGATCGCAAAACTCGGGTATCGGCCCAACACTGCAGCCCGTGCCATGCGGGGCAAAACCTATACCATCGGCGTTCTGGTGTCAGATCTGGCCAACCCGTTTGTGCCTGACTTGATTTACGGCATCCGTGAAGCCGCAGAAGGCGCAGGTTATCGCATTATGATTGGTGTGGGTCGCGCGGATCGTGCCAATGAACTGGATTTGGCAAATTCGATGTTAGATCAGCAAATGGATGGGCTGGTTCTGATCGGGCCGCATATGTCGGCGGATGAAATCATGCGTTTCGGGGTGCAAATGCCAACCACTTGCGTCGCCTATCACGCAGACGAAGCCACCAGTTTTGATACCATCAACGCCGATGACGTGAGGGGGGCGCGACTTGCGGTTGATCACCTGATTGCTGCGGGCCACCAGCGGATCTCCATGGTGACGCTTGATCAGTTCAAGTCACCTGAAAACCATGTCTATTATCATCGCGAACAGGGGTACCGCGCGTCGATGAGTGCCGCAGGGCTGGATCAATATATCGACGTTCACCACCTGTCCGACCCCATACGGCGCACAAACGACTGGGCCCACAAATATTTGCAGAGCTCCGATCTTCCGACTGCGGTTTTTTGCTGGTCTGACCTTGATGCGATCCAGCTTATGTCTGCGGCTCGACAGATTGGAAAAGACCTGCCCCAAGAGCTGTCGATTGTAGGATTTGATAATTCTAGTGTCGGCGAGCTTCTTCAACTGGGGCTGACAAGCGTCAGCCAAAGCGCCTTGGATCTGGGCAACGTGGCCGCCGAAACCTTGGTAAGCCGTATAAATGGGCGAACAAGCGCGGTGCACACCCTCCTCAAGACCGAGTTGGTTGCCCGCACTAGTGTTATGACAATGACGCCAAGCTAATGGATCGAACGTTTTGGTAATAACCAAGATGTGCTGAATACATAGGTGATCGCATTGATCCATTCCTGCGATATATGCGGACGATTTGGAGGGGCCCAAAACACACGACTACTGTAAGCGAAACTCATTTGAACACATGGTTTTGCCTTGACCACGTCTTGTAGAAGGCCCCACCTCAAACATCCGCACGTTCAACGCCCTGTACGATGGCCTCGCGCAATTTGCGTTCCAGTGCGTTGCGTTTGCTTTCGGCGTGGAATTTCAGGCCAAACATATCTTTAACATAGAAGGTATCGACAACCTGTTCACCATAGGTCGCGATGACCGCGCTTGAGATGTAGACGTTTGCGTTGGCGAGCGTACGTGTCAGATCGTGCAACAGGCCAAGACGGTCACGGGTGTCGACTTCGATGATTGTGTAAATCTCCGAGCCCTCGTTATCAAAAGTGATCGAAGTTGGAACCCGAAACGCTTTTTCGCGTTTCTTGAGTTTGCCTTTGTCGGCAAGGGCATCCCGCGGGACGATCTCGCCATGTAGCGTGCGTTCGATTACTTTGCGAAGGCGTGGTAGGCGGGCTTCCTCGTAGGGGTGGCCGTCGCTGTCTTGCACCCAGAACGCCGCCGTCGCAAAACCATCCTTCGTGGTAAACGTACGGGCATCCACCACGTTCGCGCCCGACAGTGACAAAGCCCCACACATGCGGCTGAAAATACCGGGGTGGTCGGCCATCGCAAAACACACGCGGGTCGCATCGCGGTCTTCATCTGGCGTGAGGTTGATGCGCACTTCGTCTGTGCCGACCCCAGCCAGCAAATTGGCGAAATCGACGTGCGCGGTTACGTGCAAGCCCTGCCAATACGGTGGATAATGGCGTGCGACTTCCGCTCGAAGTTTCTTTTCGGGCCAATCTGGAAGGGCGGCACGCAAGTTTTTACGCGCCTCTGTGCCACGCTCTTCGCGGTTCAGAGCCTCCATGCCGTTCTCAAGCGCGAACCGTGTTTGGCGATAAAGCCCGCGGATCAGCACGGCCTTCCAATTATTCCATGTGTCAGGGCCAACGCCGCGAATGTCACACACCGTCAGCACGCACAGCAGATCCAGACGTTCTTTGGTTTTCACCGCCTTTGCGAAACCGCGCACGGTGCGTGGGTCGGCAATGTCACGCTTTTGCGCCATGTCTGACATCAGCAAGTGATTGCGCACGAGCCATTCAACAGTTTCAGCGTCCTTCTTGGAAAGCCCAAGGCGTGGTGCAACAGTGCGCGCGATTTTTGCCCCAAGGATCGAGTGATCCTCATCGCGGCCCTTACCGATATCATGCAACAACAGCGCTACGTACAGAACCTTACGGTTGATACCGCCTTTAAGAATGGAGGCCGAAACGGGCAGCTCTACGTCCAATTCCGCACGTTCGATTTTGGACAGGTGGCTGATGGTTTGGATCGTGTGTTCGTCCACCGTGTAGTGGTGATACATATTGAACTGCATCATCGCGACGATAGCTTCGAATTCTGGAATGAATGCGCCCAAAACGCCAAGCTCGTTCATGCGACGCAACGCGCGTTCCGGATTGCCGTGCTTGAGCATCAGATCAAGGAAGATGCGCTGGGCCTCTTTGTCGGCACGCATTCCATCGTCAATCAAAAACAGGTTGGCCTTGATAAGGCGCATTGCATCAGAGTGGATCAACGTACCTGTGCGCAGGGCTTCCTCAAAGATGCGCAGCAGGTTTAATTTGTCCTGAAGGAAGGCTTCAGGTGCTGCGACTGTCAGGCGGTTCTGTTTGATCGCATAAGGCGCTTTTGCCTTCTTGGTGCGATTGAACAGGCGCAGCAACATCGGCTCTGCTTTCAGCATCGCTTCTTCCTGTGCGACGAGGAAAATGCGGGTCAACTCGCCAACATCGGTGGCAAAGCGAAAATAGTCCTGCATGAAGTGTTCAACCGCGCGACGCCCACCGCGATCCTTGTAGTGCATACGGTCCGCGACCTCGACTTGCATGTCGAACGTCAGCTGGTCCATCGCGCGTCCAGTTAGCAAATGCAGATGGCAGCGCACCGCCCAAAGGAACTCGTGGGCGGCTTTGAATTCTTCATATTCGTCTTGTGTGAAGACCTTGAAATTCACCAATTCGGCCGCGTTTTTCACGCCGTGAATGTATTTGCCGATCCAGTAAAGCGACTGCAAATCGCGCAGGCCGCCTTTGCCTTCTTTCACATTCGGTTCAACCATATAGCGCTGACCGCCTTGCTTGCGGTGGCGTTCTTCGCGCTCAGCAAGTTTGGCTTCGATGAAGTCAGGGATCGTTGAGGTGAACAGTTCGGTGCGGAGACGTTCTGTAAGCTCAGCGGCTAAGGCCGCATCGCCAACCAAAAAGCGTTCTTCAACAAGGCTTGTGCGGATCGTGTAATCCTCGCGCGCAAGGCGCAGACAGTCTTTGACGGTGCGACTGGCATGACCAACCTTCAGCTTCAGATCCCAAAGAATATAGAGCATGGATTCGATCAGGCTCTCGGACCACGGGGTCAGCTTGTAAGGCGCAAGGAACAGCAGATCGACGTCAGAATGTGGCGCCATTTCACCGCGACCGGACCCGCCAACAGCAATCAACGAAAGACGTTCTGCTTCTGTTGGATTGGCGAGGGGGTGCAAATGTGTCCGCGCCAGCACAAAGACTTCAATGACGATTGCGTCCGTCAGCCAAGCATAGGCCTGCGTGGTCGGGACGGATTCAAATGGCGAGGCAAGAAATGCTTCCGCAATCCGCTTGCGTCCTAAGTTAAATGCGTCCTTTAGGATTGGGACGACGGCCTTACGACGTTCGCCGCCACCCGTTCCACAGTTCGCAATTGCATCGTTGATTGCTGCACGCAAAGCACCGCGGTCGAGAATATCTTCCGCGGCGCAAATAAGGTCCTCAGGGACCGGCAGTTGGTTTGGATCAAAGGTCAGATCAGGATCCACCGCGTCCAAAAGATTGCGGTGCAGGATCGACGATCGAAATTTGGTTGTTCACGATCCGCGCGACAGCAAGTGCACGTTGATTGGTTCCATCTGGACGCAAACGGAAGATACCTGTCGCTCCGGCGAAACCAGCCGAGCGGGTCAGAGACCCTGCAGTAAGTGCACTGCGATCACCTGTAGCAGCGAGTGCACCAATTGCGGCGATGCCGTCATAGGCAATGCTAGCGAGCGGGTGCGGCGCAGAACCGTATGCTGCTTCATAACGATTACGGAACGCAGCTTCGCGGCCTGCATTTGCCATCGCAAACAAACCACCCTGCAAACCAGGAAGTGTTGCGGCTTGTGGCGCTGCATCCCAGCGGGTGATGCCGACAAACGGTGTGTTGGCTGGGTTAAGGCCCTGATCATCCAAGGACGTCGCCAAGATGGGCAAACCACCAGCCACGTTGTCGGTCACGAATACTGCCTGCGCGCCGCTCGCGTTTGTTGCTGCGGCAATCGCCGGTGCACGCGCAAAAATACCTTCTTGGCTGAACGGGTACGCTTCAACTCCAGAAACTGTGCCACCAGCAGAGCGGATGGATGTCGCAATCGAATCGCGGCCAACCGCACCAGCAAGATCGTCTTGATGAACGATCATGAATTGGTTGATGCCCTGAGTGCCCGCATAGCTGACCAAACGGTCAGAGACGTTGCCAAATGTGTTCCCTAGAACAAACACGTTACCACCCGCGATCGCAGGGTTATTTGAGAACGCCAAAACGTTAACGTTTGCAGGCGCGACTGTAACGCCAACCGCATTTGCGCTGGCGGCATCAAGTGGCCCAAGGATAATCTTCGCACCCTCAGCAATCGCAGTCGCAGCCATCTGGCTTGCCTGCCCAGGGTCGCGGGCTGTGTTGTAAACACGCAGGTCAATTTCAACACCGTTCAGGTCCGAAATCGCTAAACGTGCAGCGTTTTCAATGCTTGCAGCAATCGCGCTTGCTTCAGCTTCACCTGTGCCACCAGGGACGAGCAACGCGACTTGAACAGGCGCATCAGGGTCGATTTGTTGGCCGGAGTTACCCCCAGCACCAGGAATAGCAAGGTCACATGCTGCCAAAAACGCAAGTGCGGTAAAGGCAAAGATTCGGGCCGCTATCGGGCGAAGGGCGGCAGTGTGGCTGGGCAAACGGGCTGACATGGACTATCTCACTTCCTCTTGGCGGCGGGCAACGTGCCGCAGCATCTTGGCGCGTATCATAAAGCGCACATCGTGAGGGTCTAGGTATGAATCATCGCACAGTTCCCCTATCGGCCGGACTTTACTTATGCGCCGTGCCAATCGGCAACGCCCGTGACATCACGTTGCGCACGCTCGATATATTGGCGAGCGCAGATGTGATCGCGGCTGAAGACACGCGAAGCACGCGTAAGTTGATGGAAATTCACGGCATTTCCGCGGGTAAACGTCCGATGGTAGCTTATCACGATCATTCGCAAGCTCCTGTACGTGACCGATTACTCGCTGCTGTTCGAGAGGGAAAATCAGTCGCATATGTTTCCGAAGCAGGCACGCCACTTGTTGCCGATCCGGGGTATAAACTGGCCGCAGATATGCGTGAAGCGGATTTGCCACTGACAACCGCCCCCGGCGCATCCGCAGTCTTGGCCGCGCTCACGGTCTCTGGCCTTCCGAGTGACGCATTTCATTTTGCAGGATTTTTGTCCAACAGCACTGGCGCACGCCGCACAGCACTTGAAGGTCTTAAAGATTTGCAGGCAACCGTGGTTCTTTACGAGTCGCCAAAACGGATTCACGCAATGTTAAATGATTTGCGCGACGTTCTAGGGGACAATCGTAAGATTGTGATCTGCCGCGAGCTGACCAAGAAGTTTGAAGAAGTCCTGTCAGGAACACCCTCTGACTTGTTGGAGCAGCTCGATGGGCGCTCGCTAAAAGGCGAAATCGTTGTGTTGCTTGACCGCGGCGAGACTGCAGAACTGAATGAGGGTGACGTAAAAGAGGCGTTATTGTCTGCCATGCAAACGATGCGGGTCAAAGACGCAGCAACGGCTGTTGCTGGTGCTACAGGAATGGCGCGGCGTGATGTTTACCAATTGGCTCTCAGCCTGAAAGATGAGACATGAAAACCAAACAACGACGTGGCTTAACAGCGTATCATTCTGGTGTAGCTGCAGAAGAAATCGTTGCGCAGTGGTATGCACGCAGTGGCCGTCCGGTTTTGGCGAAACGTTGGCGCGGGTCCTGTGGTGAAATCGACCTTGTTGCGCAGGACGGTGACGGCGTGGTCTTTATCGAAGTGAAGAAAAGCCGAAGTCACGCGCAGGCGGCAACGCGACTTAGCCGCCAACAAATGGACCGTATTTATGGCGCTGGGTCCGAATTTTTGGCGACGCAACCACGTGGACAATTAACAGATGTCCGGTTTGACCTCGCACTTGTGGATGAGATGGGTCGCGTAGACGTGATTGAGAACGCATTTTTAACCGCCTGATCATTGCGCTTGGCGAAGGCTGGGTCCATGTAGAGTAGACCCTTTTAGATGGACCTCACTATGACCGTTGCAAAATCCCTTACCGTCGCCTTTCAAATGGATCCAATCGACGCTGTAGATATTAACGCCGATAGTTCCTTTCGTCTTGCCGAAGAAGCGCAGGCGCGCGGGCACAAACTGTTCTATTACACGCCCGATCAGTTGAGTTATCAGGAAGGCCGCGTCCTTGCGCGTGGACAGGACCTCGTCGTGCGCCGTGAAGAGGGAAACCATTTCACAGTTGGCGAAATGCGGGAACAAGACCTCGCAGATGTAGATGTGATTTGGCTTCGCCAAGATCCGCCATTTGATATGGGATACATTACGACGACCCATATTTTGGATCGCGTTCACCCAGATACATTGGTCGTGAATGATCCGTTTTGGGTACGCAATTATCCCGAAAAGCTGCTTGTCCTCGATTTCCCTGATCTGACCCCGCCGACCGCAATCGCGCGTGATCTTGAAACGCTCAAGGCCTTCCGTGCGCGCCACGGTGATGTGATCCTCAAGCCGCTTTACGGCAATGGCGGGGCTGGTGTGTTCAAGCTGTCAAAGGGTGACAGCAACCTCGCCTCTCTACATGAATTGTTCGCCGGAATTAACCGTGAGCCGTTGATTATGCAGAAGTTTTTGCCAGACGTAAGTGCGGGCGATAAGCGGGTCATCCTTGTGAATGGTGAACCAGTGGGCGCAATTAACCGTGTCCCAGCCGAGGGCGAAACACGTTCTAACATGCATGTAGGCGGTCGCCCCGAAAAGATCGGCATGACAGAGCGCGACCTTGAGATTTGCGCCCGCATCGGCCCGCTTTTGCGTGAAAAAGGTCAGGTTTTTGTGGGGATCGACGTGATCGGTGATTATCTGACCGAGATCAACGTGACATCGCCGACAGGAATTCAGGAACTTGAGCGTTTTGACGATGTAAATATCGCCGCTAAGATTTGGGAGGCGATTGAAGCTAAACGCCCATGAGTTCTCCGTCTCTCCGACTACGTTTGCTGATCTTTGGCATGCGATGGTTGGTAAAGCCCAAATTAAGGCGCACCGGAACTCCTGAAAAAGCAAACCGCGATTTCGAGCGAGCCGCACCGTTTTTGTTTAGCAAACCCAAAGGGTTGAAAGCGTTTCAGGAGGGGCCGGTAAGCCGAGTAACCGCCGGAACACCGATGGCGGATCGCGCGATATTGTTCTTGCATGGCGGAGCATTCGTGACCGGATCACAACGCAGCTATCGTGCGTTTGCCGGTCGATTGGCCAAACGCACAAAGGCAGTTGTTTTTCTCGCGGACTATCCAGTCCTTCAGGACGCGCCGTTCCCTGCGGCCCCGCTAGCCGCGCTTAACGCATGGGATCACCTGATCGCGACTGGCTGGAAACCGCATCAGATCGTGATCGCTGGGGACAGCGCGGGCGGGAATTTGGTTTTTGGATTGTTGTCGACCGTTCTGGCGCGAAACGAACGCCCTGCTGCGGTCGTCGCATTTTCGCCTTGGACGGATTTAACGTTGTCAGGGAAAACGATCAAAACGAACGACAACAAAGATCCATTAATCCCCGTAAGCCGGATGAAAGAAGCTGTCGATCTTTATTTGAATGGCGCGGACGCAATGGACCCGCTTGCCAGCCCGCTTTTTGCGGACTTCAAAAATCCACCGCCGGTGTTGATACAAGTTGGCGAAGACGAAGTTTTACTGAGTGATTCCAAGAGAATGGCTGAAACAACGGGTGGAACGCTTGATGTCTGGCCGCACGTGCCGCACGTCTGGCAGATATTTGATGGCCGTCTACCGGAGGCAAACGCTGCGATGCGTAAGGCGGCGGCGTTTGTTCAAAGCTCCTTTGAAAGTGCCAAACGGTAGCCCACAGCCTCGGCCACGTGGGGTTTTCTCACACCTTCTGATCCATCCAAGTCCGCAATTGTTCGCGCGACCCTTAGCACACGATGATACCCCCGCGCGCTAAGGCCGAAACGATCTGCCACCCGCAACAAAAGGTCCTTTCCGTCAGTGTCCGGTGTCGCGACTTCCTCGAGTGCGCTGCCTTCCAAGTCCGCGTTTACCCGCATGTCCGTTCCATCGAACCGCGCTGTTTGAACCGCCCGACCTTTCGCCACACGCGTCGCAATAGTTGCAGAGGTTTCGCCAGACTGTGGAAGATCCAAGTCGGAAAATGCGACCGGCGGCACTTCGATGCGTAAATCGAAGCGGTCCAGCAGTGGGCCAGAAATGCGCGACATATACTCTTCTCCACACACAGGAACGCGGGCGCATGCACGGGCGGCGTCCGCCAAATATCCGCATTTACAAGGGTTTGCAGCCGCAATGAGCATAAATCGACAGGGATAGCGGACGTGCGCATTCGCGCGCGCGACCACAACCTCACCCGTTTCAATGGGCTGGCGAAGTGTTTCTAAAACGGTGCGTGGGTACTCTGGGAATTCATCCATGAACAAAACCCCGTTGTGTGCGAGGGAGATTTCGCCTGGCTTCGCGCCGCGCCCACCACCGACAATCGCGGCCATCGATGCCGTGTGGTGCGGTTCGCGAAAGGGGCGCGCGCGTTGAATTCCGCCTTCGCTTATCAATCCCGCCAAAGAATGAATCATCGACGTTTCGAGCGCCTCAGTGGGGCTAAGTGGCGGTAAAATACTAGACAATCGCGCAGCCAGCATCGACTTTCCAGATCCGGGTGAGCCGACCATCAAAACGTGATGACGCCCTGTGGCGGCTATCTCAAGGGCGCGCTTTGCTTTTTCCTGTCCCTTTACATCGCGAAAGTCCCGCCCCCCTTGGTGCGGTGCAATTTCACCGGGTTCGGCGGGTGAAAGTTCCGCTTGGCCGGTGAAATGCCGCAAAGTTTCGGCCAGCGTTTTCGGCGCGAAGACGGCAGTCGCGTCAACCCAAGCGGCCTCCGACCCGCAAGCTGAGGGGCAAAAAAGAGATTTGTTTTCAGTGGCTGCCGCCATTGCTGCGGGCAAAGCGCCAAGAACCGGAACAAGCGTGCCATCTAGTGACAGCTCTCCTAAAGCCACGGTTTCAGCGAGCTTGTCGTGGGGGATAACATCGAGTGCCGCGAGGAGGGCCAGCGCGATGGGTAGGTCAAAATGTGAGCCGATTTTCGGCAAATCGGCGGGCGAGAGGTTAATTGTAATTTTCTTTGACGGCAGCGCAATAGACAGCGCACTCAACGCCGATCGCACGCGATCCCGGGCTTCGGAAACAGCTTTGTCGGGTAAGCCGACAATTGAAAACGCGGGCATACCGGGGGACGTCGCACATTGCACTTCGACCAATCGTGCTTCGACACCTTCAAACGCAACCGTGTAGGCGCGTGCCACCATTCTAAACCCTTTCCCTGCCGTTAATGATCATTAACAGCGGGGTGGTTACTGAATGGTAAACGCCTCGGTAATCACTAGAAAGCTGATCGGGTTGGCCAAGCTTCTGTTGGCAGATCGAGGTCAAATTTTGGCATGATTGGATCGTTTGCCAAACCGTCTTCACGCCATTTCTGAAACGCTGGGTCCGCAAGATGTGCCGCAACGTAGGCCTTCGTTACAGGGCGTGTGTCGAACTTATAGGCCGCCAAACGCGCCGCCATTGGTGCGAATATTGCGTCTGCAATACTATAGCTTCCGCAGAGCCATGGTGTGTTTGAACCAGACTTTTCTCGGGCGTTGGCCCAGATAAGTTCCAACCGGTCCAATTCTTTTTCGATCTCGGCTGGGACGACAGCGCCGTTGAAAACGTGACGCAAGTTGACGGGCCAATTGCCGCGCAGGCCGCCAAAACTGGAGTGCATTTCTGCTGCAACTGTGCGCGCAACGGCGCGGGCGGTCGGATCTGCGGGCCACATTTCCGCTTCGGGGAAGCGCGATGCGAGCTCCTCAGCGATGGCGAGGCTATCGGACACAACGACACCATCTGGCGTCACCATTGTCGGCAATGTGCGTGCTGGTGGGATGTCTTTTAGAAAGCGCGCAACGTCGGCTTCTTCTTGCGGGTGCACAATTTTGATGTCGAAATGCTCGGACAAACCGAACTTCTCAACCATCATGTTGGCCGCGATGGACCAGCTAAAATATAAACGATTTCCGAGGATTAACTGATATTTCATATGGGCAACCTATGCGGGAGTCCGCAAGTGTGCAAATCGTAATTTGTGGTGTAGCTTTTCACGGAACGTGATTGACGCGTGCGACGCCGAATGTTGGGCGAACTTGAATTTCAGTGATTGAATAATTGTCGATCCGATGGGCAAGAGCTGAATATGGCGGGATATTTGCAGCCCGTTGCACCTGTGTCAGGATCGCACCGAAATGCGCCACGGCGATGATATCACGACGCGGGTTGTCTTTGATGATTGTAGAAATTTCGCTCGACACGCGCGTTGCTGCAGCATGCCAGCTTTCACCGTTTGGCGGGGCAATGTCACCGGGGTTTTGCCAGTAGGAACGCGACAGGTCCGGCCATTTCTCGGCAACATCAGAAAAATGCATCCCGTCCCAATCACCGAAATCAAACTCGCGTAATCCAACGCGGTGAGATAACCGCGTTCGTGGGCCTTGGATTGCCGTTGCCGTGTCGATGCTGCGCGAAAGATCAGAAGAAACGACAAGCGCGTCTTGGGGCAACGCGGCGTTTAGCCGTGCGATTTGGGCTGTGTCAGATAGGTCCGCAGGGACATCACGATGACCGACAAACGTCTTTTCATGGGTTGGGGCGTGGCGGACCCAATAGATGACCGTCACGTTAACATGTCCTTATCACCTTTGAGGATCTGCGGCAGGCCGGCGATCACATTCACAACCAAATCGGCCTGTGTCGCAATTGATTGGTTCAGGCGCCCTTGGGCATTGCGAAACTGTCGCGCAAGGGCGTTATCAGGCACAATTCCATGGCCGACTTCGTTTGAAACGACAATGATTTTGGCGGGGCAGGTTGCAATTGCAGCAAGCAGGTCGGCAACCGCAGCAGTGGTGTCTTTCTGTTCTAAAAGGACATTGGACAGCCATAGGGTCGCACAATCGATTAACACGATCTCTTCTGATGTCCGCGCTTCAAGGGCGCCAGCAACGTCGTGTGGCGCTTCAAGCGTTACCCAATCAGACCCACGTTGACTGCGGTGTGCGGAAACCTTGGCGCGCATCTCATCGTCAAACGCTTGGGCCGTCGCAATGTAGACGCGGGATTTAGTCGATTGAAAACAAAGCGATTCCGCAAAAGAAGATTTGCCCGAAGCGGCGCCACCTAAGACGAATGTGAACTTGGGTAAGGGCAAAGCGGGGCCTTTCTATGATCCGAGCGTTAAGTAGTTCGTAAACAGTACGCCGCCAAAAGCAAAGCAGCCGCAGTGCGCAACAACGGGTCGGGTCATTCGTGTCTGGCCTCTGCCCGTGCTAACCCCTAGTCTTCACACGTTAATGAGAGGACGCGGGCATGGCTGGAAAAAAAATTCTGTTGATAATCGGCGGCGGTATCGCGGCGTTCAAATCGCTGGACCTGATCCGCCGACTGCGTGAGCGCGGGCATACCGTCACGCCCGTTTTGACAAAAGCGGCGACCGAATTCGTAACACCGCTAAGCGTGTCGGCCTTGGCTGGCGAAAAGGTTTACCAAGACCTATTTGATTTGAATGATGAAGCTGAAATGGGCCACATCGAGTTAAGCCGCGCCGCCGATTTGGTGGTCGTGGCGCCGGCGACCGCAGATTTGATGGGAAAAATGGCAGCGGGTTTGGCGAATGATCTTGCGTCGACACTTCTGATGGCAACCGACAAACGTGTTCTGATTGCGCCTTCCATGAACGTCAGAATGTGGGAACACGCGGCGACGAAGCGGAATCTGATGACCTTACTTGAGGATGGTATTTTGACTTGTGGCCCCAATGAGGGCGATATGGCCTGTGGTGAATTTGGGTTTGGTCGAATGGCAGAACCGATGGAAATTGTGACCGCGATCGAAGCAGCCTTAAACGACGGCCCGCTAAAAGGGCGCCATGTCTTGGTGACATCTGGCCCAACCCACGAACCGATTGACCCAGTACGCTACATCGCGAACCGCTCTTCTGGCGCGCAGGGGGCGGCGATTGCGCAGGCGTTATTGGGGCTGGGCGCGAAGGTTACGTTCGTAACGGGCCCTGCAGATGTGGCCGCACCGCTGGGTGTTGATCTGGTCGAAGTTCAGACCGCGGCGCAAATGCAAGAGGCCGTTACAGCGGCACTGCCAGCGGATGCCGCCGTGTTTGCCGCAGCCGTTGCGGACTGGCGCATGGCAAACGCTGTTGATGAGAAAATAAAGAAAGATGGCAATGGCTTACCTGTTCTGGAGTTCGCCGAGAACCCAGATATTCTCGCCACTGTTTGCGCTGGAAAGGAGAAGCCAAAGCTGGTCGTTGGCTTTGCGGCTGAAACCCAAGATGTCATTGAAAATGCGACTGCAAAGCGAAAACGCAAGGGTTGCGATTGGATCGTGGCGAACGATGTGTCGCCGAGCACAGGAATTATGGGCGGATCTGAGAACGACGTCACCCTGATCTCAAAAGACGGTGCTGAGGATTGGCCGCGCATGGGTAAGGATCAGGTGGCGCAACGTTTGGCTGAGAGAATCGCAGAGGCATTGGGCTGATGGTGACTATTCTATTCGAATGGCTTGAGGGTGCGGATGAAACCCATGGGCTTCCCGCATACGCGACTGCAGGTGCGGCAGGTGCAGATCTGCGAGCAAATTTCGTTGATGGTCAAAGTGTTACCCTTTCTGCGGGCGCAAGAACACTGGTGCCAACCGGCCTGCGAATGGCAATTCCAGACGGGTTTGAGGTGCAAATTCGTCCGCGTTCCGGCCTTGCACTAAAACACGGAATTACGTTGCCAAACAGCCCAGGTACAATCGACAGTGATTACCGCGGCCCGCTTGGCGTGATCGTGCAAAACGGTGGTGAAGAGCCGTTCGAAATAACGCACGGGATGCGGATCGCGCAGATGGTTGTGGCACCTGTGTTACAAGCCGCGTTCGAAATCGGTTCAGTTGATGAAACTGAACGTGGGTCTGGCGGCTTCGGCTCGACCGGGACTACTTAGGTGATTTGATAATGGCAATTGTTGTAGGTTTGGCGGCGGCGTTGTGGGGCATCGGATTGGCGATGAACCGCTCTCGGTTTTACCGTGTTTCAATGATTGCAGCGTTGCTTTTAGCCTTGATCGCACTGCACCTTATTTTGCCTGACGGCCATCCAATTCGTAAAAGCACAGGTGGCGAGCCCGAGCTATGGATATTTATCGTAACTGTCGGAATTTTGCTAAACGGGTATTCTATTTTGCTGTCCTTCTTGCGTTCGCGTTCCGCTGTTAAGACAGATGCAACCCCCGAACCAGCCGACAACGAAGGGCCTTTTTCAGACACCGAACTGACCAGATATGCCCGCCACATCGTGCTTCGCGAAATCGGTGGGGCAGGGCAGGAAGCACTGAAAGACGCGTCTGTTCTCGTCATCGGGGCGGGGGGATTGGGTGCGCCAGCTTTGCAATATCTCGCGGCCGCTGGCGTCGGCACAATTGGGGTGATCGACGATGATGTCGTCGACGATTCCAACTTGCAGCGTCAAGTCATCCATACTGGCGAAAATGTCGGAATGGCGAAAGTCCAGTCTGCAGCAAAGGCAATGAAGGCGCTGAATCCCTTCGTAACGGTTAGGCCGTATGAACGGCGTTTGACCGACGAGATCGCCGTCGATTTGATCTCCGAATACGACCTCGTACTTGATGGTACGGACAATTTTGATACTCGATACTTGGTCAATGAAACCTGCGTAAAAGCGCAAAAGCCGCTGATTTCGGCGGCGCTAACCCAGTGGGAAGGGCAAATCAGCGAATATGCTCCGCATGCTGAAACACCTTGTTATCAGTGTATTTTTCCGGAACGTCCCGACCCGTCTTTAGTGCCTAGTTGCGCGGAAGGCGGCGTGCTTGGCCCATTGCCCGGCGTGTTGGGGGCGATGATGGCGGTGGAAGCCGTCAAAACGCTGGCAGGCGCGGGTGAGGGGTTGCGTGGGCGACTGCTTATCTATGACGCACTTTATGCTGAAACCCGCATTATCGGGATAAAACCCCGTGCGGATTGCCCGATCTGCGGCTAACGCGGCCTCAACGCTACTTTGTGCAAACTTAAACGAAATTGATTGCAAAAATTGCGGAGCCATTAAGTTGGCGGTGGTACGTCGCGCCGCGGCTGCTTAGGTTGAATTCAAAGGAGACATTCATGACAAACCCGTTGCGCGCCCCGTGGAATACACCGTTTGAATTGCCACCCTTCGATCTGATCGAGGACGCCCATTTCGCCCCTGCACTCGAAGAGGCTTTGGATGAGGCCCGCGCTGCGATTGCCGCAATCTGTGACGACACAGATCCGACCTTCGCCAACACCATCGAAGCACTATCTTTGGCTGACGCACCGCTTGAAAAAGTTTTGTCGCCGTTCTTTGCAATGGCGGGCGCTGACAGCAACGAGGTTCGCGAAGGATTGATGCGGGATTTCTCACCAATGCTGTCGGCCTATTCTTCAGAAATTACGGCGAACGCAGACCTGTTCGCGCGGATTGAAAAGCTTTGGAATGATCGTGACAACCTCGATCTGAATGACGAACAACAGCGTGTGTTGATGCTGGTGCACCGCAATTTCGTACGTTCCGGTGCTGAACTGTCAGGCTATGCGGCAGACCGTTTGGCCGAGGTAAAACAACGTCTTAGCGTGCTGGGAACCCAGTTCACGCAAAACCTTCTGGCTGACGAACGCAGCTGGTTCATGCCGCTTGATGATATGGCCGGACTGCCGGATTTCGTGGTTCAGGCGGCGACGGCTGCGGGTGAGGACAAAGAAGCAGGCGGCCCTGTCGTCACTCTGTCACGTTCCTTGATCGTGCCGTTCCTGCAATTCTCCTCGCGGCGCGATCTGCGCGAGAAAGCTTAT
>CALBVZ010000016.1 GCA_937969445.1 uncultured Octadecabacter sp. | reverse complement strand
CGTTCGCCCGCTGAAATGTCAGGGCCGAGGCGTATTTCGTTTTTGGGCCCGCAATCTGCCTCAGAGACACTTAGGATCAAAGGTGCGCCAGCGTGGTAGTGCCAGATTTCGACGGCATCAACCGTATGCCAATGGCTGGCTTCACCGTCTTTCAACAAAAAATAGATGCAGGTGCCGGTTGGGCGGCCCTTACTGTCTTCATCCACCCAAGTTTGGCGAAAAAATCCGCCTTCGGGATGTGGTGTGAGGTTCAGGGCGTCAATGATGTCTTGTGCTGTCATGGCGTCAGGCTAGGCTGATGCGCATGGAAGGCCAAGGGAGACATGCATGAAAGCTATCGTCGTTGGGGTAGGGATCATTGGGGCAACGATTGCGTTCAATCTTTCACGGGGTGGCGCTGATGTTACGGTTGTTACGGATCAGTCACCCAGTGCGACACAGGCTTCCTTTGGCTGGATAAACGCCAGTTTTTACGCCGATGAAGTGCATCACCGTTTGCGCGTTGCAAGTATGGCGGCTTACGGACGGTTAACGGATGCGTTGCCAGCCTTACCGATCCAAATGAACGGGGCGTTATGGTGGGAAGATCAAGGGGACGGGTTAACTGCGCTGCAAGATGCGCTTTTGGAGCTTGGGTATCCGGTTGAACGTCTGGACCGCGTTGACGTGGCAGCGCTGGAGCCTGAACTGCGTGGGTTACCGAATGAGTTTCTACACTTTCCGAGCGAAGGTGTTGCTGAGCCGGGCGCGCTTGCTGCTGCATTGCTTAAGGCATCTGGTGCGCATGTGGTGACCGGTGTTCGTGTTGAACGCATCGTCGAAAACAATGGCAAGGTTTGCGGCGTGGAAACGCAGATGGGGGTTATGGCTGCGGACAACGTCATCGTGGCGGCAGGCAATGGCGCGCCAGAGATACTGGAGTCCGTTGATGTCGCATTGCCGATGTTGGTGCGGCCGGGTGCGTTGGTGACGACCAAGCCGATTGTGGGAACGGTTTCGTCGGTGCTGGTCACGCCAAATGGGGAGGCGCGCCAATTGCCTGATGGCCGAATTCTGGCGTCTGCGGTAGCAAGCCATCAAAGTGATAATACTAGCAAAGTTGTTGAAACCGCTGAGAAAATCGCCGCGCGAGTATTGGCATGGTTGGACCCGCTGATCGGTGATGAAGCGCTGGAGTGGGACAGTGTATCGCTGGCCTATCGGCCCGTTCCACAAGATGGGTTACCTGTTATTGGGCGCGTTGGGCCCGATGGATTGCACGTTGCGGTGATGCATTCTGGCGTAACCCTTGCGGCGATTACGGGGGAGGCGGTCGCGGCTGAGGTGTTAGGAAAAGGCGATGCGTTTGAAGCGCTACTTGCGCCTTATCGCCCATCACGGTTCCAATGAAAAAGGCCCCCGCGATGAGCGAGGGCCAATCAATTAGCGTTGACTAAGTTTAGCGAAGGATTGAACGGCCAGCGTAGATTGCTGTTTCGCCCAAAAGTTCCTCAATGCGGATCAATTGGTTGTACTTCGCGAGCCTGTCAGAGCGCGCCAAGGAACCGGTTTTGATCTGACCACAGTTTGTCGCCACTGCGAGATCCGCAATCGTTGCGTCCTCAGTTTCGCCAGAACGATGCGACATCACGTTGGTGAAACGTGCGCGGTGCGCCATGTCAACGGCTGTCAGAGTTTCCGTCAGCGTGCCGATTTGGTTTACCTTAACGAGCATGGAGTTCGCTGATTTCTGCTCAATCCCCATCGCAAGGCGGGCAGGGTTGGTCACGAACAAATCATCGCCAACGAGCTGGATCTTGTCGCCAATCTTGGCCGTCAGCGCGTTCCAACCATCCCAGTCATCTTCAGACATGCCGTCTTCGATTGAAATAATCGGGTAGTCGTTAACCAGTGCTTCGAGGTAGGCGGCGTTTTCTTCAGATGTCAGGGATTTGCCTTCGCCCTTCATCTCGTACTTGCCGTCTTTGTAGTATTCCGTCGCAGCGCAATCGAGTGCGAGGTAGATGTCCTCGCCCGGTTTGTAACCAGCCTTTTCGATGGATTTCAGAATGAAATCAAGTGCATCGCGCGTGGAGTTAATGTTTGGTGCAAAGCCGCCCTCGTCACCGATACCCGTGGATAGGCCAGCGGCCGTGAGTTCACCCTTAAGGGTGTGGAACACTTCGGAGCCCATGCGAACCGCGTCGCGAATGTTGGTCGCAGAAACGGGCATGATCATGAATTCTTGGATGTCGATCGGGTTATCCGCGTGCTCACCACCGTTGATGATGTTCATCATCGGAACCGGCAAAACGCGTGCAGCTGTACCGCCGACATAGCGGAACAAGGGCTGGCCCATGTAATCAGCGGCGGCTTTGGCGACGGCGAGGGACACACCAAGGATTGCGTTGGCGCCAAGGCGGCCTTTGTTGTCGGTGCCGTCGAGTTCAATCATCGCGCCGTCGATGGCGACTTGTTCGGTAGCGTCAAAGCCAACGATTGCTTCGGCGATTTCACCGTTTACAGCGGCCACAGCTTCAAGAACGCCTTTACCCTTGTAACGGGACTTGTCGCCGTCGCGCTTTTCGACTGCCTCGTGAACGCCTGTTGATGCGCCAGATGGTACGGCCGCGCGGCCCATTGTGCCGTCTTCCAGTGTTACGTCGACTTCGACCGTTGGGTTGCCTCGGCTGTCGAGGATTTCGCGGGCAAAGATGTCGATGATCGTGCTCATGTTAGGTGTCCTTTGGTAGTGTTAGCGCAAACGTAATTTGCATTGGCTTTGCTATAACGGCTTGGGTGACGCATGGGAAGAGCGCCGCGAACGGGCTTCGCGAAGTAGCGTAAATACCCCCGCACCAATGACGATTGCGACGCCGATCAATGTAAGCGTGTCGGGGCGTTCATGTAAAAATACGACGCCCACGATCAGCGCAAATATCATGCGGGTATAGCGGAACATAGAAATGAAGGCCGCGTCACCTTCGCGGGTTGCCGCAATAATCGCGAGGTAAGCTGCGAGAACCACAAAAACGCAGACCACGAGGATGAGACCGTCGGTAAAGTTAGGCAAAACCAGTGGGGTGCCTTCAAAGAAGCACAATAATAAGCCAGCGAAGGTCAGCACTGAAAAAGCATGCAGTGAAACATGAGGGCCGGAAATGTTGACTTTGATCGCGCGGGTCACAAGGTCACGCCCGGCAAGACAGGTCATTCCTGCGATCCCCAGAACCATTGAGAAAGACATCCCGCTGAGCGACGGGCGAATGATTAACAATACTCCGCAGAACCCAACGAGGATGG
Source organism: uncultured Octadecabacter sp. (assembly GCA_937969445.1). Lineage (GTDB taxonomy): Bacteria > Pseudomonadota > Alphaproteobacteria > Rhodobacterales > Rhodobacteraceae > Octadecabacter. The sequence goes on along the minus strand of CALBVZ010000016.1, from coordinate 6,716 downwards.
CGGCCCAACGTTTCCAACCAACAGTTTGCCCTAAGAACATGACCCCACCAAACGCCACGACCAATGGCGTTGCCTGAATGATCGCGGACAACAAGGTTAGGTCCATCCGTACCAATGCCGAAATGAAGAATAGGGTTCCAAGCACGTCAAACCCTGTGCGCAACCAGATCTTCGGGTTTGTATGTTCACGAACGACGACGGGCTGTTTATTGGCAATAAACCAAGCGGAAAACGCAATTACAGAGCCAATCGCGATAACGCTAATGATCTGTCCCGCTGGTATGCGTGCGCCTAGCGTCTTGATCAACACGTCCTCAACCGCAAAAGCCAGCATCGAGAATGTCATCAATGCCGCGCCGCGTAGGTTTTCCATTAAGGTTTACCCTTTTTCGGAACACCGTATAGCTCAAGACGGTGGCCCTTTAATTCATACCCAAGCTTGTCGGCGATGCGTTCTTGCAGGGCCTCGATCTCGGCATCAAGAAATTCGATCACTTCGCCGGATTGCAGATCAATCAAATGGTCATGATGTTCACGATCCGCCGTTTCGTAGCGCGCGCGTCCATCGCCAAAATCGCGTTTTTCTAGGATGCCGGATTCCTCGAATAGTTTGACCGTGCGGTAAACCGTGGCCAAGGAAATACGCGGGTCGGCCGCGGCGGAACGATTAAACAACTCTTCCACATCAGGATGATCTTTCGACGCCTCAAGCACGCCTGCAATCGTGCGGCGTTGCTCAGTCAGGCGCAGGCCCACGGCCTCGCAACGGGAAAGAATGGTGTCGGTCATTTGAGGTCTTCATTTTGTGTTGGCTTTTGTTACGCCATCATCGGGACGGGGGCCAGTGGGGTCGTTGATCATCCTAAGCGTTTCTTCGCACTTGGTCTAAACCTTATCCACGTGCCACCTAGTTGACGCACCTGAGCGCCGGTTCCCAGTTTGAAGCGGGCCAAACCAGCGCTGCGATCCGTTTCAATGCAACCAAGGTCAAGTTTCCCGTGTCCGAGCCCCGCCATATAGGACGCTGCGCGCCAAAGCAGCAGGCGGGGTGCCTGCAATGCTTTCCCTGTCTCGGACGCCCACGCCGTTTGATAAGTGGCCGTAAAGCCATGACGCAGGATCAGGCACGCACCGATTAGCGTTTCTTGGCTGTAGGCTTCGAAAATCACCGCGTCACCTGCGTTTTGTTGGGCGAATGCGGACAGCAAGTTGATTGGATAGTTTGAAAATCCACGTTGACGGCCAAGGCGTGCGGATTGTTCGAACAAATCATGCGGTGATCCGTCCCAAGTTTTTGCGCAGATACGCACGTTCTGTTTTTCACCTTTGATCAACTGATTGCGCCACTTTGGATGAAGTGCTGCGCGTAAGTCTGGGCGCGTAAGGTCCCATTCGGCAATGTGGCTGGGTGTGATGATTTGGCGGAACCCCGCAACACGGTAGGCGCGCGGGCAGGGTGTTTCGCCGTTTAGTAGTCGAACTGCAGTTTCGGCGATGCTTTCTGGGGTCGCACGTGATGCAAATGAAATTGACCCAAAGTGCCCGAACTTGCGTTTGAGAATAACCGGATCAGTGCCGTCCACAACGCTGCCATAGGCCTGCAGCGCCCGCGCGAATTGGGGGGACTGTTGCAGGGGGATATTGGGCTGATCGGACATGCCCGCATTAACGCGATCTTCACCTAAGACTTGGTTAATGGGGAGATGAAGTCACTGCCAAATATTCCAGCCCCCCGCCTGACACAACCAGCACTTACGCTGGTCGCGTTGATCATCGCATTGATCGGTGGCGGCGTGTTGGCGTTGTTAACCTAGCTGAACAAGCGCGTGACGCTTTTTGCCTGCGCTGAGCTTGATTGGCGTCGCTAGGTCAGCCGACGTGATCATCAGGCCGCCATTATCAAGCGCTGCATCATTCATCTTTGCACCGCCATCAGAGATCAAACGTTTCGCTTCTTTGCCGGACCCCGCAAGACCGGATTTCACGATCAACTGCACAATGGAAATGCCGTCGCCAATGTCATCGCTGCTGAGGGTCAGTGTCGGAAGATCATCCCCGATTCCACCTTTCTCGAACACTTCTTTTGCCGTCTTTTCAGCGGCAAGTGCTGCGTCCTTACCGTGAAGAAGAGTCGTTACCTCATTGGCGAGAACGATTTTGGCTTCGTTGATCTCAACACCCTCAAGGGCGCCAAGTCGGTCGCATTCCTCAATCGGCAGCTCGGTGTAAAGCTTCAAGAAGCGACCAACATCGGCGTCAGTGGTATTACGCCAGAACTGCCAGAACTCGTAAGAGCTGAGCATTTCTTCATTTAACCAAATCGCACCGGACAAGGATTTGCCCATCTTTTTGCCGTCACTGGTCGTCAGCAATGGTGACGTTAGGCCAAAGATCTGATGGTCCAGCACACGGCGCGTCAGGTCGATACCGTTAACGATATTGCCCCACTGATCCGATCCACCCATCTGCAACAAACAGCCGTAACGGCGGTTAAGCTCAAGGAAGTCATATGCTTGTAGGATCATGTAGTTGAATTCAAGGAAGCTGAGGGACTGTTCACGATCAAGACGCGACTTAACGCTTTCAAAGGACAGCATCCGGTTCACTGAGAAATGCTTGCCGATATCGCGCAAGAAATCGAGGTAGTTCAGATCATCCAGCCATTCAGCGTTGTTGATCATTTTGGCGTCTGTCGGGCCATCGCCGTAGATCAAGTAGGCAGAGAATACCTGTTTGATGCCAGCAATGTTGTCGTCGATCTGATCAGGTGTCAGCAGGGGGCGTTCATCTGCACGAAAGCTGGGGTCGCCAACCTTGGTTGTGCCACCGCCCATCAGGGTGATCGGCTGGTGGCCCGTCTTTTGCAGCCAACGCAACATCATGATTTGGATAAGGGACCCAACGTGCAGTGACTTCGCCGTGGCATCAAAGCCGATGTAGGCGGGAACGACGCCCGCAGCAAACGCTTCGTCCAGACCTTGATAGTCGGTGCAATCGGCAAGAAAGCCGCGCTCGATCATCACACGGATAAAATCTGATTTTGGATGGTAGGTCATGACTTGTCGCCTCGTGTTCTTTCGGGTCATTCTATAGGGGGCCGTTCGTCCAAGGGAAAGAGCATGTTGAAAGATCAGGTGGTGCGTGTTGTCGGGGCCATGTCAGGCACGTCTTTGGATGGTGTGGATGCGGCCGAGATCGTGACGGACGGGCGCGAACACCTTGAGTTCGGGGAAAGTACGTTTCGCGCCTACACTGACGCACAAACCGCCGTGCTGCGCGCTGCGCTGGGTAAGTGGCCTGAGGATGATGTGTCTGAGGCAGCAGAGCTTGTCGAAACGGTTCATGCGCAGGTTTTAAGCGGGTTTTCAGAAGCTGAGCTTGTCGGATTTCACGGTCAGACATTCGCCCATGATCCTAACAGGCGCGGAACCCATCAGGCGGGCGACGGTGCGGTTCTGGCAGAAGTGTTGGGAAAACCTGTTGTCTGGGATTTTCGCAGTGCAGATGTCCAAATGGGCGGCGAAGGCGCACCACTTGCGCCGTTTTTCCACTTTGCCCTCGCGAAGAAAATGAAAGCAGACGCGCCTATTGCGATCTTGAACTTGGGGGGCGTAGGAAACCTGACATGGATCGACCCGCGACTGCCGCTCCCAGAAAGCGAAGGGGCGTTGTTGGCGTTTGATACGGGCCCCGCCAACGCACCGATCAATGATCTGATGCAATCGCGCTTTGGGCTGGCATTCGATGAAGATGGCGCGTTTGGGGCCAAGGGCGTGGTGGATCAGGGCGTTGTTGACCAGTTTTTACAACATCCGTTTTTCTTCCGAATGCCGCCTAAATCCTTAGACCGTGATGCATTCGTTGGTCTTAGCGCGGCGGTCAAAAATCTGTCAGATGAGGATGCTGTCGCTACACTGACAATGGCCTGTGCTGCCTCTGTTGCGCAGGGCGTGAAGGCTTGCCCGCATTCCCCAGAACGGATTTTGGTCACTGGTGGCGGGCGCCGCAATCCAACGTTGATGAAAATGCTCGCACTGGTTTGTGATGTCCCTGTTGCCTCGATCGAAGACGCTGGTTTTGACGGCGATATGCTTGAGGCACAGGCCTTCGCGTATCTTGCTGTGCGTGTAGCAAAGGGGTTGCCAACAAGTGCGCCCGCCACCACAGGCGTTGGCGCTGCTATTGGTGGTGGGATAATTTCGCGCCCTAGTTAGGGTGGTATTTTGTTTTGTGGCTTTGATTTGAGTATTTTTGAGCCAAAGAAAATGCGCGAAAGTAAGGCGCTATTAACCTTAACGCGCTTTCATGTGTTTGCGGTACAGGCTGGAGAGCCGATGGCCGTAGCCTGAGAAGACCCCCACACTACGGCGCTCGGCGACCCACTGGTGTGCGGGGCGCGGAGCTATTCTTGTTGTTTCTTCGGCTCTTAAAAACTCAGCTTTTCCGACTGCTGCGTTATGCGGGAAGGTGGATGTTAAACCGCTGCCGTATTTTTGCGTCCAGTTCTGGGTCAAACCGCGCAGTGGACGGGCTTGAGAGGATTGCCTCTTTTCGCGCAATGGCGTTTTTGATCAGATCAGGTTTGTCTTTTTCAGCCCATTCCTTGGGGCTCATCCTGTTGCCGAGAAATGGATATACGCGATCGCGTTCCATATGGCTGAGCGTGCGGTCGGTGCCGAGGTAGTGACCAACACCCGGCGTGTCATCAGTGCCCAAGCAAACTTCGCGCATCTGATCCAAAGCGAGTGTTTCATCGTCTACCTCGATCCCGCGAACACAACGTAGGGCTTGACCGATGAGATCATCGCCCAAGATCAAGCTTTCGTGGCAGAATCCGAGGAGGGAGGCATGCATTCCTGCGGCTTCGTAGATCATGTTGCAACCGCTGGTACCTGCGAGCACGTTGGTACACATCTGTTCCCAACCTGCCTGCATGTCCGGCATTTTTGAATCGCATGCACCGCCCGTTGCGCCGCCCGGGACGCCGTAGAACGCATGCATTTGGGCGCAGCCTGCGGTCAGGAGCGCTTGTTCACCTGATCCAACGGTCATTGCGCCAGTACGAAGGTCCAGATCGAAGGGCCAAGTTCCAAAAATGGTTGGGTGGCCTGGTGCAATTGCGTTTACGTAGACGATACCAGCTAAACATTCTGCGCAGGCTTGCGCAATTGCGCCTGCAATTGTTGAAGGGGCTGTTGCGCCAGACATGCCCGCGGACAAGAGCAATATCGGCATGCCGCCACGGATGCAGGTTTCCATCGACTCGCAGCTTTCTGTTGCGAATTTCATCGGTGGTACCACAAAGCAGTTGGACATTGAGACGAACGGGCGTTCGCGATATTTCGCTTCGCCTCCGGCAATTTCGTAAACCAGTTGCAAGCATTCTTCGGCGTGACTTGGGTCCGAGATCGAGGTGCCGACATGTTTGGTCGTGCCACTGCAACAGGCATAGATCGTGTTGAGGTCCATTTCGAGGTTGTCGGAAATATCGCGGGCAACCATCGGACGCTGAAGGAAGTGGATGTTGTCGAGGGTATCTGCGATCCGTGCGGCGTCATGCAAGTCTTGCACCGTGCTTTCGCGGAATTCTTTACCAGCGACGTCGACCATGTTCACAGCCGCACCAGCCGTTCCATAGTGAACACGTTGGCCGCTAAGATTAAGGTCATGGGCAGGGTCGCGCCCCCGTAAAGTCAAGTCTTTGCAAGAGATTGCCAGCATGTCTTCAACCAAAGCGCGTGGGAAACGGATACGGCCATCGTCGCCGAGGATTGCACCTGCGTTTGTCAGAATCTCGACACCCGACGGAGGCGCATCAGCAAGGCCTATGGTTTCTAATGCTGTTAACGCCGTTTCGTGGATCTTTTGAACATCGGCGTCAGAAAGGGGCTTGAAGGTTCCACCTGTCATGCCGGCACGCACGGGGCGCATATCGTCGGAGAGTTTGGCGTTACGGGCTGCGTGGCGGGCCGCGCGTCCACCGCTGCGGTTGGATCGGGCGGGGCGGGATGGTGTTTCGTCGTTCATATATAGTCCTCGTGCTGTAGTGAAAAATTGCTTTCCTACAGGTCGACGGGTCTGCCACGCGCAGCGCGTCCGCGACGGGCGCCGATCGTCAGTTGTACGCGTGTTGCGTGGGCGTGTAAGTACATGAATTATACTCCAATACCCGAAAGTTTGGCGTCACGGTCTTAAGGTTCTATCGTTTTTGCGACCTTAGGTCGCTTTTGACCGATGAACGGGATCAACTGTCGAATTTTCCTAGAAAGAATGCCCGCTCAATTTTGTTAGCGGGCATTCTAGCTGTCTAATTAGTTGGGCAATGTGGCCTGATTTGCCATTTACGGGTCGAACCGCTGCCTGATGAGGTGCCGCCGGCCTCTGTTTTTTCAGGTGTGCGCTTTGGGATGGTATAAGGAGTCACATCGATGTGGCCGCATGCGGGGCAGGTTATGCGTGTTTCACCGGCTCCGTTTTCTTCAAATGTAGGTTCCCGCAGGGCTTCACGTGATTTTTAAAGGCCAGTTTTGCCGCAGTTGGTGCAGGTTTGGGCGGCGAATTTGGCGGCGTTGCGACGGTTCAGGCCAATGATGCCTGCGATCGCGGCCCCGATTGCACCGAGGATGTAGTAAAGTGCGTTACTGCGACCATTGCCAGCGTCAGACGGGGTGTTGTCTGCGTTTTGCGTTTGCGCCACAGTTGCGTTGATGGCGCGG
>CALBVZ010000015.1 GCA_937969445.1 uncultured Octadecabacter sp. | reverse complement strand
GGTCTTCCGTGGGAGATGGGTCTGACAGAAGCGCACCAAGTGCTGGCGATGAACAACCTGCGTGAGCGGGTGACATTGCGCACTGATGGTGGTCTGCGCACAGGTCGTGACATTGTGATGGCTGCGATGCTGGGTGCCGAGGAATACGGTATCGGTACAGCTGCGTTGATCGCGATGGGTTGCATCATGGTTCGCCAGTGTCAGTCCAACACATGCCCAGTTGGTGTGTGTACGCAGGACGAAGCGTTGCGTGACAAGTTCACGGGTAATGCCGACAAGGTTGTGAACCTGATCACGTTCTACGCCACTGAAGTGCGCGAGATCTTGGCTGAAATCGGTGCGCGTTCACTGGATGAGGTGATTGGTCGTGCGGATCTGTTGGCGCAGGTTAGCCGTGGTTCCGCCCACCTTGATGACCTTGATCTGAACCCGATGTTGATCACCGTCGATGGCGCTAAAGAGATCACATATGACCGCAACAAACCGCGCAATGCGGTGCCGGATACATTGGATGCGCAGATCGTCAAGGACGCTGCGCGATTCCTTGAGGATGGCGAGAAGATGCAGTTGGAATATGCGGTGCAAAACACGTTGCGGACCATCGGTACGCGCACGTCGAGTCACATCGTTCGTAACTTCGGGATGCGCAATTCCCTGCAGCCGGATCATTTGACAGTGAAGCTGAAAGGCAGCGCTGGGCAATCTTTGGGTGCTTTCGCAGCACCTGGTCTGAAGCTGGAAGTCAGCGGTGATGCGAATGACTACGTGGGTAAGGGTTTGTCTGGTGGTACGATCGTTGTTCGTCCGCCGATGAATTCCCCGCTGGATGCATCCAAGAACACCATTATCGGCAACACGGTGCTGTACGGTGCGACAGCTGGTTACTTGTTTGCCGCTGGTCGCGCGGGTGAGCGTTTTGCCGTGCGTAACTCTGGTGCGAGCGTTGTTGTTGAGGGCTGTGGATCGAACGGTTGTGAGTATACAACTGGCGGCGTGGCGGTAATCCTTGGTTCCATCGGCGCGAACTTTGGTGCGGGTATGACGGGTGGTATGGCGTATCTTTACGACCCAGAACGCAAGTCTGAACCGTTGATCAACATGGAAACGCTTGTGACATGCGGCGTGACGGTTGAGCACTGGGAGACCGAGTTGAAAGGCTTGATCGAACGCCACCTTGAGGAAACAAACAGCCGTAAGGCCGCCGACATCTTGCAACACTGGGAACTTGAGCGCGGTAACTTCGTGCAAATTTGCCCAAAAGAGATGTTGGTGCATTTGCCTGCTCCACTAACGCTTGAGCAGTCTGCAGTTCCGGCTGAGTAATCATACAAATAAGGCATCCGCCGCCATATTTTTGGCTGCGGATGTTCTTTTGTTTCCAAATTGAGGGCAATTACCTAAAATTCGGAAACAATGCTTAACACGCTGTAACTAAATAATTTTATCGCGGATTTCGCGACTTTTTCTTACATTTGGCGTTCATTAATTTACCCCAGGGTAACCTTAATTGTTCCTGAAATTGGACCAATTGAAGAGGCATCTTAGCACTGTAGTTTTTCAAACAGGTGCTTCATGCCGACGTCTTATACAGATCAGTTTTTCATTATCGATCCATATAGCCCGCCCCCATCAGGAACGGCGATGAATTTTGTCACCTATACGTTGATCGATCAGAATGATGACGGAGATGTAGACCGCTTTGATAACGATTCTATTGCGGGCTTTGACGTAACCTCGTCTTGGCCGGGCGATACTGTGACCGTAAATGTAGGCGGCACGAACATTACCTACATTGGGACCACTTTTTACCTCACGAATGGAACACAGGTGTTCACGCCCACAGATGGGCAGGTGCTGCAGAATGGAACGCTAACAAGTGCGACAGGTGTTACCACGCAAGGCCCATTAGATGTTGGCGACCTTGGTCCGCCATGTTTTGCAGCTGGAACATTGATCGAAACTGAACGTGGAATGACGCCCATTCAAGACATTGAGGTTGGCGACCTTGTCCGAACCCTCGACAACGGATTGCAGCCTGTAAAATGGCGCGGAAAGCGTTCGGTCGCTGCACTTGATAAACGTGCACCGATTAGATTTGCGAAAGGCGCCATTGGAAACACGCGTGAGCTATTGGTTTCGCCACAGCACAAGATCCTTGTGAGCGGGTGGCGAGCAGAGCTGTTCTTTGGTGAAGACGAAGTTTTGGTTGCTGCTACACATTTGGTGAACGCTGATACCATCCACCGCGCACCGCGCCGTCATGTTGATTATCATCATCTGATGTTTGATCGTCATGAAATTCTTTTGGCGGAGGGTATCCCGACCGAGAGCTTTTATCCGGGCGAGTACATATTGCAGGATTCTGACTTGCACGATGAAGTCATGGACCTGTTTCCAGAAATGATCGGGCAAGCCGGACCAGATTGGGAATCTGCGCGGACAGTTCTGCGCAGCAAAGAGGCGCAGATGCTTTGCGATGACAATTTGCACGTTGCTTGAGATTGATCGCTTGACGCACCCCCCTCTGCTGAGGTGAATGGCAGCATGGCACGCAAGAAACCCTCCAGGACGGCAAAGACCACGAAATCCGCAAAGGCTGCCAAGTCTGTTCGGATGCGCGACCGTCCGCGGTTGTTCGTGCGGCGTGTCATGAAGTATCTGTTCCGAGGTGTTTTGATTATGATTGCATTGGCAGTTGTCGTGACGGCGGCATTTACCGTCGTGAACCCGCCTACAACGCCTTACATGTTCTCAGAAAGTCGCCGCGTCGGAGGTGTGAATCAGACATGGGTCGCTATCGAAGACATCGCCCCCGTCATGGCGCGGTCAGCGGTTGCAGCGGAAGATGCGAATTTCTGCCTTCATTGGGGTTTGGATGTGAACGCGATCCAAGCGGCGCTAGAGGATGGCGGAAATCGCGGTGGTTCAACGATCTCTCAGCAGGTCGTGAAGAATGTTTACCTATGGCAAGGGCGTTCGTGGCTTCGAAAGTCTCTTGAAGCGCTGATGACGCCACTGGTTGAAGCCATCTGGAGCAAAGAGCGCATTCTGGAAGTTTACCTGAATGTGGCCGAGTTTGACGAAGGGGTTTTTGGCGTTGAGGCCGCAGCCATTCACTACTTTGGCGTGCAGGCAGCTGATCTAACGGCCGTACAAGCAGCAAGATTGGCAGCAATTCTACCAAGCCCCAAGACAAGGTCTGCGTCGCAACCAACATCCTACATCCGCAGACGCGCGGCGAGCATCGTCGATGGGGCCGCAACAATCAGAGCGGATGGCCGCGCGGCGTGTTTTGAATAGAACGCTGGGATTGTAACGGAACGCGGGTTGAGGCATTGAAGGAATACACCTTAACTCGAGGCCCTTGATGAACCGTCTCTATCATTACCCGTTGTCCCCGTTTTCACGCAAAGTGCGGTTGAGCCTCGCTGAGAAGCGAATTGAAGTTGAACTGGTCGAAGAGCGGTATTGGGAAAAGGATGCAGATTTCCTGCGCCGTAATCCTGCTGGGAAAGTGCCGGTTCTGAAGATGGGCGATCGTACGATGGCCGACAGCACAGCGATTTGTGAGTATCTGGAAGAAGCACATCCGACGCCGCCATTGTTGCCGACGGGACCAGACAGCCGATACGAAGTCCGTAGGATGGTGGCGTGGTTTGACGACAAGTTTAACGATGAAGTCACCACCAAGCTGATGGGCGAACGCGTGTTCCGTAAGGTTATGGGAACAGGGTACCCTGATTCTGCGAATGTGAAGGCAGGATCACGGGCGATTAAGTATCACCTCGATTATATGCATTGGCTGTTGGACCAGCGGCGCTGGTTGGCTGGCAATGAGTTGAGCCTCGCGGATTTTGCGGCGGCGGCGCATTTGTCTTGTTTGGACTACGTGTCTGATGTGGATTGGAACCGGTCGGAGATCGTCAAAGACTGGTATGCGAAGATAAAGTCGCGGCCTGCATTCAGGTCTATTTTGGCGGACCAGATTTCAGGGTTCCCGCAGCCCGCGCATTATAGCGATTTGGATTTCTAGGGGATCGAATTTGGCTTTGCCAAATCCGAGCAAGCGGGGGCCAGCCCCCGTCCTGGCGGACTCCCCCGGGATATTTTTGAAACAAAAGCAGGGTGAAGGCGATTGGTTGAAGCGTTGAAAGATCGATTGCGGATCAAGGCGCTTGAGGAGGGCTTTGTGGGCTTTGGTGTGTGCCGGCCCGATGCAGTGCCGGAACTGCCGAAACGATTGGCGACATTTGTTGATGAAGGTCGTCACGGGCAGATGGTTTGGATGGCGGAGCGCATGACATGGCGCAGCGACCCGAGTGCGCTTTGGCCTGAGGCGAAGTCGGTGGTGATGTTGGCAGAGCCATATACGCCAGAGCATGACCCTATGGCGGTGTTGGAGCAAAAGGATCGCGGCGCGATTTCGGTTTATGCCCAGAACCGCGATTACCATGACATCGTGAAGAAGCGTTTGAAGCGGGTCGGGCGTTGGCTGGTCGATGAAGCGGGCTGCGAGATCAAGGTATTTGTGGATACCGCGCCCGTGATGGAAAAGCCGCTGGCGGCGGCGGCTGGATTGGGGTGGCAGGGTAAGCACACCAATCTGTTGAGCCGTGAGTTGGGCAACTGGTTTTTCCTTGGCGCAATTTTTACCAGCGTTGAGTTGGAGCCAGACGAGGCGGGTGTTGAGAACTGCGGGTCATGCACCGCTTGTTTGGACGTATGTCCTACAAAGGCATTTCCGGCACCGTTTCAGCTCGATGCGCGGCGGTGCATTTCGTATCTTACGATTGAGCATAAAGGGCCGGTTTCTGAAGACTTGCGCCCGCTAATGGGCAACCACATTTACGGGTGTGATGATTGTTTGGCGGCCTGTCCGTGGAACAAGTTTGCCGCCGAAGCGCGTGAGATCAAATATGCTGCGCGACGCGAGTTGGTTGCACCATCTTTGCGAGAGTTAGCGGGTTTGGATGATGGCGCATTTCGAACGTTGTTTTCAGGTAGCCCTGTGAAACGGATCGGTCGGGATCGATTTGTGCGCAATGTTCTATATGCGATTGGAAATTCGGGAGACGTGGCGCTGCGCGATGTCGCGACGGGACTTCTGCAAGATCCCGCAGATGAAGTTGCTGATGCGGCGCGTTGGGCCGCAGCGCGATTGTCGGACGCAATATGAGCACCGTACCGCAAAGCACCGTGACGCGCGGCATTCTGCTGATGATGGCATCGGTGACGGTATTCACGGTGATGTCTGCGATGATCAAAGCCGCTGATGGCGTGCCCGCTGGGGAAGCGATGTTTTTCCGATCCTTGCTGGCGTTGCCAGTTATTTTTGTTTGGTTGCTGACTCATGGTGGTGTTGTTCAGGGTATTCGAACTGTGTCTGTGCGCAGCCACATTGTGCGCGGGGTTGTTGGGTCTTGTGCGATGGGGCTTGGTTTTGCGGGATTGAAGTTTCTACCTTTGCCAGAGGTTACGGCGATCCAGTTCGTAACGCCGATTGTTGTGGTTGTTTTGGCCGCGATCATTCTGGGCGAGAAATTCAGGTTGATCCGGATTTCTGCCGTTCTGTTGGGGTTCGCTGGTGTCGTGATCATTGTGGCCCCGCGATTGAGTGTTGGATTGGGGTCGCGCGAAGCAATTGGTGTCGGGTTCGTTCTTGGATCTGCCTGCCTGGCTGCGTTGGCGCAGATATTTGTGAAAGGCATGGCGAAACGTGAAAGCACGACGGCGATTGTGTTTTGGTTTTCAATCACGTCGATGGTTTTGTCGTTGGTGACGGTTCCGTTTGGCTGGGTTTGGCCCGAAGGACGCGAGCTTACCTTGTTGTGTGGCGCAGGGCTGATCGGCGGGGTTGGGCAGATTTTGCTGACGTCGAGTTATAGGAATGCAGATGCCAGCATGCTTGCGCCATTCACCTATGTGTCGATCTTATCATCTGTCCTGATTGGATATGTCTGGTTTGGCGAGGTGCCGACAGTCACGATGCTGATTGGGGCGATGCTTATCGTCGCAGCGGGCGTTATCATTGTGCTGCGTGAACGCGCGTTGGGCAGTGATGCCACCGCACGTCGAAAGGTCAAAGCCAAGGGGCTTTGGTAGCGTCTTGTGAATTTTTGAGAAGAAAGCGGGCGCCTCGTTCAATTTGAGAAAATCGAACGAGGGCCAGAGGCGTAGTTTAGGCGCGGACCAGTTTTTCGTAGTCCATCGCGATGTCTTTGGCCAAAGCACCAACTTCGAAGTTGTAATCACCGATCTGGTTGATCGGGGTAACTTCAGCGGCGGAGCCTGTCAGCCATGCCTGTTCGAACCCTTCGAGTTCTTCAGGCATAATGTGACGTTCGTTCACCTTGATGCCTTTTTCGGTCAGCATTTGAATTACGGTCTGACGGGTCAGCCCGTTGAGGAAAGCGTCAGGTGTTGGCGTATGCACTTCGCCGTCTTTGACGAAAAACAGGTTCGCGCCTGTGCATTCTGCGACGTAGCCGCGGTAGTCAAACATGAGCGCGTCTGAACAACCTTTTGCTTCGGCGGCGTGTTTGGACATGGTCGCGATCATATAGAGGCCAGCGGCCTTAGCTTGGGACGGTGCGGTTTCTGGGGAAGGGCGTTTCCATTTCGCGATGTCGAGCTTGGCGCCTTTCATCTTGGCATCCCCGTAATACGCACCCCATTCCCAAACAGCCACGGCGAGGTGGACCGGGTTTTTCGCAGCAGCGACGCCCATGTCTTCACCTGAGCCACGCCATGCAACAGGGCGTACGTAGGCGTCTGTCAGGCCATTGGCATCGAGGGCGGCGCGTTTAGCGGCTTCGATTTCGTCGACTGTGTAGGGGATATCGAAGTCGATCAGGTTGGCGGAAACTTTCAAGCGCTCAGAGTGTTGGCGAGACTTGAAGATTTTGCCATCATAGCAACGTTCGCCTTCAAACACGGAGGACGCGTAGTGCATCGCATGGGTGAGAATGTGCACGTTTGCATCGCGCCATTCGACGAGCTTGCCGTCCATCCAGATTTTTCCGTCGCGGTCGTCGTATGCACCAGCCATGTGTAAGCCTCCTCTAGATTTGCAAATATTACGCGATTAGGTCCGATGTGGACACTTTGTTGCGTAGAACCTGCGATTCGATACCTTTCGCGGCTTGGAATGTCAACAAAGCTGACGTATTATTGGGCGAAATGTGAAGGAGCGAATTATGGAAGCTGGCGGCAGAGAGAGCGGAAACGCGTTGTTGTTCCTAACGGATGAGCAGCTGCGTAAGGGAATTGAAGCGATGTTCTTCGCGTATCGTGGGTTCACGGCTGATCCTGATCGAATCTTAGCGGATATGGCATACGGACGTGCGCACCATCGTGCTTTGCATTTCATTCATCGCAGCCCGGGAACCACGGTGAACAATCTGCTCGCGATCCTTGGCGTAACGAAACAATCGCTGAACCGTGTGTTGCGTGCGCTGGTTGAGGATGGTTTGGTGCGAAATGAAGTCGGTAAGCGCGACAAACGGGAACGGCATTTGTTTTTGACGGGGACTGGTGAAGACTTGGAACGCCAATTGTCTGATGCACAACGGGATCGAATGCGCACGGCATATCGTGCTGCGGGGCCGGAAGCGGTGGCTGGATTTCGGCAAGTGCTGGAAGCTATGATGGATAATGAGATGCGCAAGCGGTATGATGCGCTGATAGAGTTGAAGGGATAACCGCAATGCACAGTGAACAGCCGCATCTTCTGATCGTAGATGACGACGAGCGCATTCGCGTTCTGTTGCAAAAGTACCTTGTTCGGAGCGGGTTTCTTGTGACCTCGGCCCGTGACGCGGCCCACGCACGGCGCATTCTTTCGGGGCTCGATTTTGATATGATCGTTCTTGATGTGATGATGCCAGGCGAAGATGGTGTGACGCTGTGCGCTGATCTGCGCCGTGATCGCGAGACGCCGATTTTGTTGCTGACGGCGAAGGCAGAAACCGACGATCGGATTGCTGGGTTAGAAGCGGGTGCAGATGATTATCTGGCTAAACCGTTTGAGCCAAAAGAACTGTTGTTGCGGATTAACTCAATTCTGCGACGAGTTCCGCCAAGTGAGGCCGAAACTGTGGTTCCAAAGGTCCTTCACCTTGGGCCACTTCGGTATGAGATGGAGCGCGGAGAAATGTGGCGTGGTGACGACTTGGTACGCCTTACAGCGACTGAAGTGCAGCTGATGAAAATTTTCGCAGCGACACCAGGTGAGCCGATTAGCCGCGAGGAAATGGTCGACAGGCTTGGGCGGTCCGGTGGGCAAGCGCAAGAGCGCGCGGTCGATGTTCAGATCACGCGATTGCGCCGCAAGTTGGAAGCAGACCCGAAACAGCCACGATATCTTCAGACGGTACGCGGGGCTGGGTACATGCTGGCACCTGACTAGGATCGTTCGGACCTGCTGTACGCTGAGGAGCCTCCGGCGGGGATATTTAAGAAACAAAAGCAAATAGGAGTGTGCGTTTTGGCAACGGCATTGATCACGCATAAGGCGTGCTATGACCATGTGACACCGCAAGGACACCCCGAACAGGTGGCGCGGATGGATGCGGTATTGGGCGCGCTTGAAGGTTTGGATTTGATGCGGGTGACCGCGCCGATGGCGGCCGATGATGACTTGCTGCGTGCGCATCCCAAGGCGCACATTGATACGATAAAGGCAGCGGCACCTTCTGAAGGTTGGCGGTCTTTGGACGCAGATACACATATGTCTGTCGGCACGCTTGAGGCCGCGTATCGCGCGGCTGGTGGTATTGTTAAGGCGGTCGATTTGGTGATGTCAGGTGAGGCGGGCAATGCGTTCTCTGCAATGCGGCCACCGGGACACCACGCAGAGCGTGAGACGGCGATGGGGTTTTGTTTTTTCGGGTCCGTTGCCGTCGCGGCCAAGCACGCGTTGGATTTTCACGGGCTCAAGCGTGTCGCGATCTTGGATTTCGATGTGCATCACGGAAACGGAACGCAGGATTTGGTTGAAGACGACGAGCGGATTTTGTTTTGCTCATCCCATCAGATGCCGCTTTATCCGGGAACAGGTGCGGCGCATGAGACAGGCGTAGGCAATGTTGTGAATGTGCCGCTGCCAGACGGTTGTGGGTCGGCCGCGTTTCGCGCCGCTTGGGAGGCGCATGTTTTTCCACGCGTTGATGCGTTCAAACCTGAAATTCTGCTTGTTTCGGCCGGATTTGATGCACACAGCGATGATCCATTGGCGGGTATGGAGTTGCGTGAAGATGATTTTTCTTGGGTGACGAATAAGATTTGCGATTTGGCGGATCAGCATTGTCAGGGTCGTGTGGTATCCGCGCTTGAGGGTGGTTATGATCTTGAGGCGCTGGGCCGTTCGGCACGCGCACATGTAGAAGTTTTGAAGGAACGGGCGCGATGAGTGCAGACGTACAAGACATGAGCTTTGAAGACGCACTGCGCGAGTTAGAACAGGTTGTCGGGAAGTTGGAGCGGGGCGAAGTTCCGTTGGATGACTCTATTGCGCTGTATGAACGCGGGGCGCTGTTGAAAAAGCTTTGCGAGGGCAAGCTGAAGGACGCTGAAGAAAAGGTAGCAAAGCTAACGCTGGATGGCGATGGGCAGCCTACTGGCACCGCACCGTTGGATGGCTGATGCAGCACGATATTAGACGTCTACCGTTTCAAGAGGCGTTGCCGCGGGCACAGCGCGTGGTGCAGACCTGTCTGAATGCGATGATCCCTGAAGGGCAAGCTAACGACCTGCTGAATGCGATGCGCTATGGGGTTATCGGGGGCAAGGCACTGCGCGGATTTCTGGTGTTGGAGGGCGCCCGCTTGCATAGAGTTACGATTGGGCCAGCGAGCATGGCGGCCTTAGCGATTGAATGTCTGCATGCCTATTCGTTGATCCATGATGATCTGCCATCCATGGATGATGACGATTTGCGGCGCGGACAACCGACGGTTCACAAGACATGGGACGAGGCCACGGCCGTTCTGGCGGGTGATGCCTTGCAGGCCTTGGCATTCGAATTGCTGTCACATTCTGACATCGGTTCGGCAGAGGTTTCGCGGTCGCTGGTCTACGGGATGGCAACGGCTGCTGGGCGTGTTGGCATGGTTGGCGGCCAGATGTTGGACATTCAAGCCGAAAGCAAGACCGACGGTCATACATTGGCGGAGATTGAAGCGATCCAAAACGGGAAGACTGGTGCTTTGATACGGTGGTCCGCGATGGCGGGAGCCGAGTTAGCACAGGCCGAAACCGAACCGTTGCGTATTTACGGCGATAAGCTGGGGCTGGCGTTTCAAATCGCTGATGACATTTTGGATGTTGAAGGCGATGAAGTCACGGTCGGTAAAGCTGTCGGGAAGGACGAAGCGGCTGGAAAAGCCACGTTTGTTTCCCTTTTGGGGCTGGATGGGGCGAAACGCCGCGCTGATGAGTTGGTGGAATCAGCCTGTGATGCGATAAGTATTTATGGTGACGATGCGGAAACGCTGAAAGAGGCGGCGCGGTTTGTAGTGAACCGTACGCACTAAGGAGACGCCGGTTATGGCTGAGAGACCCAAGACACCCCTGTTGGATCAAGTTGATCTGCCGAGTGACCTGAACGGGCTGAGCGATGAACAACTGAGCACGCTTGCCGGTGAGTTGCGCGCTGAGACGATTTCGGCTGTGTCCGAAACGGGTGGGCATTTGGGTGCTGGTCTCGGTGTGGTCGAGCTGACGGTTGCACTGCATGCTGTGTTTGATGCGCCCAAGGACAAGATCATTTGGGATGTCTCGCACCAGTGTTACCCGCACAAAATTCTGACGGGGCGACGGGATCGTATCCGCACGTTGCGCCAAAAAGATGGGCTGTCAGGTTTTACGAAACGCTCTGAGTCCCCGTATGATTGCTTTGGCGCAGCGCATTCCAGTACGTCGATTTCCGCTGCCTTGGGGTTCGCCGTTGCGCGTGACCTTGGGGGCGAGGGTGGTGATGCGATTGCGGTGATTGGCGATGGGTCAATGTCTGCGGGCATGGCGTATGAAGCGATGAATAATGCAGGGCATCTGAACAAGCGTCTGGTCGTCATTTTGAACGACAACGAGATGTCAATTGCGCCACCTGTTGGCGCGATGTCCTCATATCTATCGCGCCTTTACGCGGGCAATCCTTTTCAGGAATTCAAGGCCGCAGCGAAGGGCGCGGTTTCGTTCCTCCCTGAACCGTTCCAAGAAGGTGCGCGACGTGCCAAGGAAATGCTGAAGGGCATGACTGTTGGCGGGACATTGTTTGAAGAGCTGGGTTTTTCATATGTCGGGCCGATTGATGGTCACGATATGGAGCAACTGCTGTCGGTTTTGCGCACGGTGAAAACCCGCGCAACGGGGCCGATCCTGATCCATGCGATCACCAAAAAGGGTAAGGGTTACGCCGAGCATCGCGCCGACCGTGGGCATGCCACTGCGAAGTTTGATGTGGTTACGGGTGAGCAGAAAAAGACGCCGAGCAATGCGCCGTCGTATACGTCAGTGTTTGCGGAAAGCCTGATTAAGGAAGCGACCAAAGACGACAAAGTTGTTGCCGTGACAGCAGCGATGCCGGACGGTACGGGGCTTGATCGTTTCATGAGCCGTTTTACCAGCCGTTGTTTTGATGTCGGTATTGCCGAACAGCATGCGGTGACGTTCTGTGCGGGCCTTGCTGCTGGCGGGATGAAGCCGTTTTGCACGCTGTATTCAACGTTCTTGCAGCGGGGCTATGACCAAATCGTGCATGATGTTGCGATCCAACGTTTGCCTGTTCGTTTCGCGATTGATCGCGCTGGGCTGGTCGGCGCGGATGGCGCAACGCATGCGGGGTCATTCGATGTGGCGTTCTTAGCGAACCTTCCCGGGTTTGTGGTGATGGCCGCCGCGGATGAGGCCGAACTTGTGCGCATGGTGGCAACCGCCGTTGCACACGACGATGGACCTATCGCCTTTCGTTTTCCACGCGGTGAGGGTGTTGGGGTTGAGATCCCTGATGATGCGGTGCCGCTTGAAATAGGGAAAGGGCGGGTTATCCGTGAGGGCGCGCGCGTTGCGAGCCTATCCTTTGGCACACGGCTGCAGGAGGTTGAAAAAGCCTGAGAGGCGCTCGCCGCCAAAGGCATTACGCCGACGGTTGCTGATGCACGTTTTGCCAAGCCACTGGACCGTGACATGATCCTTACACTCGCGGCTGACCACGACGCGTTGATTACGGTGGAAGAGGGCGCTGTTGGAGGGTTTGGCTCACATGTGGCACAGCTTTTGGCGGATGAGGGCGTGTTTGATCACGGGTTAAAATTCCGATCAATGGTTTTGCCGGACGTCTTTATTGATCAGGCCGGACCGCGTGAGATGTATGAAGTTGCCGGCATGAACGCAGAACACATCGAGGCGAAAGTGTTGGACGTGATGGGCGTTGATGTGATCGGCAAACGCGCCTGACTGCTATTTCGGCAAACGTTTCTCGATAGCTTCTAGGCGGGCCAAAACCTCATCGCGGTAGGTGTCTGTTGCGGCGTTGGATTCCTCGGACGCCGTTTCGGACATTGAGTTTACGATAAGGCCGACCAACAGGTTAACTACGGCGAACGTTGTCACCATGATGAAGGGGACGAAGAACGCCCACGCATATTCGTAAACTTCCATCACGGGACGCACGATGCCCATTGACCAGCTTTCCAGCGTCATGATCTGGAACAGCGAATAACCGGAGGCACCCAACGTGCCAAACCAGTCCGGAAAGCTGTTGCCAAACAGTTTCGTCGCCATGACAGCACCGATGTAGAAAATCAGAGACATGAGAATAAAGACACTGCCCATTCCCGGCAGCGCCCTAAGGAAACCTTCGACAACGCGGCGCAGGCTTGGTGTTGCAGAGATGATCCGCAGTACCCGCAGAATACGCAGAGCACGTAGCACCGACATGGATTGCGCCGCTGGAACCAGCGCAATACCGACGATGACAAAATCGAAGATATTCCAACCGGATTTGAAGAACCGAAAGTGGTGCGCAAAGAATTTCAGGACGATCTCAACGACGAAGATGCAGAGGCAGATCAGGTCGAGGGTGCGAATGAAAGGTCCGACAGCCGCCATAAGGGGCTTGGACGTTTCTAGACCAAGGATCACCGCATTGAAAACGATGACGCCGATGATGAAGTTGCTAAACCTCGGCGAGTCGATGAAAGCGGCGGTCTTTTCACGAAGTGTCATGGTCGTCCTCATTGATTGCCCTGCATATTGCAATTGAGTGATTCAAGGGCAAGTAGGCCTATTGCGTTCTCTGATCTGCAGCGAGCAGTGCTGCAAGCCCAACACGGTAGTTAGGATACTTCAGGGTTATGCCAAGCTCGGACTTAATCCGGTCGTTACGGACTTTCTTGCTCTCGGCATAAAAACTGCGCGCCATTGGGGTCATGTCTGCTGTTTCGAAATCCTGCGCGGGTGGGATTGGCATGCCTAGCAATTCAGCCGCATGGGCGATGACATCTTCGGGCGGTGCGGCGTCATCGTCGCATAGATTATAGATCGCACCGGTGTTTGGTTTCGCGATAGATGCGGCAAGGATTTGCGCGATGTCCTCGACATGAATCCGACTAAAGACTTGGCCCTGCTTTATGATGCGACGTGCTGTTCCATTGCGCACCTTGGCAAAGGGACCACGACCCGGGCCGTATATTCCGGCTAGGCGAAAGATATGCAAAGGCAGGTCTAAAGTTTGCCACGCGGCTTCAGCATCCACGCGCATTTGCCCACGTTTGGTGGACGGGGCGAGAGGGGTCGTTTCATCAACCCATCCACCATTGTGGTCGCCATAAACACCGGTGGTCGACAGGTAACCGACCCATTCGAACTGATCCCGCCGCGCTACGATTTCTGCGCGAAGCTCATTGAGAACAGGATCACCCGCCTCGCTTGGCCCAGCGGAAATGAGGAGGTGCGTTGCAGCGTTGAGGGCGGGGGTAAGGTCGGCACCGGGCCAAATACGCGGCTCAATCCCGCCGCTCATCAATGAAGCAGCTTTGTCCTCGCTACGGGTGGTGCCGATGATACGCCAATCGTCGGGCAGAAGCGCAGAAAGCGCCTGCGCTGAATAACCGTGGCCAAATGAGAGAAGTGTTTTTGTCATGCCCTTTCGTGGCGCAGGCTGCGCCGTGGTGCAAGGTGTGTTAGGTTCATTTCATGACAGATGAACCGGATCTAGAAAGCGCAAATGCGTTGAACACGTCCGATGATGCCAATGAGGGTGTACGCATTTATAGCGACAAGGCTGACCTGTCGCATCGCTACGACATTGCGCGACTTTTGACATTTCGCAAAGCCTGAACCTTGCTAACTCACTCTCAATTTCGTTAGGTCGCGCCATGAAACAGATCCTTCTTCTTAACGGGCCGAACTTGAACCTTCTGGGCACGCGCCAGCCTGAGCTTTACGGTCACGCGACATTGGCCGACGTGGAACGCGATGCGGTGGCATTAGGCGCAACGTTGGGTTTTGACGTGACGTGCTTACAGTCAAACCATGAAGGGCAGTTGGTTGATTGGATCCAAGGTGCGCGGACAGACGTGGCAGGAATCGTGATTAATCCTGCCGCCTACACGCACACCTCTGTCGCAATTTTGGATGCGCTAAACATGTTTGATGGGCCCGTGATCGAGGTACACATCTCGGACATCCACAAACGCGAAGAGTTTCGGCACCATTCGTTTGTGTCCTACCGCTCGGACGAAGTCATCATCGGGCAGGGTGTTGACGGATACCAGCAAGCGTTGAGGATGTTGGCGGAACGCCTTTAGCTAGCGACCTTTCCAGACGGGGTCACGTTTTTCGGCAAACGCTTTCGCGCCTTCGAGCTGATCTTCGCTGGAATAGAGTCTGTCAATTGATCCCAGTTGCCGCTTTGTGATGCGGTTCATGGCGTCTTGGAATTTGGAATTCTCAGCGTCGCGCACGACTTCTTTGATTGCGGCATAGACCAATGGCGGGCCAGACGCCAAAAGGCGCGCCATGTCCCATGCTTGTACCATCAGATCGCCCGCTGGGTGGACGTGGTTAATGAGACCCCAGTTCAGGGCTTCGTCGGTGTCAAACCAACGGCCCGTAAGCAGAAGTTCCATCGCGATGTGATAAGGAATGCGCTTGGGGAGCTTAACAGACGCCGCATCCGCAACGGTTCCAGAACGAATTTCGGGCAATGCAAACGTGGCATGGTCGGCCGCAAGAATGATGTCTGCGGATAAGGCGAGTTCCAGCCCGCCGCCACAGCAAATACCGTTCACAGCAGCGATAACCGGTTTGTTCAGGTCCCGCAGTTCTTGCAGACCGCCAAAACCACCGATGCCGTAGTCACCATCAACCGCATCGCCCTCAGCGGCGGCCTTCAAATCCCAGCCAGGGCAGAAAAACTTTTCGCCAGCACCCGTCAGGATGGCGACGTGCAATTCGGGATCGTCGCGAAAGTTGGCAAAGACTTCGCCCATTATGCGGCTGGTTTCTAGATCGATCGCATTTGCCTTGGGGCGATCTAGCGTGACTTCGAGGATAGCGCCTTCGCGTCGTGTTTTGATCGGGTTAGTCATGGCGTTTCCTTATGAGGGCATCAACGGCGATAGCGCGCGTCGGTGTGACGATAAGAGGGTTAACTTCAACCTCTTCAACGGTGGCAAGATTGGCAAGAACATAGGCTTGAATTGCTTCGCACGCATCAAGAAGGGCGTCGATATTGCCAGCAGGCTGGTTGCGGTGACCATCGAGGATTCTAATCACTTTCAGGCGCTTTAGAGTCTGTTTTAGATTAGATCGTGTCGTGGGAAGAAGGATCGAAGCGGAATCTTTCAGGAGTTCGGTAAAAACGCCACCGGCGCCGATGGTCATGATGAATCCGTGTGCAGGATCTTTGACAACACCGATAAGGATTTCAGCGACTGCGCCTGTGATCATCTCCTCAAGGATGAACACCTTCGATGTCATTTTTGCGCTAGCCGAGCGAATTGCGTCCCCGTCTGTGAGAGACAGTGCGACACCGCCTGTTTCGCTTTTATGGGCGATACCAACGGATTTTAGCACGTATAAACCAGCGTTTTCGTCGGCGTGCGCAGCAAGTTTCTCTATGTCACCTGTGAGTAGATTTGGAACCGCGATGCCAGCAAGGGACAAAGCCTGTTTCGCGCCAGCCTCGGATAAGGTTTCGGCAACTTCGACATTCGAGGGAACAATGAGGTCAGCGTCGTGAGGCGAGCGGGCCTGCGCGGCTTCGGTTGCGGCAAGCGCCTCGGCCAACCCGTTGAATGGGATAACGCCACCG
>CALBVZ010000014.1 GCA_937969445.1 uncultured Octadecabacter sp. | reverse complement strand
GACAGGCACGGCCCGAACTGTTCAATGAAATGGCGCATGCCCGCCTCACCGCCCGCAATGCGGTAGGTCTCAAACAGCCCCATTTGCGCCCAGCGCAAACCGAACCCCATACGGATGGCTTCGTCGATTTCTTCGGTTGTGGCGATGCCGTCTTTAATCAGCCAAAGCGCCTCGCGCCAGACTGCCTCAAGGAAACGGTCCGCGATATGGGCGTCAATTTCTTTCCGGATCTCTAGCGGAAACATTCCAATCTCTGTCAGCACTGTTTTAGCCCAAGCGACAGCACGTGGGTCGTGGTTATCCCCGGGGACCAGTTCGATAAGTGGTAAAAGGTAAACTGGGTTGAACGGATGCGTCACTAGGATTTGCGTCGGATCTTTCGCGCCCTCTTGCAGCTCAGACGGCTTAAAACCGGATGTGGACGACCCGATCACCGCTTCAGGATCAAGGTGGGCTTGAATTTCGGCGAATACTTTGTGCTTCAGTTCCAGACGCTCGGGCACGCTTTCTTGCACCCATTGCGCGCCCGCGACGGTGTCAGCCAGCGTATCGCAGTACGTCAGCGTCCCCTCATCGGGCATCGCCATATCGTACAAGCCCGGTAAAGACGCGCGTGCATTGTCCAGCACCTCAGCAATCTTGCGCTTGGCCTCAGGATCAGGGTCAAATACCCGTACATCCCAACCATTCAACAAGAACCGTGCAGCCCAACCACCACCGATCACGCCACCACCAATAATCGCCGCTATTTGTGCCAATTCCAGCCCCTAAAGTTTCAGCCCTAGAACATCAAAAGGCCCCGCACATGCGAGGCCAATTTCAGTTGAGCGTCAAGCCGTTTTGCGACCCTTTAAAGCCGTTATCCCTCAACCACATCCGCGATTTGCGGAACCGGGCTGCCCGGATGGTCAAATTCATTGACTGGCACAGGCTCACGACGAACGCGCGGGTCGCAGGCAATCATTGGGCTGCCTGCATCGCGGATGATAATACCCCCCCGCGAGCGGCATTCTTCAAAACTCATTGTTGATCCAAGGACAAGGTATTCGCGGAAACCACCGCCGCCACCAGATGATGCAGCAGCAGCCGGCGAAGCAACACCAGCCACGCCCGGCAACGCGATTTCATCGCAGCCAACAAGCGCCATCATCAAACCAAAACCAACAATTACACGTTTCATCTGTTCACCTCTTCGAGTCGTGACACATTATAGCCAAACCAATCCATAATGTCCCGTGCTGCCGCGATCCTATCGCCACCTCCGCGCATGTTTTTATCCATGATCCAGCCAAACTCCCCCGAAGGGGTGCCAATCGCCGCCGTGCGGCTGTCAAATTCCATCCACATCACCCAAAGCTCCCCATCAGGTAAGGCAGCCTGCGGACCTTGGGCCGTCCAACGCCCCGGTCCTGATTTTTCCAGCAAAATAAGGATTTCTTCTTCGAAACACACATCATCTATGCACTCCCCGCTCAATACGGACAGCTGCAACGCCTCATTCGGGAGCGCTTGTAACGACATGCCAGAACGCGGGGTGCGCGGGGCGGCAAACCTTTGCCGAATGGCCCAATCTCCAGCCATCCGCGCGGCGGTCACATCCGTTTGGGACGCAATCTGCGCCGATGTATCGCGGAAAACCTCAGCAGGTGGAGGGGGTGCAGGCGGTTCCTGTGTGCAGCCCACCAAAAGGGCCGAAATCAAAGCCAACACAACCCGCTTCATACGTACTCCTCACTGTCCCATCGCGCAAAACGCGCCGTCGGGCCCCATCGTTATTCGTCCACCCATTCCGTTGCAGGTGGTTTCTTCTACCATCGTCACCCCAAAGGCTTCTGGCAAGAGCGTTTGTGCGCACCCGCCAAAACCGAGTAATACAACAAGAAGAAGTGCGAACCGCAACCTAGATCAAACCTTTGGCGCTTGCTTCACAAGCCCCAGTTTTTCGCGCACTTCAGCTGGGCCAATGACCCGTGCGCCAAGATTTTCGATGATCCCATGGGCCCGTTCAACCAATTGCGCGTTGGTCGCCAACACGCCCTTATCCAGCATTAGGTTATCCTCAAGCCCGACACGCACATTACCGCCCGCCAGCACGGACGCGGCCACGAATGGCATTTGTGAACGCCCAAGACCAAAGGCACTGAATGTCCACTCTGGTGGGACGTTATTCACCATCGCCATAAACGTATTCAAATC
Source organism: uncultured Octadecabacter sp. (assembly GCA_937969445.1). Taxonomy (GTDB): domain Bacteria; phylum Pseudomonadota; class Alphaproteobacteria; order Rhodobacterales; family Rhodobacteraceae; genus Octadecabacter. Next base: position 18,849 of record CALBVZ010000014.1, on the reverse strand, counting down.
ATCCGGCGCGCCCCAAGGCACCCCCATGCAAAGCTGAACCAAGGCATTCGGTTCCAAAATTCCATCGGCCACCAACTGCTTTGCAAACCAAAGATGGCCGGTATCAAACGCCTCAATCTCGGGCTTCACGCCAAGATCGGTCATCATCTGACCCATTGCGCGCAGCATTCCGGGCGTGTTGGTCATCACATAATCCGCCTCGGCGAAATTCATCGTGCCGCAATCAAGCGTGCAGATTTCGGGCAAACATTCCGCAACATGGGCAACACGTTCCGTCGCACCGACCATGTCAGTTCCGGCAACCGTCGGAAGCGGCGCTTCGACGCCGCCAAAAACAATGTCACCACCCATGCCAGCGGTCAGATTCAAAACCACGTCAACGTCGGCTGCACGAATGCGATCCGTCAACTCGCGGTACAAATCCAAACGACGGCTCGGCACCCCGCTTTCAGGGTCACGCACATGGCAATGCACCACAGCAGCGCCTGCCTTGGCCGCATCAATCGCACTATTGGCAATCTGTTCAGGCGAGCGTGGCACATGCGGGCTGCGGTCCTGCGTGCTTCCCGATCCAGTAATTGCAGCGGTGATAAAGACGTCTCGATTCATCGTTAAAGGCATCTGAAACTCCTGTATTTCAACAAGACCCTAGACGCACTACCTTGACAATCAAGCCCTCAAAACGCCCTTTAACCCACATGACCGACATCTCTTTCGCAACCCGCGCTGACCTGCCTGCAATCTTTGAGATGATTTGTGCGCTATGCGCTTATCACGGCGATGAAGCGCAGGTCGGGGTAGCGCAAATTGATGAAGTCTTCTTTGGTCCAACGCCGATTGGCGTTGCCTTGATTGCCAAACATGGCACCACCCCTGTGGGCTATGCTGGCATCACGTCGAGCATGGCAATCCACGAAAATAAAACCCGCCTTGATATTCACCACCTCTTTGTGAGCGACGCCCACCGTGGTCAAGGCATCGGCAAAGCCCTGATCGAAAGCGCCAAAGCCTATGCCGTTAAAACAGGTGCGCTCCGCCTGACCATCGGCACCGATGCAGGTAACCAAACCGCAATCGCAACCTACCGCGCTATGCCCGAGTTGACGGAAATCACAGACGCAGGACCGCGGTTCAAGGTCAATCTTTCGAACACCTGACCTACGCGCGACGCGAAGGTTTTGTCGTTAATACGGCATCGGAAAAGCACGGTGGGCGATGTCGATATCGGCCAAACACGCCTCAGTAAGCTCTATGTCTTTACCCTCAAGCAAAGACGCCAGCTGCGCCGAAGTCGTCGCCCCGAAAATCGCACTTACCTTGAACGGGCGCGAACGTTGGAACGCCATCGCCATATGTGGCAACGACAGCCCATGCAGGTCGGCAACCGCCTGATAGGCATCGACGGCTGCAAAAACACGCGGGGTTACCCGCCCGCCAAGCTGCGGCCCATGGGTCATGCGCGACCCTTCTGGTACGGCCCCATTCTGATATTTCCCCGTCAAAAGCCCCGTGGCCAACGGCGAGTAAGAGAAACACACAACATCCTCATTCACCGACATTTCGGCCAAATCCGTGTCGTAGTGGCGATACAGCAGCGAGTATTCATTCTGAACGGACGCCAAACGCGGCGCGCCCAATTCTTCGGCGACATCGATCCATTTGGTCGCGCCCCACGCGCTTTCGTTGGACATCCCAAAGCTGCGAATTTTACCGGCCGCCTGCGCCTCTTTCAGCTTCTCCAGAACCTCACCCATGTGATCCAACGTTTGTTGGCGGTTCTGATTGCTTGGGTCGTAAAGCCAGTTCTGTCGAAATGCGAAGGATCCGCGCATGGGCCAATGAAGCTGATACAAATCGATGTAATCCGTCCCAAGCCGCTGAAGATTGCCGTCCAGAATGCGCAGGATATTTTCACCGCTATAGCCCTCGCCGCCACGGATCATCGGGCTATCGCCACCGGCTTTGGTGGCCACCACAACATCCTTGCGCCGCCCAGACTTTGCAATCCAATCCGCGATGCATTTCTCGGAATTTCCGACCGTGTCTTTTCGCATCGGGTTCACCGGATACATTTCTGCCGTATCCAGAAAATTTATCCCTGCGTCCAAACACATATCAATCTGGCGATGTGCATCCTCGACTGGTGTTTGCGTTGAAAACGTCATCGTGCCGAGGCACCAATCGCTGACGGAAATACCTGTGCGGCCAAGCTCGATCTGTTTCATAGCATCCTCGGTTCTATTTGGGACAAACCATACCCCCCGAAAATCGAGGCACAACCCATTGAACCAGAGCTAGGAATCCCTATGCCCCTGTTTCAAACACCTTCGCAGGCTTCAAACTCCACTTTGCGACACAACACGTCGATTTATCCCTAGCACTCGCGGTGGGTTCCAGCGTTTATGGGCCTATGCGAATGATCATCTCCTTTGCGGCATTGTTCCTATCCGCCCTTCTGTTGCAGCTCTCATCGGGGGCTGTTGGCCCTCTGGATGCGCTGACTGGGTTGGGCAGCGGGTTTAGCACGGGTCAGGTCGGCTTTTTGGGCTCTATGCACTTTGTGGGGTTCTTTGTTGGGTGTTGGTGGGCTCCGCGCCTGATGGGGAACGTCGGCCATTCACGCGCCTTCGCTGTTTTCACAGCTATGGGCGCGATTGGCATGGCGGGGCATATCCTTGTGTTCGACCCGACTGCATGGGCGTTTTTGCGTGTGATGTCAGGGGCTTGCATTGCTGGGTGCTACACGGTCGTCGAAAGCTGGCTGCAGGCCAAAGTCACCAATGACAACAGGGGGCGTGCCATGGGCATGTACCGCGTTGTCGACATGGGCGGCAGCCTGATGGCGCAGCTATTGATCGGCAGTTTGGCCAGCATGGAAACCTATATAGCCTATAATCTACTAACGATCCTATGCTGTGCCGCGATGCTTCCCTTGGCATTAACCCGCGTTCCCCAACCCGAGACCCCAGACGCGCCGCGCCTACGTCCAAGCCTTGCATGGCGCAATTCACCGCTTGCGGTTGCTGGCGTCCTGGTGGCCGCCCTATCGGGCGCGTCGTTCCGGATGGTCGGCCCAATCTACGGCCAAGAAGTCGGCCTCGCCGCCAGCCAGATCGGCCTGTTCCTCGCGGCGTTTGTCGCGGGCGGCGCGGCGGCACAGTACCCCGCAGGCTGGCTCGCCGATAAATTTGACCGCCGCTGGGTTCTTATTTGGCTGTCCGTCGCCTCCGTTTTGTCATGTGCTGTGACTGTTGCTGCATCTGGCCTTGGCACAGTCGGTGTTATGGCGAGCGCGGCCTTCTTTGGCTTCACTACGTTCCCCGTCTACTCGGTTGCCGCATCCCACGCCCACGACTTTGCGACCTCAGAAGAACGGATCGAACTGTCCGCGGCGCTGATGTTTTTCTACGCCGTGGGCGCGATTGCGGCCCCTTGGACCACCTCGGTCCTAATTGAACTCTATGGCCCTGCCGCACTGTTTTACTTCATCTCACTTGGCCACATCGGGCTTATCATCTTCGGCCTCAGCCGTATGCGCGTGCGCGAAACCCGCGAAGACAAAACCCGCTACGTCTATGCCCCGCGCACGTCGTTTACGATTGGACGGTTGCTGGGGAAGTCGCGGGATCGGTAGCGCGAACGACTGAAAACGCCCGATACCACTGCTGCAGATCAACGGCTTTCCTTACGCCTAAGTTAGGGCCGTCATCACAATGGTTGCGCCAAGAGCGACGCACAATGGTGAGAAATATTTTAGATCCAATGTCCGAAACGGTTGTTCAGGCGTGATGCGCCACCAGAAAGGCGTAAATCCAATTACTCCTCGCCCCAAGAAAACGAGACCAGCCCCAAGAAGCGCAAAAGAAACCATTTTGTGCGGTGCTGGTTGTAGAATTTCAGCCAGCAACAACAATGCTACGCAGCACAACGCGAGAGCGACAAACAGGCTCGCAGCTGTTGGCGGCATTCTATCAACGTTCGGAAAGCCAGCCACGGTGCGTACAAGCTGCTTCTCGTCAGCAATCGGCCACCAGATTTTTGCCGCCCAAGCAAAGTGCAAGCCCGATATCACGACCACGATGACCAAAGACATTATCGCTAGAACTAACATTGACAGATCCTTTTCATAAGGTTCGTGCAGATTACGGAACTGAACCTTAGGTACAATTGTGGCGAAACGCCGCGTCGCTCTGCGCACCTGACATTCAAATAAACTCAATCACCAACGCGACTAGCCCTTCGCAGCGACGTCCGCTAAACCCCTGCTAACACGAATTTGCAGGACTATCATGGCACGTCACCTCATCACTTCCGCGATTCCCTATATCAACGGGATCAAACACCTCGGTAATCTGATCGGCAGCCAACTGCCTGCAGACCTTTTCGCACGCTACCTGCGCGGGCGTGGGGATGAGGTTTTGTTCCTGTGCGCCACGGATGAACACGGCACCCCAGCTGAACTTGCCGCCGCTAAAGCGGGCAAACCGGTCGATGAATACTGTGCCGAAATGTGGGCGGTTCAGGCCAAACTCGCCGAAGGGTTCTCCCTGTCGTTTGACCACTATGGCCGTTCCAGCTCTGAGCAAAACCGCAAGCTTACCCAGCATTTTGCGGGCGTTCTGGCCGACAAAGGCCTGATCGAAGAACGCATGGAAACGCAGATGTATTCCCATGCCGACAGCCGCTACCTGCCGGATCGTTATATCGAGGGCACCTGCCCGAACTGTGGGTTTGAAGACGCGCGTGGCGATCAATGCGACAATTGCGGCAAGCTGCTTGATCCGGTCGATCTGATCAATCCGCACTCCACGATTTCGGGTTCTACCGATCTGGAAATGCGCGACACCAAGCACCTGTACCTGCTGCAATCCAAACTCAAAGACGACATTGATGCGTGGATCGACAGTCAAACAGGTTGGCCAGTCCTGACCACATCGATCGCCAAAAAATGGCTCCATGACGGTGATGGCCTACAGGACCGCGGCATCACCCGTGACCTCGATTGGGGCGTGCCAGTGATGAAAGGCGAAAATGACTGGCCCGGCATGGAAGGTAAAGTATTCTACGTCTGGTTTGACGCACCGATTGAATACATCGCCTGTTCTCAGGAATGGGTCGATGCGGGCAAAGGCGACGATTGGGCGCGTTGGTGGCGCACCGACAAGGGCGCTGACGATGTGCGCTACACCCAATTCATGGGCAAAGATAACGTGCCATTCCATACACTTAGCTTCCCCGCGACAATCATTGGGTCAGGCGAGCCTTGGAAGCGCGTCGACTATTTAAAGTCGTTCAACTACCTGAACTATGACGGTGGCCAATTCTCTACGTCACGTGGTCGCGGCGTCTTCATGGACCAAGCACTTGAAATTTTGCCTGCCGATTACTGGCGCTGGTGGTTGCTGTCCCGTGCGCCTGAAACCTCCGATTCCGAATTCACGTGGGAGCAGTTCCAAACCGACTGCAACAAAGACCTTGCCGATGTACTGGGCAATTTCGTGTCCCGCGTCACTAAATTCTGTCGCTCGAAATACTCTGAAGACGTCCCTGCTGGCGGGACATGGGGAGAAGCCGAAACCAAGCTTATCGAAGACTTGCAAACGCGTCTCGCGTCCTACGAGGCCGCGATGGACGGCATCGAAATCCGCAAAGCCGCGGCTGAGCTGCGCGCGATGTGGGCCGCGGGCAACGAATACCTACAGGCCGCAGCCCCTTGGGCGCTGTTCAAAACCGACCCCGAACAGGCCGCTGCGCAAATCCGCCTCGCGCTGAACCTCATCCGTGTTTACGCGGTCCTGTCCGCACCGTTCATTCCAACAGCCAGCGCCAAACTGCTCAGCGCGATGAACACGTTGGATATGGAATGGCCAAGCGACATGAACGCCGCCGTCAACGCCCTGCCTGCGGGCCACGCGTTCACCGTTCCAGAAAATCTATTCACCAAGATCACGGACGAGCAGCGGGAAGAATGGACCGAGCGATTTGCAGGCAAACGCGACTAAATCCCATCGGCGGCACTCCGCCACTTGGTCGCGTTTTCCTGACTTTGCACCCGCTTAAAACCTGCTAACCTCCGGTTAACCAATATTTTACCGGAGTTTTCCCATGCGTTTCGTTCTTGCTGCTGCCTTCACTGCCCTCGCGGCCCCCGCCATCGCCGCCCCATGTGGCAACGACGCGTCAGGCTTTGGCGCATGGAAACAGGCCTTCGCACAGGAAGCCTCAGCAGCGGGTGTTGGATCAGCCGGACTGCAAGCCCTTGCAAACGCACAGTATTCCACATCAACCATCCGCGCGGACCGTAACCAAACTGGCGTGCGCTATGAGCTGAACGAATTCATCCGCATCCGCCTTGGATCGCTGGACAGCTTTGCAAACCAGATGCGCCGCGAGCAAAATAAAAACCCGAACTTCTACGCCTCGCTTGAATCCGCATACGGCGTTCCAGCGGGTATCCTTCTGGCGATCCACGGCATGGAAACCGGATTTGGCCGCACGATGGGCAACACGCCTGTTATCGACAGCATCACGACCGTCGCCTACGACTGCCGCCGCTCTGACTTCTTCACGCCCCACGCGATTGCCGCCCTGATGCTGGTTGACCAAGGCGGCCTTGGCGCAAACCAACGTGGCGCCGCCCACGGCGAAATGGGCCACACCCAGTTCCTGCCTGGCAACGCGCTACGCTACGGCGTTGATGCAGACGGCAATGGCCGCGTTGATCTGTATTCCGTCACAGACAGTCTTGCCTCAACCGCGAACTTCCTGCGTCAGAAAGGCTGGCAGCCCGGTGCATCCTTCCAAGAAGGCAGCGCGAACTTCCGCGTCCTCAACGAATGGAACGCCGCGACGGTCTACCAACAGGCCATTGCCCTCTCTGCGGCTCGCCTGCAGTAAAACCTTGCTTTTGTTTCATAAATATCCCCGCCGGAGGCTCTAACACAGGCAACTGGCGGGCGGATATTGGTAAAAACGGTAAAGTTTTCGCTTTGCGAAAACGCGCTGGTACCCGCGGCCGGACTCGAACCGGCACGGCCGTAAGGCCAAGAGATTTTAAGTCTCCAGTGTCTACCATTCCACCACGCGGGCCAGCCCCCGCAACATAGGCAAATCGTGCTGCGCGTCCAGTGCATTTCGCCTATAGATCGGTCTCTAATTCATCCGTTAGCAACGCGCGCTCTGCGAGCCACGGATTGATCGCCAATGCGGTGCGCAGAACGTCTTGGGCCTCATCATCGCGACCCATTTCAATCAAGGTGCGCGCCTTTCCTGTCAACGCACCTAAATGCAGCGGTTGCAGATCAATCGCGATGTCCAAATCCACCAAAGCGGCGTCAAAATCGAACGCCAAAAACGCAGCATAAGCACGCTGGTTATATCCTTCAGCGTAGTTGGGACAGTATTCGACAAGCTCGCTCAACACTGAACGGCTGGCCACGTAGTCCCCGTAACGTTGGTTGGCCAACCCTTCGTCCAGCATCGCTTGCGCCAAGGCGTCTGGCGCATCGAGCCAAATTTCCCACATCTCACCCGCCAACTCTTGGGCGCGTCCTTGATCCGGGGCGAACTGCATCTGGTCTACGATGACCACCAACTCTTCACTGTAATCCCGCCCGATCGGACAGTCGGCAGCTGCCGATCGCGCCAAAAACGACGCTGCAATCAGGCAATAAGCGAATGAATATCTCATGCGCACAAGATGGCGCAGTTTGATGTTTCGTCAACTATTGCCTTTTTGCGGCGCAATGGCCTCTTCTTTCACGGCCTGCATCGCGACATAGGTCGACGTGTTCGCAACATGGGGTAAGGTTGACAATTTTTCAGCCAGAACAAGCCGATAACTCCCCATCCCTGCAGTGCGAACTTTCAGCAAATAGTCAAACGAACCCGCAATCAGATGGCATTGCTCAATCTCGGGGATCTGCGTCACGGCCTTGTTAAAATTTGCGAGCGCCGATTCTCGGGTGTCGCTTAGTTTCACCTCAACAAACGCCACGTGATCGCGCCCAAGCCGAATTGGATCAAACAACGCGCGATACCCACGCACCACACCCGTTTCCTCCAGTCGTCGCAGCCGTGCTTGGGTCGGTGACTTAGACAGCCCAATGCGCTTCGCCAGATCAGTGACAGTGATTCTGCCATCTACTGCAATAACGTCCAAAATCTTGCGATCGAAACCGTCTAGATCAAAAGTACTTTCGACCATAAATCCTCCTTAATTTAAGTCAAAATGAACGTAGATGCACATAAACACAGTTCAATCGACGTGTCATTTCCAAATATACTGGATCAAATACTCAATCGCAATTCAAGTAACTTGGAGCGTAACATGATCAAAAACGCAGGTCCGGATCTTCGCACAAACATCGACAACGCATACCTACGCGACGAGGTGGAAACCGTGGCCACACTTGTAGAAACCGCGAACCTGTCAAATGCAGATCGCGCTGCAATTGCTGCAAGCGGGGCCGATCTGGTTCGCCAAATCCGCGCGGCCTCTGACCCCGGCTTGATGGAGGTTTTCCTCGCAGAGTACGGGCTTTCGACGGATGAAGGCATCGCGCTGATGTGTTTGGCCGAAGCCTTGTTACGCGTGCCGGACGCTGACACCATTGATGCCTTGATTGAGGATAAGATCGCGCCGTCCGATTGGGGCACGCACCTTGGTAAGTCCGCCTCGTCGCTTGTGAACGCATCCACTTGGGCACTCATGCTCACGGGGCGCGTATTGGATAACGAAAAGCCGGGCATCACACGCCATTTGCGCTCTGCCGTGAAACGTCTTGGCGAACCCGTCATCCGCACCGCCGTAGGGCGCGCGATGCGTGAAATGGGCCGTCAGTTTGTGTTGGGCGAAGACATCACCAAGGCTATGAAACGCGCCGCCGGAATGGAGGCGATCGGCTTCACCTACAGCTATGACATGCTCGGCGAGGCTGCCCGCACCGAGAAAGACGCAAAGCACTACCACCTCGCATATTCCCGTGCGATTTCATCTATTTCGGACGCCTGCACCCATGACACCGTGGCAGAAAACCCCGGTATTTCGGTCAAACTTTCCGCGCTGCACCCCCGCTACGAAGAAGCCCAGCGCGACCGTGTCATGGCCGAACTCGTCCCACGCTTACGGTCCCTTGCGATGCTCGCGAAATCAGCCGGCCAAGGGTTTAACGTCGACGCAGAAGAGGCCGACCGCCTATCTTTGTCGCTCGACGTGATCGAGGCCGTTGTGTCTGATCCCGCACTCGCAGGGTGGGACGGCTTTGGTGTGGTTGTTCAAGCCTTCGGGCAACGCGCGGGCCACGTCATTGAATGGCTCAATGACCTCGCCATCCGCACGGATCGCAAACTCATGGTGCGCCTTGTGAAGGGTGCGTATTGGGACGCAGAAATCAAACGCGCGCAGGTTCTTGGGCTTGATGGCTTCCCTGTTTTCACATCGAAATCGCACACAGATGTCAGCTACATCGCGAACGCCCGTAAACTGCTGGGCATGACGGACCGCATCTACCCCCAATTCGCCACCCATAACGCCCACACGGTCGCTGCGATCCTGCATATGGCAAACGACATGGGGGTCGACGCCAACAAATACGAATTCCAACGTCTGCACGGGATGGGCGAAACGCTCCATAAACTCGTGCTGAATGCCAACAAAACCCATTGCCGCATCTACGCGCCCGTCGGCGCCCATGAAGACTTGCTCGCCTACCTCGTGCGTCGCCTGCTTGAGAACGGCGCCAACAGCAGTTTCGTCAACCAGATCGTTGATGAGGACGTCGCGCCGGAAATCGTTGCGGCGGACCCGTTTGGTGACATTGGCGACACGCCAAACCTGCCCAAAGGCCCTGCCCTGTTTGCCCCCCACCGCGCCAATGCCAAGGGCTGGGACATCACCCATCGCCAGACTTTAGACCAAATCGATAAGGGGCGGATACCGTTTGGAAAACATCAGTGGTCCGCTGCGCCGTTGTCGTCCGCGTGTGGAAACGATGCAACTTCAAGCCCTCGCGCAGTTCTCAATCCAGCGATGTCGAACGACACCGTCGGGCAAATTACATGGGCTTCATCCGAATATGCGACAGCTGCAATCGGGGCCGCAAAACTGTGGGGCGCATCTGCGAATGATCGCGCCGTTGTGCTGCGAAAAATCGCCAAAGCCTATGAAAATAACGCCGAAGAACTCTTTGCGATGCTGCACCGTGAAGCCGGTAAAACAATGCTCGATGCCGTCGGTGAAATTCGTGAAGCCGTTGATTTTTTGCACTATTACGCAACCGAGGCCGAACAGCGCGCACCAACACCACGCGGCATCTGGACCTGTATTTCACCGTGGAACTTCCCGCTGGCCATTTTCACAGGCCAAATTTCAGCCGCGCTTGCCGCAGGCAATGCGGTACTTGCGAAACCTGCCGAGCAAACCGGTCTGATCGCCCACCGCGCCGTACAACTCATGCACGAGGCTGGCGTTCCCAAGGACGTTCTCCACCTTCTCCCTGGTGGCGGCGATATCGGTGCGGCGCTTACGTCTGATCCGCGCATCAACGGCGTTGCGTTCACGGGCTCCACGCCAACTGCCCTAAAAATACGCGCAACCATGGCCGAAAACTGTGCCCCCGGAACGCCACTTATTGCGGAAACAGGTGGCTTGAATGCCATGATCGTGGATTCCACGGCCCTGCCTGAACACGCCGTGCGCGACATCGTGCAATCTGCGTTCCAATCGGCGGGCCAACGCTGTTCGGCACTGCGCTGTTTGTATGTGCAAGAAGACGTAGCCGAGAAAGTCATCGACATGCTGAAAGGTGCGATGAATGAACTACAGTTGGGCGACCCGTGGCACCTATCCACCGATGTTGGCCCCGTCATTGACGCGGCCGCGCGCAAAGGCATCCAAGACCACATTGATCAAGCCGCATCCGAGGGCCGCGTGCTACATGCCCTATCCGTTCCTGATGCAGGCACCTTCGTCGCGCCGACTGCGATCAAGGTGAACGGCATTGCAGACCTCACGCGCGAAATCTTTGGCCCCGTGCTGCATATCGCCACCTATAAATCCCAAGACCTCGACAAGATCATCGCCGATATCAACGCGACGGGCTACGGGCTGACGTTTGGCCTGCACACCCGCATTGATGACCGTGTTCAGCAAGTGGTCGAGGACATCAACGCTGGCAATATCTACGTGAACCGCAACCAGATCGGTGCGGTCGTGAGCAGCCAACCCTTTGGTGGTGAAGGGCTTTCTGGTACCGGCCCTAAGGCAGGCGGCCCGATGTACATGCCGCGTTTCGCAGCCTCTGTTGACTATCCAGACATCCCACCTGCCCCCGTTGATTTGCCTGGACCAACGGGTGAATCCAACCGCCTGTCGACCCATCCTCGTGGGGCGATCCTGTGTCTCGGGCCGGACAAAAAGGCCCAAGCAGATAAAGTTTTGGGCCTCGGCGGAACGCCGATGGTGCACGACGACGAGGTTTCAGATTCTGAGTTGCAAACAATGCAGATTGCCGCTGTGATCTGGCACGGTGATGTCGAAAACGCGCGCCAAATTGAACGCACGCTTGCCAAACGCACAGGCGCGATCGTTCCTCTGATCACTGAGGCGCTGAATGAAGGCCACGTCCTGCATGAGCGCCATATCTGCATCGACACAACTGCGGCTGGCGGCAACGCAGCCCTTTTGGCCGAAGTTGGCGGCTGACAACGATAACTGCTTGACCGCCCGCCGCCATTCGCGGACGGTCAGGCATGTTTCCAATTCGCGATCACAACCCGTCCCAACGAACCCCATACGTGACCTTCGCCCTCATCGGGCTGAACGTTTTGGTTTTTGCATGGCAATACGGCGTCCTCACGGACGTCATGTCCAGCAATCAGTTCTTAATTGATTACGCCTTCTGGCCCAGCCAATTTGAAACCGGTGGCGGCAGAGTCGGCTTTTTCACGCATATGTTCTTGCATGGCGGTTTTATGCACCTTGCCGGTAACATGCTGTTTTTATGGATATTTGGCGACAACATGGAAGAGGAAATGGGCCACCTCCCGTTTCTTGGCTTCTACATCCTTAGCGGCTTCGCGGCGGCCTATCTGCAATACCTCCCCAACCCGTCCAGCGCCATTCCAATGGTCGGTGCATCCGGTGCGATTGCAGGTGTCATGGGGGGGTATCTGTTGCTCTTCCCCAAGGCCCGCGTCGATGTGCTTTTGTTTTTCGTCATCATCGTGCGCATCATCCCGATCCCGTCCTTTATCGTACTGGGTGTCTGGATGGCGCTACAGGTGTTCAACGGGCTCGGAAGCGATCTAAACGGTGGCGGCACGGCGTATTGGGCGCATGTCGGGGGCTTTATCGCGGGTTTTGTGATGACCATCCCGATCTGGCTGCGCCGTGGATCAACCCGTTATTGGGACCGTACCGAGGGCCACCCGCCCCACCCTGAGGCAACTTACACGCGCTCAAACATTCCAATCATTCGGAGGAACCGATGACCAAAGTGACCTGTCATTGCGGCGCAGTTGAACTGCGCGTCACCTTGTCGGATGGCCTCAACTCGGCGCGGCGCTGCGATTGCTCATTTTGTCGGCGGCGTGGTGCGCCTGCCGTCAGCGTAAATGTGGGCGACCTTGAGGTTGTCAAAGGCGAAGAAAACCTGACGCTTTACAGCTTTGGCACTAACACTGCCAAGCACCATTTCTGCAAGGTATGTGGGATTTATACGCATCACCAACGCCGATCAAACCCTAATGAATACGGGGTAAATATGGGTGGCATCGACGGTGTGAACCCTGCCGAGTTTGAACCCATAATTTGGCACGATGGCGTCAATCACCCGTCAGACCGGAAAGCGTAAAATGATAAAACTGGATGCAGTTGCGGTGTCTTCAAAGGACATGGCCAAGACAGTCGCGTTCTACAAATTACTTGGCTTTGAATTCCCTGAATTCAGCCCAGATGACAAACATGTCGAACCCATCACCAAACCCGGTGAAGTGCGGCTGATGATCGACACCGCCGAGCTGATGGAACAGCTAACAGGGCATCCGCCAACACCGCCCAACCATTCCAGCTTTGCCATGTTGTGCGATACACCCGCCGAAGTCGACGCCGTTGCCGCCGCGCTAAAAGACGCAGGGCACGTGCTTGCGGTCGAACCATGGGATGCCTTTTGGGGCCAGCGCTACGCGACGGTGAAAGACCCTGATGGATACCAGATCGATATCTTTGCAGAACTTTAAGCGCTGTTTTTAAGCGTTATCTTTGCTGCGAATGACTTTCGCGAACTTTTCAAAGATCGGTTCAGCCGCGCAAATCACTTCGCCGGACTCAAGGATATCATTGGCTGGGTTAATGGATTCAACCATGCCACCCGCTTCGCGAACGATGATCAAGCCCGCAGCCATGTCCCATGATTTCAAGCGACGCTCCCAGAAACCGTCGTAACGGCCCGCAGCAACATACGCCAAATCAAGCGACGCAACACCCCAGCGGCGCACGCCAGCACAGGCTGGCAATATCCGCGCGAGGTCCTGCAACGTGGCAGGCAAATCGGTACGGCCAGCAAATGGCAAACCGGTTGAGAAAATGCTCTCGATCATTCTGGTACGGCCAGAAACGCGCAGACGCTTTTCGTTCATCCATGCGCCTTCGCCCTTTTCAGCAAAGAACAGCTCGTCTTTCATCGGGTCATAAATGACGCCGATCACGATCTGGCCCTTGTGTTCCAGTGCGATGGAAACGGCCCAGTGCGGCAGACCGTGCAAGTAGTTCGTGGTGCCATCCAGCGGGTCAACAATCCAACGACGTGTTGGGTCCGTACCTTCAATCTCGGTGCCTTCTTCGCCAACGAAACCATAGGTCGGGCGGGCTTCCATCAACGCCTCTTTGATGAGGTATTCAGCGTTGCGATCCGCGCGCGTCACAAAGTCACCCGGGCCCTTTGTGGACACCTGAAGGTTCTCGACCTCACCAAAGTCTTTTAGCAACGCACGCCCCGCGCGGCGGGCTGTCTTCATCATCACGTTGAGGTTTGCACTGGCAACCATGTCGATCTCCTTTGTGCGCTAACCCAAAATCGGTTCCGCATCAGTTCTGGGGGCGTATAGGGGCTGCTTCATTTGCGAACAAGGGGGATGAATACGCAACTTAATCGCAATTCACCGCTAAGATTAACACATCCCCCTATGATTGTATGATTTAACCGTAACGAACGTCACTTGAGGCAATATGTTTCGATTACTTATTCAGAAAAACCGCATGCACTACGCAACAATCACGCATCTTGCGACGCGCGATTACCCATTGGAGGTCGTGACTGTTCTTTTCCTATGTTCGGTTTGCCACTATCTCGGACATACGACCTTGGCTGCTCTTACAGCCTTGTGGCTCGTAATTTCTAAGACGTGCATCTATTTCGTCTGCAATCGGTACAGCCCCTTTGATCAGCTTTCGAAAGACCGGGCCTTATTGGCACTGCTGGGTTTGTCTTTCGCCAACGCCATTCTTTTTGTCGTGCCAGCATTGATGTTGGCATCTGATCCTTCCATTGCGATGAAGCTATCGGCCGTTCTTTGGGTGATGGGCGCACAGGTTTATGTTACGAACACGTGGTCAGTTGTTCCGACCTTTGTTTACACGATATTGTTGCCGATTATGCTGCTGATGGTGATTACATTTTTTCAGCTCGGCTCCACAATTCCCACTGCCTCCACGCTGAGCCATTGGATCGTGACCTTCACCTTTGTTGGCCTTTTTGTCTACACCTCAATCGATACCTTACGCGCGCATCTGGCCACCGAAGCGGCCTTGCTGGATGCAGAACGCACGGCAACATCACGGCTTTCCCAATTGCAAGAAACTCAGCGGCTTGATGGTCTAACAGGTTTACTCAACCGCCCAGCTTTTGATGTTGCGCTGCAAATCATGTTAGACGACCGAAAGTATGGCGACGGCGAAGTCGCGGTATTCCTCGTTGATCTCGATAGCTTTAAACCGATCAACGACACCTACAGTCATGAAGCCGGAGACCGGGTTTTGACGGAAACCGCGGCGCGCTTGCAAACTTGTATCGACCAGAAGGGTATTGTGGGTCGCCTTGGCGGGGACGAGTTCATTTGCGCCATCCAACTGGACCAAGAAACCGATGTATTGAAAGTCGCAGATACCCTCGGCCAGAACATCACGCTGCCCATTTTGTGGGAGCAACATCTGCTCAAGGTAACAGCAAGTATCGGCATCGCTAAAACTGGAACATCACGAAGCGCGCCACCGGCCACGGTTCCGGCTTTGTGTTCCGCTGCGGACCAAGCCATGTTTGCCGCCAAATCTTCGCCAACGCGCACGCCAGTTCTATACAAGGCACAACTGTTTGCGCCACGTATGACCGCCGAAGAAAAGCAAGCGCTCGTCGACAGCATCGCGAACGAAGACATCAAACCGTACTACCAGCCCAAAATTCATCTTCAAACTGGCCAAATCATCGGTTTCGAGGCGCTTTCCCGTTGGGAACAACCCAACGCACCCCCTCGTTCGCCAGGTGAATTCTTACCGCAAATCGACAGCCTTGGCCTGCAAGGCGACTTCATGGTCAACATCACGTCTCAAGTATTCCGCGATGTTGAAACAATCCTCGAACGTGGTTTAGATCCTGGCCAAGTGTCCTTAAATATCCCTGAGGTCGCCCTAGCCACCTTTACAGGCCGGCAAGGCCTGCACCGTATTATCGCCGATCGTCCACATGTTGCCAAACACATCACCTTTGAGATCACCGAAGATGTCTTTATCGCCCGCGCCGCAGACACAATCCAAGCCTCCATTGCTAGCTTCCGCGACTTAGGGCTGCGCATTTCATTGGATGATTTCGGCACAGGCTTTGCGTCTTTCAACCACCTACGTCAGCTGGATTTTGACGAGTTGAAAATCGATACAAGCTTCGTTTCCGGCTTATGTCACGACACCACATCCGAAGTGCTAGTGCGCGGCTTTCTAGATATTGCATCCGGCCTTGGTGTTGGTGTGATCGCTGAAGGCGTCGAGACCGAAGAGCAAAGCCAACAACTCGTGAATATGGGCTGCCTGGTCGCGCAAGGCCATCTTTATAGTGCAGCACTCCCTTTTGGAAACGCGATCGAACGTCTCAATCAACAACAAGCCGCCTAACGCCTTTGAAGTTTCACAGCTTCTTGGCGTGCATGGCGCACCAGATGTGCAACATAAGGCAGTTCCGCTTCATCTTCACGCACGGCCGCATATAGACGGCGGGTCAGCCCTGCCTGCGTCAACGGCCGCGTCACATAGTCAGACCCATAAGGCGCCTGTCGCACGACCCAATCGGGCAACACCGCAACCCCGCGTCCCGATGCCACAAGCAACAAAATCACTGCCGTCAGCTCAACCTGACGCACGTCGCGGGGTTCCACGTGTGCTGGCGTCAAAAGTTGCGAAAACACATCCAAGCGTGATGGTTCCACCGGATAGGTAATCAGGGTTTCAGTCCTAAAATCGTCCGCTTCAATATAGGCTTTGCTTGCCAACGGATGGTTCTTCGCTGACACAAAAACAGGCTCATAATCGAACAGCGGCAGGAACGTGACGCCCGGAATGTCTTCAGGATCCGAAGACACAACCAAATCGACTTGCTCTTTTTTCAACGCGGGCATCGCATCAAACGCCAACCCGGGTCGAATATCGACATCCACGTCCGGCCACGCCTTGCGAAAACCCTCAAGCACTGGAAACAGCCACTCGAAACACGCATGGCACTCAATGGCGATATGCATGCGTCCCGCGTGCCCTTGGACCAGCCCTGAAAATTCAGCCTCCAGCGCCGCAACTTCCGGCAATATCCGGTCCGCCGCCGCCAACAGCCTTTTACCCGCCGCAGACAGTTTCAACGGCTTTGAACGACGCACAAACAACTCCACCCCAGCTTGGTCCTCGATCCCCTTAATTTGATGACTCAACGCCGATTGCGTGATCCCCAAACTATCCGCCGCCCGCGCCAAACCGCCCATCTCGTGGATGGCTTTTATCGTGCGCAAATGGCGAAACTCGATGTGCATAACTGAACCAGCCTCATGATGTTCGTGAAGGTTATGAATTTGCCTCATGTACGCCAAACCGCCATAAGGATGCAACCTTACGGAGCACGCCCCCATGTCCAACCCAGCCATTTCCTTTGAATTCTTCCCGCCAAAATCGGTACAGGCGTCGTTCCGCCTGCGCGACTGCGTGCAGACATTGGCACCACTGGACCCAACTTTCGTTTCCGTGACCTACGGTGCAGGCGGCACAACCCGCACGCTCACCCATGAAGCGGTCGATGCCCTTGTAAAAACCAGCGACCTCAACGTGGCGGCGCACCTAACTTGCGTGAACGCAACCCGCGCCGAAACATTGGCCATCGCCCGCGATTACAAAGCCGCAGGCGTAAACCACATCGTTGCCTTGCGCGGCGACCCACCAAAAGGCTCCGACGGGTTTCGCCCCCATCCCGAAGGGTTTGACGGATCCATCGATCTCACCCGCGCCTTGGCCAATGAGGGCTTTGAGGTCACAGTCGGCGCCTACCCCGAAATGCACCCCGATGCCTCTAGCCAACAGGCCTGCATTGACCACCTGAAAGCGAAAATCGACGCCGGCGCGACCCGCGCGATTACCCAGTTCTTCTTTGAAGCAGACACATTCCTGCGTTTTCGCGATGCCTGCGCGGACGCGGGCATCACCGCTCCAATCCTTCCGGGCATCCTGCCGATTGAGAACTGGAATGGCGTTCAAAAATTCGCCGCCCAATGCGGTGCCAACGTTCCCCAAGTCCTACAAGACGCCTTCGCAAAAGCAAACGATCCAGAAACAACCGACCTTCTGGCCACAGCCCAAGCAACCGAGCTTTGCGATGACTTGATGACCCAAGGCGTTGACCACCTGCATTTCTACACGCTGAATAAGCCAGAACTGACCCGCGACATCTGTCATGCTTTGGGCGTTACCCCAAAACAAAGCCTTCAAAACGTGGCATAACCCACAGGCTTCTTTGGCTTAAAAATACTCAACGCGACGCTGACATCACAAACTGACCCAGCGATATGGGCTCACACCTGCCAAGCACGCCAATCAAAAATGTACACAAGCCACGCTTGTGTTCAATTTGGGACTGCGAATTTCGCCTGATTGGGGTGACGTTGCGCAACGCTTGGGTGGTAAGTTTCTGACGGATCACGCCCAACCACACGCGCGCCACGCACGAAGAACATCTTCGACCAGCCGCGCCAACGCCCCATAGACGGTGCCGTCGGATCGGTCGGAAACCGCGTGGCCCAATCGGTCGGCAATGGGACTTTGCATTGCTCCAGCCGCTCTAACATCCAAACCAGCGACAGGTTCGCCAAGGGACGCGCAGCTTCATATCCGCCAAGCTGCCCACCAACGTCGCCATGGGTGCCAGAAAACCAAACCTGTTCCATGTGGCCTTTCCATCCCGGTGGACAGGCCCAAAGCACCGGCGAATAGGCCTCGCGGGTTTCATTCAACGCCAGCGCATGAAAGCCGTGTTTGATCGACCCGCCAAGCGCATGGTTGTGAAACGCATGCTCTACCGCCGACCAGCGCCACAGAATAGGCAATCGAACCCCAAGCGCTTTCACAGTATCCCAAACGGCGACAGCCTCAATTTCCACCATGCCGTGGCAATGGCGCTTGCGAAACGCCTCCGCCGCAACCCCGCGCCCGCCGCGTCGATAGTGACGATACGCCAATTGAACATTTCGCTCGGTCGCACTGGTGGTCTTCACCAACCCCACAAGGTCAATCACCCCCGCAAGTGATCGCGCCGCGTAAGCCCCACGCGAATA
>CALBVZ010000013.1 GCA_937969445.1 uncultured Octadecabacter sp. | reverse complement strand
CCGTTTTTGTTGACGCAGGCTTTTGCAAAGCAAGCGCCCCAAGCCGGCAAAGACCAGAACGGCGAGAGCATCGCCAGCGCGTTGGTAGTCAACATGCTGGACCAACGCGTGCGTAAGCTCACGCCAGAGTTCATGACCTATACTCTTGCCAAGATGGGGCTTTGGGCGTTCACGCAAACTGCGGCAATGGGGCTTGCGCCGCATGTGCGTGTAAATGCGATTGGCCCGGGGCCGACGCTGAAAGGGGCGCGCCAGTCAGACGAACACTTTCAAGGGCAGCGCAACAACACTGTTCTGAAGCGCGGCGCGAACACGTCTGATATCACAGCGGCGTTGGGCTACTTTTTGGATGCTCCGGCTGTGACTGGGCAGCTTTTGTGCGTTGATGGCGGGCAACATATTGGCTGGCAGACCCCAGATATCCTCGGCGTCGAGTAACCACTTGGGCTTAGGGTTGCTGTGACTTGTGCACTGCCGCTCAAGACCTTCACAAAACAGTTACTTTTCTTTAATGTTTTCAGGTATTTGCCGCATGCTAAAATTAATTTCCTTTGTTTTCAGGTGCTTACATGGGTGCCTAAAAAATAGGCAGATCAACTAAACGTTAAGAAAACAAAGGATTTATCGACCTCAGACAGAATTGCCCACGAGGTTATCCACAGATTCCGTGGGTATGTTTTGTCTTGCAGGGGGTGCTTTGTCATTGCAGCGCGACATGAGAATCATAGGTTAGGGATATGAGTAGCGAAACCACCGACATTCCAACCGGACATGATGTGATCCAGGGCTATCTGCGCATGCTGGACAGCTCTCCGGGGGTATATCGGATGCTCGATAGTGAAAGTCGGGTTCTCTATGTTGGTAAGGCTCGCAATCTGAAAAACCGTGTCAGTAACTACGCGCGGCCCGCAGGTCATTCGGCGCGTATCGCGACGATGATTTCGCACACTGCGACGATGATGTTTCTGACGACCAAGACAGAAACCGAAGCGTTGTTGCTGGAACAGAACCTGATTAAGCAGCTGAAACCAAAGTACAACGTGCTGTTGCGCGACGATAAATCGTTCCCGAATATTTTGATCTCAGGCGATCATGATTTTCCACGTATTGAAAAGCATCGCGGTGCGAAAAAGAAGAAGGGCAACTATTACGGCCCTTTCGCGTCAGCCGGTGCCGTGAACCGCACACTCAATACGCTGCAACGTGCGTTTTTGCTGCGAACATGTAGTGACAGCGAATATGAAGGCCGTACGCGGCCATGCTTGCAGTACCAAATCAAACGGTGTTCGGCGCCCTGCGTAGGTAAGGTTGATCCAAGCGATTACAAACAGTTGGTGAAGGATGCAGAGCGGTTCTTGTCGGGTAAGTCGACTGAAATGCAGGCAAGCCTTGCAGAGCGGATGAACGCAGCATCCGAGGAAATGGAGTTCGAACGCGCAGCTGCATTGCGCGACCGTATCAAGGCGCTGACCCAAGTGCAGACATCCCAAGGGATCAACCCGCGCGGTGTGACCGAAGCGGACGTTATTGCGTTGCACCGTGATGGTGGGCAAGCCTGCGTTCAGGTGTTTTTTATCCGCGCCAATCAGAACTGGGGAAACAAGGATTACTACCCGCGCGTGTCGGGTGATGAGGATGCAAGCGAAGTGATGCAGGCGTTTGTCGGGCAGTTCTATTCTGACCGCGATCCGCCGCGCATGTTGTTGCTGTCCCACGGGTTAGACGACGAAGATTTGGTCATTGAGGCCTTGGCTGAAAAGACGGGCCGCAAGGTCGAGGTGATCGTACCGCAACGGGGCGAAAAGGCTGAGTTGGTCAGCAATGCTGCACGCAATGCCCGCGAAAGCCTAGGCCGCAAAATGTCGGAAACAGCAACACAGGCGCGTTTGTTACGCGGGCTTAAGGATGCGTTTGACTTACCTGAGGTTCCGCAACGGGTTGAGGTTTACGATAACTCGCACATTCAAGGGGCGTTCGCTGTTGGCGCGATGATTGTCGCTGGGCCGGAAGGCTTCGACAAAAACCAATACCGCAAATTCAACATCAAAGGGGAAGACCTGACACCCGGGGATGACTTCGGAATGATGAAGGAAGTTCTGACACGGCGTTTTAAGCGTTTGTTGAAAGAGGACCCTGACCGCGAACTCGGTACATGGCCTGGGCTGCTTTTGATCGATGGTGGCGCTGGGCAGGTCAGCGCTGTCCGTGAAATCATGTCTGAACTCGGTGTGAATGATGTGCCGATGGTTGGTGTCGCCAAAGGCGTAGATCGTGATCACGGCAAAGAGGAGTTCTACCGCACTGGCAAGCCCGTCTTTGCGTTGCAGCGCAATGATCCAGTTTTGTATTTCGTGCAGCGGATGCGCGATGAGGCGCATAGATTTGCGATCGGCACCCATCGTGCGAAACGCTCTAAGGCGATTGGAGCAACGCCGCTGGATGATGTGCAAGGTGTTGGCGCGAAACGCAAACGCGCTTTGTTGCAGCATTTTGGGTCGGCTAAGGCAGTGGGCCGTGCAGCGCTTGCGGACCTTAAGGCCGTAGATGGGATTTCGGACAACATGGCCGAGACAATCTACGGGTATTTCAATGAGAAAGGATGAGATCGAATTTGCTTCGCAAATCCGACCAAAGGGGGCCGCCCCCGTCCTTCGGACTCCCCCGAGATTTTAGAAACAAAAGAAGCTGGGGTGTGGTGTGTGAATTGGAAAAGGCTTAGATAGGGAGCATGGTTTGGAATGTCCCTAATATCTTGACGCTTTTGCGTTTGCTGGCCGCACCAGGTGTGGCGATCATGTT
>CALBVZ010000012.1 GCA_937969445.1 uncultured Octadecabacter sp. | reverse complement strand
GCCTTGATCCCCAGAAAGGCGGTCTGGATCAGGGGAACATCGCCAAAGGTGGTGTAGAGGGCGGCCAAGGCAAAGATAACGGCGGCACCGGGCAGGACAAAGAGCAGACCCGCGATCAGCCCACCGGGAATACCGCGCAACCGCCAGCCGGCATAAGTGCAAAGCTGCATCGCTTCGGGACCGGGCAGGAGCATGCAGAAACCGAGGGCGTTGAGGTATTGCTGTTCGGTCAGCCAGTTTTTCTCGTCCACCAGCGTGCGGTGCATGAGCGAGATTTGCGCGGCCGGTCCGCCAAAGGACAAAAGGCCGATGCGGCCAAAGGTGCGGATGAGGTCCTGGTAGCCGGGGGTCATGTGGCACCGGCGCTATCGTGTCCTTCGTCCTGACCATCCCGGGCCCAGCGATAAAGCGCGTCATAGAGCGGCAGCGCGGCGTCGAGTTGGGCGAGGTCATCCCGGTATTGCCGCGAGAGGCCGACGGAAAGGGCAAGCAGACCTGCGGCCTGTGGCGCGAGATCGTGTCGATTGGTATCGGCGGCGCGGATGACCGTGGCCATGGTATCGAGGGCGGGGGAGGAGAGGCCGAACTCGGCCAGCATGGTGTCAAAGCTGCAGGTCTCGTCGCGGTGGCCCCAATGTGCGCCGGGAACATCAAAGGGGATGGCGTCGAACCGCTCGGCGACACCATCCACGTCGGAGGGGGCGACAAAGAGGATGCGGGCGGCAGGATCGACAAAGCGTCGGATCAACCAGGGGCAGGCGATGCGGTCAATCTTGGGGCGGTGGCGCGTGACCCATAGGTTGGTCTTGGGCAGGGCGGCGAACGGAATGCGCGGGGCATCCGGTTCATCACGCCAACCATACATTCCACCACTAAGGTATTGCGCATCCACGCCACGCGCCCGTAGGCGCGACATCAGACCTTGGCTTAGCTTGAGGCCTTTTTGGCAAGACACGATCACCGACCGTCCGTCAAGCCGTGCGATCAATCCATCAAGGTCCGTGTGGGGATGTTTGACCGAACCGGGGATCAAATATGGATCTTCGGCAAAGTCGTCGTCCGTGCAGATGTCGACGATCACAGGCGCATCGGGGAGGCCGATCAGTCGCAGAAGGTTTTTGCAAGAAATCTCATTAGGGGCAGCCATAGCGCATGCTTCCTTTCGGTGAACATGCGAACCTTTGGCCTAAGCCTCACGGGGGTGTTCGCGTTGCGCCCCATAAGCGTATTTGTGCCGTGGGATGGGCGCGGGGTCAAGTCGTGACGCGCAATGCCTCAAGCCCGTGGAAGTGGTAGGTGTTGCCGTATTGTGGCGGGCTGGCGAGGGCAAGGTTCGGGCAGCGTTCAAACAAAACTTGCAAGGCAACCCGCAGCTCTAAACGTGCAAGCGGCGCGCCGACGCAGAAATGAATGCCGCCGCCAAAGGCCACATTAACCGGACCAGAGCGGGCCGGATCAAAGGTGTTTGGATCGGGGTAGGGCGCAGGATCGCGGTTGGCCGCACCTAGCAGACATTTGACCGTATCGCCGCGTTTGAAGGCATGGCCGAACAGTTCGCAGTCTTCAATGACGTAGCGGTTAAACATGTGCAGGGGGGGATCAAATCGTAGGGCTTCTTCGACGATCTTTTCATCTGCCGTGCGGATGTCGCGTTCCAACAGGGTTTTGACGGTGTTGCCGAGCGTGTGCACCGTCGCCTCATGGCCTGCGTTCAACAGCAAGATGCATGTGGTGATGAGTTCATCCGTGCTCAGTTTTTCGCCGCCTTCTTCAGCAGCGATGAGGTGGGACATCAGGTCATCGGCGGGGGCTTTTCGTTTTTCATCCACATAGCTGCGCATGAAGGCCACGAAGGCCTCTGTCGCTTCAATCGCGCGATCTTCGACAGCGCGGGTGCGACCCGAGACATACATCGCGACCATTGCATTGGACCACGCAAGAAGATCATCGGCACGGTTTTCAGGAACCCCCAAAAGACGCGCGATAATGATGACGGGGACGGTGCGGGCGTAGGCATTGAGCAGGTCAAACTCACCGCTCGGAAAGGCGTCGATCAGCTGATGACAAAGCGTTTCGATTTCCGGTTCGAGTTCCGCGATGCGCCGCGAAGTGAACGCCCGAAGCACCAAGCCACGCAAGCGCGTGTGGCGGGGCGGGTTAAGCTCAAGCATGGAATGGGCTTCCACGGCGTAGAACGGCGCAAGGTGTTCCGGGATCGCGCGTGCAAACTCAGCCGGAACTTCCCGTCCCAAGCGCTTGTCTTTCAGGCAGGCAGCGACAGCGGCGTGCGAAACCGCGCAAACAGCATCGTAGTCTTCCCAAAAAAACAAATCACCACCCGCGCGGGCGAGGTCGTAGAAAGGGTACGGGTCTTGCACGAAGGCTGGATCAGTCGGGGATTGGGATAAGGGTTGCATGGGGGCGTGATTCCGAGATGATCAAGTCATTGCAAGGCGTTGCGACCGGTTAGGCGTTCTCTAAGGCTGTAATGATAGGCGAGAAATCTGTCGCCTTGAGAGACGCGCCGCCAACCAATGCGCCATCCACATTAGGAAGGGCAAAGATATCGTCCGCGTTACTGGCTTTGACCGAACCACCGTAAAGAAGGCGCATGTTGCTGCCTTCCGCGCCAAAGCGTGCTTCGAGATGCGTGCGCAGGGCGGCGTGGACAGCGGCGATTTCGTCTGGCGTAGGCGTAAGGCCCGTTCCGATGGCCCAAACAGGTTCGTAGGCGATTGTTGTCGTTGCTGCGGTCGCTGCATCAGGGATGGATTGGTCCATCTGGGCGCGCAGAATATCAAGCGTTTCACCTGCGCGGTACTGCGCTTCGGTTTCGCCGATGCAGATGATCACATGCAGGTTGGCGTTCCATCCGGCCTCGGTCTTGGAGGCGATGAGGGCGTCGTCCTCTGCATGGTCTGTGCGGCGTTCGGAATGGCCAGTGATAACGTAGGTCGCGCCCGTGTCCGCGATCATCGCTGCAGAAATGTTACCAGTGTAGGCGCCGGAATCGGCGGGGTGGCAGTCTTCGCCACCAATTAGGAGACCCGTGTCTGCCATCCGGCTGAGCAAAGTTGCTGGACCGCAGATCACGACATCAACCGTTGCCCCCGTATGGGCGCTGGCCAGTTGTGTCAGTTCCGGTAAATCCGCACTGGTGCCGTTCATCTTCCAGTTTCCGGCAATCAATTTACGCATGTCGCTCTCCTCATTAGGTTGCGCGTGATGTAGCAAGTGGCGAGAATAAGTGAAAGGTACCCAATGTCAGAGATTGAAATTCCCCGAATTGACGCAAAGGCATTGCTGTCTGGTGATGGTGCAGTGGTCGAACAGGTTCGTGTTGCCGCACGGGAAATCGGGTTTTTAACGCTGCACAATACGCCAATTCCAGTTGCGGACATCCAAGAGGTGTTTGACGCGTATCGTGCGTTTTTCCTGCTTCCTGCAGCGCAGAAAGAAGCCGTGAACATGGCGCGGACGGGGTCCAATCGCGGGTGGGGTGCTGCTGGATCAGAACAAGTCGATCCTGATGCGAACCCTGATTACAAACAGGTATTTGATTCCGGTTTTGAAGTTGAGGGTTCAGATTTGGCGACCTATGCGCCGAATTTATGGCCCGAGGTCCCTAAGGATTTTCGCATTATTGTTGAAAATTACTATGTTCGGGCTTTGGCATTTTCTGGTGAGGTGCTCGAGGCGATTGTTGGGGGGATTGGCGAAGACAGTTCGTATTTTCGGTCGCAATTTGAACAGCCAATGGCACTGATGCGCGGGAATTATTACCCGCCGCGTCCTGCGAATGCGGGGGCAAAGGATTTTGGAATTGCGACCCATACGGACTACGGATGTCTGACGTTGCTTGCGATGGATGGCACTCCAGGGTTGGAAGTACGCAAGCGTGGCGGGGGGTGGATTCCTGTGTCAGCTCCCGTTGGGGAGTATGTGATCAACTTTGGTGAAATGCTTGAAATGTGGACGGAAAAGCGTGTTGTCGCGACACCGCACCGTGTCATTGGCGGCGACGCTGAACGCATGTCTTTGCCGTTGTTCTTTAACCCGAGTGCACAGACAAATGTCGCGCCGATAGGTTCGGGTGAGGTCATCCGCGCAGTGGATCATTTGCAAAAGCGCTTCGATGAAACTTACCTGCATTTGCAGGACAAATCATGATCACCTGCCTGCATACGTCAGAAGTGCATGTGGCAACGTTTGGGGCGCTGTTGCCAGACGCTGCCCATGTGGTGCGGGTGGATTTTCTGGATCGTGCCCGCGCTGAGGGCGTAAACGCTGTCGCGCAGGAGGTTCAAGCGATACTGCGTGAATTGGCGCAAGACGGCCCCGTTTTATGCACCTGTTCGACCCTTGGTCCATTGGTGGATGATGTTGCGCTGTCCAATGTTGTGCGCGTGGATCGTCCGGCAATGGAGGCTGCGGTGTCCGAGGGCGGAGAAGTGGTCGTCGCGATTTGTTTAGAGAGTACACGCGATGCGACACTGACTTTGTTTGATGAGGTTTCCGCAGGGCGCGCGTCAGGAAAGTTGGTGCTGTGTGATGCGGCTTGGCCGTTTTTTGAAGCGGGCGATATGGCGGGCTATGCGAACGCCATTGTGGAGGCTGTAAGCGGGCAGGGTTCGCGGGTGTTACTGGCGCAAGCGTCGATGGCAGTGGCTGCACCGTTGTTGGAAGCGCAAAATGTGCAGGTGTTTACGACACCGAAAACGGCGGCTGATCGCGTGGCGGAATTGGTATAGAATTGGCGGCCTAAAGGTGGGCGAGGGCGCGACGTGCCAGATCGCAGGCTTCTTCTGGATCATCCAGCGCTGAATCTGGCAATTTCCAATAAGGCATAGCTGTGGGCTTCGGCGCAGTGTCGCGCTGATAGGTCCAACGGGTCAGGCCCATTGCGTCAAGTTCTTCCTGAAACGTGCCCGCGCCTTTGATCATGATACCAAGGTCCGGATGCACCATCGAAAAGATCGTACCATCAAAATAAAGGCACAACCCACCCATCATCTTGCGAGTCGTGAGCGGGCCTAGGCCGGAAAACAAATCCGTTGCGAATTCAATTTCTTCCGGCGTGACGCTCATGTATTAAGGCTCTCGTCGAACTTGATGGATTCACCGCAGCCGCAGGCCTCAGTGACGTTCGGATTACGGAACTTGAAACCGGCTTCTAGCAGTGAAACTTCGTAATCGATTTCGGTGCCAAACAGGAACATCTGCGCCATTGGCGCGATCATCACACGCGCGCCGTCTTGTTCAACAACCTCATCAAGTGGGTCGACCTCGGCCACGTATTCCATGGTGTATTCCATGCCCGCACAGCCGCCTTTTTTGACGCCAATACGAAGGCCTGCATGTTCATCCTTCGCCATAAGTTTGGCGATTTGTATCGCTGCGGCATCGGTGATGGATACTGCTTGTTTTCCAGGGATTCCAAACATTTAGTGAACCTCCTTAATCGATTAAGATTACATGAACCCGAGCTCTAGACGGGCCTCATCAGACATCATTTCCATGCCCCACTGGGGCTCCCAGACAAGTTCAACATCAACGGTTTTCACGCCAGCCAGCGGTTCAATCGCTTCAGCGACCCAGCCCGGCATTTCACCAGCAACAGGGCAACCCGGTGCGGTGAGGGACATCAGAACTTTCACTTCGTTCTCGTCGTTGATGTCGATCGTGTAGATCAGCCCAAGGTCCAGAATATTTACTGGAATTTCAGGGTCATAAACCGTGCGGCAAGCCTCAACGATATTTTCGTAAAGTGCGTGTTCGGTGGTGGAAGGCTTGATTAGCGGTGTGCCTTCCAGTGGGGGTGTCGCGTCGTTCATGATTTGGCGTCCTGTAATTCCTGACAGAACATATAGGGATTAGGGTGGCGGGCGTAAAGATGTGGGGGCGCGGCGTTTTCGCTATTTCTTCAAGGCGTTTAAGCGAACAGATCAGGTCGTCTCTTTTCATTCACCCCATCAAAGGCCTAGAAGCGCATGAAGTTAAGAGGCCGATATGACAAAGACGTTTTCATTTGATCTGCAAAAAACCGATGGTGCTGCGCGTACGGGTGTCATGCACACGCCGCGTGGGGACATTCGCACGCCTGCGTTTATGCCTGTTGGCACGGCCGCGACTGTGAAGGCGATGATGCCCGAAAGCGTGCGGGAAACAGGTGCGGATATTCTGCTGGGGAACACCTACCATCTGATGCTGCGCCCCACGGCTGAGCGGATTGCCAAGCTTGGTGGTTTGCACAAGTTCATGAATTGGGAACGTCCAATTTTGACGGACTCTGGCGGGTTTCAAGTGATGAGCCTGTCGGGCATGCGTAAGTTGACCGAAGAGGGCGTTGTCTTTCAAAGCCACTATGACGGGTCCAAGCACAACCTGACCCCCGAACGGTCAATGGAGATACAGCGCTTGCTTGGGTCAGACATCGTGATGTGTTTTGACGAATGCCCCGCACTGCCCGCAGATCGCAAGCGGCTCGAGGACAGCATGGAAATGTCTATGCGTTGGGCAAAGCGTAGCCGAGACGCCTTTGGCGATCGCCCGGGCCACGCGCTATTTGGCATCCAACAGGGCGGACTTGAGGAAGACCTGCGCAAACGGTCTGCGGATGCGCTGCAAGAGATCGGGTTTGATGGCTATGCCGTTGGTGGCCTCGCCGTGGGTGAGGGGCAGGAGGCGATGTTTGACACGCTTGATTTCGCGCCTGATCAGCTGCCCGTTGATAAGCCGCGCTACCTGATGGGCGTGGGCAAGCCGGATGATATTGTCGGCGCCGTCAAGCGCGGCATTGATATGATGGACTGTGTTTTGCCGTCCCGTTCAGGGCGTACGGGGCAGGTGTTTACCCGCCACGGTGTGGTGAACATCAAGAACGCGCGCCACGCCGATGATCCGCGCCCGTTGGATGAAAACTGCCGCTGTCCTGCCTGTTCGAACTATTCACGGGCTTATTTGCACCATGTGTTCCGATCCCAAGAGATGATTTCGGGAATGCTGCTGACGTGGCATAACTTGACGTATTTCCAAGACATTATGCAGGGCATGCGGGATGCGATTGCGGCGGGAACGTTCGCGGCGTGGGAGGCCGATTTCCATGCAGGCCGCGCGCAGGGGGATATTGATCCATTGTGAGCCACCGAAAAGCACTCGAAATCGTTCAACATGACTATACTCTTGGCTTAAGCGATTTGCTTGGCCAAATTAAGGGCAAAGGCATGTTACGTAACTGGGTGTGGCGCAACCGGTTAGGGGTCTTTACGCCGAAGCCCTGGTTTTTGTTACCGGTAAGCGTCATTCAGGCGCGTTTTCTTTCCAGCGGGACGTCTTCGCTGGACCAGCCTTTTGACACCCTATGTGAAGCAGAACGTAGTGCCGTGGCGCTGCTGCATGAAATACTGGAAGGTGGCGAGCCTGCTGCAGTCAACTATGAGGGAAAAGACGAAACCAACATTAGCATTGTCGCCGATTTGATTGTCTTCAGCATCGGTGCGCGGGATAAACATCTACGTAGCGATTTGGTCTCTCGGTTAGGCCATTTGCCCAATCTTCCGTCTTGCCCAATATCTTCTGGTGCGCAGATTGTAGCGAAGTTCATAGATGCGGCTCCGCAGTCTCCTTTGGTTGATGTCTAACAGTTTACACCAAAAGTTGAGCAGTTTTAGCATTTATCCCCAGTTTTGACAGATTGCTGCCTTGCAGCGACCTCTTGGCGCGGGCAATGTGGACAAACCTGAAGCGGATTGGTTGAAAGCGGGCAAAAGACCCCCACATCTATAAACCAAGACCGGAGATTGGTGCGTTGCCTATGAATAGGGACTGCTGATCTTGCCAACAAAGGAAAAGAGCATGCAAGAACCATTGAGTTCATCCTACCCCGTCCTCCCGCTGCGCGACATTGTTGTGTTCCCACACATGGTCGTGCCGCTGTTCGTGGGACGTGAAAAATCTGTTTCCGCCCTTGAAGAGGTGATGGCAGATGACAAGCAAATCCTGCTGTCCAGCCAGATCGACCCCGGTGTAGATGACCCTGACCAAGACGGTATCTATAAAGCAGGCGTGCTGGCCAATGTGCTGCAATTGCTGAAGCTGCCAGATGGTACCGTTAAGGTACTGGTTGAGGGCATCGCACGTGTGCGCATCACCGAATTCGTTGAAAACGACAAACATTTCGAGGCAACGGCAGAATATCTGACCGAAATGCCGGGCGATATGACCACAATCGAGGCGCTGACCCGTTCCGTGGCCAAAGAGTTTGAGCGTTACGCCAAAGTCAAAAAGAACATCCCTGAAGAAGCGCTTGGCGCGGTTTCCGAGGCGTCTGAGCCTGCGAAACTGGCTGACCTTGTTGCGGGCCACCTTGGGATTGAGGTTGAGCAACGCCAAGAATTGCTGGAAACGCTGTCTGTCTCCGAGCGCCTTGAGAAAGTTTACGGCTTTATGCAGGGCGAATTGTCCGTGCTGCAGGTCGAAAAGAAGATCAAGACCCGCGTGAAGACCCAGATGGAACGCACCCAGCGTGAGTACTATTTGAATGAGCAAATGAAAGCCATTCAGAAGGAACTTGGTGATGGTGAAGAGGGCGAAGGCGAAATGGCCGAGCTTGAAGGCAAAATCGCCAACACCAAGCTGTCCAAAGAAGCGCAGGAAAAGGTCGACGGTGAGCTGAAGAAGCTGAAAAATATGTCGCCGATGTCTGCGGAAGCCACAGTTGTGCGCAATTATCTGGATTGGATCCTGTCCATTCCTTGGGGCAAAAAATCCCGCGTTAAGAAAGACTTGGGCAAAGCAGAGGCCATTCTTGATGGCGATCACTATGGCCTTGATA
The DNA here is from genome assembly GCA_937969445.1 of uncultured Octadecabacter sp. Lineage (GTDB taxonomy): Bacteria > Pseudomonadota > Alphaproteobacteria > Rhodobacterales > Rhodobacteraceae > Octadecabacter. Next base: position 35,056 of record CALBVZ010000012.1, on the reverse strand, counting down.
AGGTGAAAGAACGCATCGTTGAGTACCTTGCGGTGCAGCAACGCAGCCAAAAACTGAAGGGGCCAATCATGTGTCTCGTCGGCCCTCCGGGTGTGGGTAAAACATCGCTCGGGAAGTCCGTTGCCAAGGCGACAGGGCGCGAGTTCATTCGTATTTCCCTTGGTGGTGTGCGTGATGAATCTGAAATTCGCGGTCACCGTCGGACATACATCGGGTCCATGCCCGGTAAGATCATTCAGGCGCTGAAAAAGGCGAAAACCACGAACCCGCTTATCTTGCTCGATGAGATTGACAAGATGGGGCAGGATTTCCGTGGCGACCCTGCATCTGCAATGCTTGAGGTTCTTGATCCGGAACAGAACGGCTCGTTTGTCGATCACTACCTCGAGGTCGAATATGACCTGTCCAACGTGATGTTCCTGACGACATCGAACTCCTACAACATGCCGGGTCCATTGCTGGACCGGATGGAGATCATCCCGCTGTCTGGCTACACCGAAGACGAGAAGCGCGAGATCGCAAAGCAGCATTTGCTTGGGAAAGTGATGAAAAATCATGGCCTTAAAGCAAAAGAATTCACCCTTGAGGATTCCGCGCTGACATCCATGATCCGCTATTACACACGCGAAGCTGGTGTGCGGAACCTAGAGCGTGAGATCGCGAAAGTGGCACGTAAAGCCGTGACCAAGATCGTCAAGAAAGAGGTCGAGAGCGTTGTCGTAACTGAAGACAACATCGAAGATTTCCTGGGCGTGAAAAAGCACCGTTTCGGTTTGGCGGAAGAAAGCGACCAGATCGGCGTTGTAACGGGCTTGGCTTATACCTCTGTGGGGGGCGAATTGCTCAACATCGAGGCACTGCGTCTTCCGGGCAAAGGGCGTATGAAAACCACGGGTAAGCTAGGCGATGTGATGAAGGAATCCATCGACGCGGCGTCTAGTTATGTGCGTTCCATCAGCCCACAGATCGGGGTGAAACCGCCTGAGTTTGATAAGCTCGACATTCACGTGCACGTTCCTGATGGGGCGACACCAAAAGACGGGCCAAGTGCCGGTCTGGCAATGGTGACGTCGATTGTGTCTGTGTTGACCAAGATCCCTGTGCGTAAAGACATCGCCATGACGGGTGAGGTTTCCTTACGCGGGAACGCGATGCCGATTGGTGGTTTGAAGGAAAAACTGCTGGCAGCCCTTCGTGGTGGTATCAAAACCGTGCTGATCCCTGAGGAAAACGTCAAAGACCTCGCGGATATTCCGGACAACGTGAAAGAGGGACTGGAGATTATCCCAGTGACCCACGCGTCCGAAGTGTTGAAGCATGCGTTGGTTTCTGAGCCGGAAGCGGTGGAATGGGACCAAGAGGCCGAAGATGCCGCTGCTGCCGCTGCCGCATTGCGCGCCCGTGAAGCTGGCACAGGTGCTGTCGCGCATTAGCGTAAAAGTGGATTACCAAGACGGCAAAAGGGCGCAGAGAAGATCTTCTCTGCGCCCTTTTTCTCAACAGATTTGAGTGAATTTCAATCCTAGTGATTATGCGCCTGGGCTCAGTGGTGCAGCGCCAGATTTGCTGAGTGCCGCTGCAACCAAGGCGATAAGGATAAGTGGAATAATAAGATCAGCCGAGCTTGAAGACGGCGCCGCTGCCATGATTTCATCCGGTTCCATAATCATTACTGGATCAGCCATGCCACCGGCGTTGGCCATTGAGGTTGCAGCGATCAAAGCCGCGGTCGGTACAGTTAGTTTTAGCATTGAATAATTCCCCTTTATAATGTGGCCTTAGTTTGAGGAATGTCGAGCAAATGGTCAAGTTTTGTATGTGAAACATGCAAGCCACTCGGGCCGTCAAAGAAAACTTTCTTTTTTATCATGGGAATGACCCCGCTAACGCGCTATTGTTTCTGAAATAAGCACAATCTTGTGCAACCGATCGGAGAGAAAGATGGCCACTAGCAGCACTAAAACAGCGACAAAGACACCAAAGAAGGCCACGAAAACCGCTACGAAGCCGGCGGCTAAGGTCGCAACGAAGCCAGTCGCGACAGCGAAAGCCGTGGCCAAGCCAGCGAAAGCAGCCGTAATTCCGAAAGCGACCATCGTCGAAACGGTTAAACCAGTTGTTGCCGGCGCGCCTATCAAAAAGCCTGAGCTTATCGAACGTGTGATGGCTGAGACGGGTATGAAGAAAAAGGACGTCAAACCCGTTGTTGAAGCAATGCTTGCCGTGTTGGGCCGTGCATTGACAAAAGGCGAGGATCTGACGGTTCCACCGCTTGGCAAACTGATGGTGAAGCGTACGAAAGAGGCCGCAAACGCAACGATCGTGACGGTGAAGCTGCGGCATCCAAACAATGTTGGTGGCCCAGCAAAGACCGGTATTGGCGACGAGGTTATCTAGGTAAATCAACGACCTGTAAGTTTTATACGGCACGTGATGGAAACCCCTTCACGTGCCGTTTTTGCATTAGACTGCGTTTGAACGCGATGCATCCAGCACGCTGTCGGCCACGATCTCTGCGGTGGCAGCAGAGAGCGTCCAGCCCAAGTGCCCATGGCCGGTGTTGTAGAAAACGCCCGAAGACTTACCCGGACCAACACGCGGCATCATGTTTGGCATCATAGGGCGAAGGCCCGCCCAAGGAATGGCATGTTCCGTGCTGACGTCTGGGAACAGGTTTTCCACCCATTTGACCAGTGGCTGGATGCGGTCATCGCGGATGTCTCGGTTTTCACCGTTGAATTCGGCCGTGCCAGCGACGCGGAAACGGTTGTCTCCGAGGCGTGAGGTCACAATCTTTGCTTTGTCGTCCAGCAAAGACACCCACGGCGCGGCTGCTTGGCTTTGCTCATCATCTAGTGCGACTGTGATGGAATAGCCTTTGACAGGGTAGACGTTTACGCGGTCCCCAACCATCGACGCGAACGCACGGCTGCGCACGCCGGCACAAATGACGATTCCATCGAAGTGACCAGATTGGTTGCCCGATGTCTCGGTCCAGCCGACATCAACGCCGCCACGCTCACGCGCTGTTAGGGTTTCGACGTAACACCCATATTTAAACGTGGTACCGTGTTTCTTACAGGCCTCGCCAAGTCCTTTGGCATAGCTGTGAATGTCACCGGTAAAATCGCTTTCTGTGTAGTAACCGCCGTAGATTTCACCTTTGAGGGCGGGTTCCAATTTTCTCATTTCTTCGGCCGTCACAGCGTGACGTTCTAGACCGCCTTCTTTGAGCATGTCATTCACTTTTGCCGCGCCGTCGAAGTCTGGCTTACAGTCGTAAACATGCAAGATGCCACGTTTTTCCATCGAAAAATCAAAGCCTTCCTTGGCCGCATGCGACATTAGGTGTTCACGGGCAGCGATGGCGAGGCGTACAGTTTCAACTGTGTTTTTGCGGTAGTTGGGGATGTTGGACATGAATTCCGCCATCCAAGAATATTTGTGCCAGCTTGGCTTGGGGTTCACCAAAAGGGGGGCGCCGCGCTGGGTCATCCATTTGAGGCCTTTGAAAATCGTGGACCATTGGGTCCAGACTTCGGCATTAGATGCAGACAGCTGGCCGCCATTGGCAAAGGAGGTTTCCATCGCGGCATAGCGGTTGCGGTCAAATACGGTGACGTCAAAGCCACGGTTCATCAAAGCGTAGGCTGTGGTGATTCCGGTGATGCCGGCACCGATAACGGCGATTGTTTTCATTGGGTTAATCCCCTTTAGACAGCGTTCAAACAGGCCGACGTATCGGCGGTGAACCCATCTGTCAGGGGACCTGAGAGTTTCGCCACGATGACCTGTGACGGCTCCTTCGGTGGGCGTGCCTTAACGCCACTCTCCAGATTGCGATACGCTCCGCGGTCCGTGTGCCTGAGAGTTTCCGGGTCGTTGCTCCTTCGGCGCTGGGGCGAACCCAGACTCTCCCGCGGGCGAGAGATGCAGACACTCTATCGGGCTATTTGAATTTCAAATCAATGATTCTGTGCAATCGGGGTTTTGGTTTGCGTTTACGCGCGCTACCCACGCGTTATGACATACCCAGAACTTTATATCCTGCGCCACGGCCAGACCGAATGGAATGCACAAGACCGCATGCAAGGTTGGCTAAATTCACCACTCACGCCCAAAGGTGAAATGGATGCCGCCCGGCAGGGCGAGATCCTGCGCGACCTAGACTTAACGGGTTTTGAATTTTGGTCCAGCCCATCGGGGCGTGCGGTGCAAACCGCGGGCATTGCTTGTGGCCCCTTGGCCGAGGCCGTGCACACCGACATTCGCCTGCGCGAGATTGGCGTCGGTGATTGGGCAGGGCGCCTGCGCGCCGAGCTGCCAGAAGGCACAGGCGATGATCCCTATATGGCGCAATATGAGATGGCCCCGAACGGTGAGGGCCTTGCCGCTGTTGAGGCGCGATGCCGTTCGTTCTTGTCTGAAATGAAACATCCTACAGTTTTGATAACCCATGGAATTACCAGCCGGGTGATCCGTTCCATCGTTGTCGGAAAGGCCGCTTTGGCCAACCCAAGCATCCACGGCGGGCAGGGTTGTGTGTATCATTTGAAAGGCGGCGCACAAAAGATGCTCACATAGGCAATCGGGGGCTTGCACGTCGTGAAAAGGAGCGCTAAACGCTGCCCATCGGGTCGTTAGCTCAGTTGGTAGAGCGCTTCGTTTACACCGAAGATGTCGGGAGTTCGAGCCTCTCACGACCCACCATTCTTCCCCGAATTGATAATTGCAGCGATGTAGCAGTGCGTTTGTAGCTGACTAACCCGCAGTCGCATTGACCTACTTAAAGCAATTACAGTTTTGTTGTTTACCACCCGTTCCAAACATACTTAGGTTTCGACACAAGTCGTAAATGTTAAATGGGGGATATCATGAAATCGACAATTACGAAGATGGTCGCAGGCGGTTGCATGCTTGGTTTGGCAGGCTGCATGACGGTGCCTGCAGAATTCGTTTGGGGCGATAACACCAGTCAGTGGGCGAATGACGGGGATTGTGATGATCCACGGTTTACGGGCCCTATGGCGCACTCAATTCTTCTTCCGGAGGACGCGATGCACGATGCGAATGACTGTCGTGCTTTGTATGATGAGGGCAAGGTTCATCTGCGGTCGAACTATCAGATTGGGGTGACCTACGATAACCCAGGCTACGTTGGCCCGAATTGATCCAACACGCGACTAATTAAAAAGGCCCGCCTCAGTCTTGAGGCGGGCTTTTGTATTTTAGGACTTCGTACGTGGCTTGCGCGGGGCGGCGTTTCCGCCTTTCGCCGCAAGGGCGCGTGCCCGGTTTTTCTTGCTGGACGGTTTCCCGACCTTTGGTGCGCCGCTGCCATCTTTGCCAGCTGGTTTACCACCGCCCTTACCTGCGTATGGCTTGCCGGAGGGTTTCCCATCAGATTTTCCGGCGTAGGGTTTGCCATCACGTGGTTTACGCGGCTTGTAGGATTCGATGGTGTCATCGGATGACTTGTTCTTGTCGAACTTAGGCTTACCACCGTGTGGTTTTGCACCGCCCTTTGGCTTTTTCGCGCGCGGTTCGCGTTCGTCGTTCCAATCCACGGGCTTTGTTGTGCCTTTGGATTTGTAAGACGGTTTATCACCGTCCTTGCCGCGATGCGGGGCCTTGTCGCGCGCTTTGAAGTCCTTGCGCGGTGCGCCACGTTCAAAGACCGGCAGCTTTTCAACGCGGGTGAGGGGGGCGCCGTTTTCTAGCGTCATGTCCCCACCCAGCGAATCCGTTAGGGTCTTGAGGGCCGTTTCGCGCACCTCAATGTAGGATTCGTTTGGCTGAATGCGGATCGCACCGATGTCGTCTTTGGTGATGTTGCCCATCTTGCAGATCATCGGCAGCAAACGACGCGGTTCTGCGCCTGCTTCGCGGCCACCCGGAAGCGAGAACCAGACGGATTTGCCAAAGGCTTCGCGTGGTTTCGCTGGGGCTGAGACTTCGGACAGTTCCTCAGGTGCGGTATGTTTCTCACGGTAAAGACGCAGGTATGCGGCGGCGATTTGTTCAATCGACAGTTTTGCGATCATGGCATCAACGACAGTTTTTGACGTGCCGTCGACCTCATTGGACCAATCGGTTTGCTCAAGCATGCGTTCTTCGTCTTGTGCGATAACCTGTTCTGCAGATGGCGCATCGGTCCAGTCCGCTGTCAGCTTTGCCCAACCGAGCAAACGTTCAGCCTTTTTGCGCACGGCAGGGGGAACGATCATCGCGGAGGTGCCTTTGCGACCCGCGCGGCCAGTCCGGCCAGAACGGTGCAATAGCGTGTCTTGGTTGCTTGGCAGTTCAGCGTGGATCACCAGATCGAGGTTCGGCAAATCGATGCCACGGGCCGCAACGTCAGTGGCCACGCAGACACGCGCACGTCCATCGCGCATCGCCTGCAGGGCATGCGTACGTTCGGCCTGTGACAGCTCACCCGATAGGGCCACAACGGCGAATCCGCGGTTGGACAGGCGGGTCGTCATGCGGTTCACAGTGGCCCGGGTGTTGCAGAAGACGATGGCGTTCGGGGCTTCATAAAAGCGCAATACGTTGATGATCGCGTTTTCCGTGTCACGCGGGGAAACGCGGAACGCCTTATAGTCGATGTCAGCGTGCTGCTTTTCACCCGTGGTTGTCGCGACGCGCTGTGCGTCTTTCTGGTAGCGCTGTGCGAGCTTGGCGATGGATGCAGGCACGGTGGCAGAAAACAACAACGTTTGACGGTCTTCAGGCGATTCATCGAGGATGAATTCGAGATCTTCGCGAAATCCAAGGTCGAGCATTTCATCCGCTTCATCCAGAACAACCGCCTTAAGAGAGTTCAGGTTGATGGATTTACGCATGATGTGGTCGCGCAGACGGCCCGGTGTGGACACAACGATATGTGCACCACGTTCCAATGCGCGGCGTTCATCGCGCATGTCCATGCCGCCAACGGTGGATGCAATCACGGCACCGGTTTTTTCATATAGCCACGCCAATTCGCGCTTAACCTGTAGGGCCAATTCGCGGGTCGGTGCGATAACCAATGCCAGCGGCGCGCCTGCGCGGTCAAACTTTTCGTCTTCACCCAGCAGGCTTGGCGCAATCGCGATGCCAAAGCCCAGTGTCTTACCAGAACCGGTTTGCGCAGAGACCAGCAGGTCTTTGCCTTCCAGCGCAGGATCGGAACACGCCTCTTGGACGGGGGTCAGCGTTTCGTAGCCACGCGCTTTGATGGCATCAGCAAGAGCCTGTTTCACAGCAGTATCACTTTTCTTAGTTGGGTTTGGCGCAGCCAACACGGGCGCGCATCAATGTTGGCGCGGCTCTAACGTGTTGAAGGGCCCTTGTATAGAGCGTCAGGTGGGCGACAGCTATGCGGTGTGCTTATCCGGTTTGAACGATGCGGTGAAAGTTACAGGTTTCCTTCAGGGGCAGCCAAGGGTTAGTCCGACAATCAGACTAAAAAATTGATTATTTTCGCTCTTTTGGGAGAAACTTAAATTCAAGCTCGCTTGTGGCTTGACGGGGCGATGCGTGCTGCCTAGAAGCACCCCACATCGACTAACGTTGATGGACAGTGGGCGGTTGTAGCTCAGTTGGTTAGAGTACCGGCCTGTCACGCCGGGGGTCGCGGGTTCGAGTCCCGTCAACCGCGCCACCGCTGTCCCTTTGGTTCAAGGATTGAACTGCTCTGCTAGAGGATAAAAGCAAAAAGTGCGCGGTTGTAGCTCAGTTGGTTAGAGTACCGGCCTGTCACGCCGGGGGTCGCGGGTTCGAGTCCCGTCAACCGCGCCACTTATTTCTCTGAAATCTCAGGTAAATGATCTTAGTTCGAGAAACTCTTTTACGAAAAGCATGACGGATTCTGGCCCAAGGCCAAGTAAAAGCCCAATGCCCCCAATTGTTAGGGAAACCGGCGTTGTTGCATCGCGCTAGCCTTCGTTAAGGTACTGAAATCCCACGCAGTCGTGACGTTAACAGGTGGGAACTTTGGTGCTATCGGGACAAAATCCGAAATGTTATTGTCCGCGCGCCCGTGTGAATGCAGCGCGTAGAAGGGGGTCTTCACCACTGATTAGCGGGGCCGCTTCGATCGCAAAAGGGACATCCGGCGGGATGCCAACAGCCTCGTAAAGTGATCCATCCATCGTGCGGTAGGTTTGATGCGACAGACCTAAGTCCCAGCCGTTCGGCAGTTTGAACCCCAAAATGTCCGATAACCCGCCAGACGTCGCTTCGCCCATGACTGTGACCTGCGGCATTTCACGAAAGGCCATGGTCAGGATTTCAGCGGCAGAGCCTGTGAGCTTGCTGGTGAGGACGATCACCGGTTGGGTGAGGGGCGTTGCGTCAAACGGTTGCAACGTGGCTGTGAATGGGGCGGTTTGCCCGTCGCCGTCCCGTGTTGTTTTGGTAAACACATCAAGGGGTTGGTCGACAAAGTGGCTGGCCACGCCGAATGACACCGAATCCGAACCGCCGGGGTTGTAGCGCAGATCAATGATGATGGAGTCTGCCTCGGCCAGTGCGTCGGCAACTTGAATAAACGCCTGTGCCATTGCCGGCTCGCTGCGTGCGCCAAACGGCGTGTCGAACCCCATGTGACGGATTGAAATGTAACCAACGCCGTCAGGAAGCAGGGCGTATTCGATGCCTGTCAGTTCAACAGGTGTGAGTGCTGTGCCAACGGTATCATGTGCCGCGCGTGTCAGGTCGGCGCGGATAAGGTAGCCGTCGCGTGTGAAGAACGGGTCTTGGGTGAACCAAGTTGGCGCTTCGGATGGTGAGAAGTACCCAATCGGCGTGCCAAGCTGAACATGGCCGTCGTCCAAACCTTCCAGTGCTTGGCTGATCAGTTCGTAAACCTCGGTGTCGTCCAATTCTGCAGCCGGTTCTGGGACCAATGCACGCCTCGCATCCCAATCGACGCCGTGAAGGTCGAAGAAAGCGTAGTGTTCGTCCATTGCGGTCCACATAGCGTCAAAGACGTCGCGGGGCGTGGCGGTGTCGACCACTTCGCAAGGCGCGGGCAGAGCGTCGATGCGGGTGTAGGGCGTTGGGTCCAACGCACCGTCAACGCGCAGCATCAGGGTGTCACCTTCAACCGAAACAGTCGCGCCTTCCGCGAATTCGACCAGTTTCAAATGCGCCGGAAACGTCAGCTGTTCGACGCAAGAATGACTGTTTTCACTATATAACTTAGCCTGAAGCATGCCGAGCGTTATGATCGACCCACCAGATTGCGCCCGCCAAGCGCCGCGTTGTTCGGCGTCTGGCATGTAGTAGACCCAAGACACAATAAACGCGGCGACAACCGCACCGATCACAATCCAAAGCTGGTTAAGCAGGCGTTTCATGTCAGTGCCGCCAGTACCCGTGCCCATGAACGCGTGCCTTTATGAAACGCTTCAACGTCGTATTTTTCATTGGGTGAATGGATGCGGTCGTCCTCGGAGGCAAAGCCGATCAGCATCGCGTCCATGTCCAGCACGGTTTTGAAATGGCCTGCGATCGGGATCGACCCACCCATGCCAACAAACACGGCTTCGCGGTCCCATTCATTGGACAGCGCTTGACGGGCTTGTTCAAACTCGGGCCGGTCAGTGTTCATCACAGAGGCCGGCGCGCCTTCAAGGTCGTTGTCCCAAGTGATGGACGTGCCAAGGCGCAGCTGGCTTTCGACGTGTTTGCGCAGGGCGATGCGGATTTTATCCGGATCCATGTCCCCAACAAGGCGGCAGGTGATCTTACAATGCGCGTCCGCTGGAATCACGGTCTTGGACCCCGCACCCTGATAACCACCCCATAAGCCGTTGATTTCTAACGTTGGGCGAGACCATTGTTGTTCAAGGGTTGAATAACCCTTTTCGCCCGCAGTCTCAGTCAGACCTGCGTTTTGCATGTATTCGGCTTCATCAAACCCGCATGTTTTCCATTGTGCTTTAAGGTTGTCGCCAATCTCAATGACGTCGTCGTAAAAACCGTCAATCGTGACGCGGCCATCGTCATCATGGAAGGACGCGATGATGCGGCTGATTTCCTTAAGCGGGTTCACAGCCGGGCCGCCGTAGTGACCGGAATGCAAATCCATGGCGGGGCCGTGCAAGGTGAATTCATCCTTCAACATGCCGCGCAATTGGCTGGCGATGGACGGCACGCCTTGGGCAACCATACCTGTGTCGCAGATCAAGGCGAGGTCTGCCTTCAGCTCATCCGCATTGGCTTCCATGAAAGGCACCAAGCTGGGGGAACCGGTTTCTTCTTCGCCCTCAAACAGGAACGTGATGCGACAGGGGAGTTCGCCATGCACAGCAATCCACGCGCGGCAAGCTTCCATGAAAGTCATCAATTGGCCCTTGTCGTCAGACGTGCCGCGGCCCCGAATGACCTTTTTGCCGTCACGATCTTCGATGAAGGGCGCAAAGGGGTCGTGATCCCATAGTTCAATTGGATCAACGGGTTGCACGTCGTAGTGGCCGTAAAACAGTAAGTGTGGACCGGAATTTCCAACGTGACCAACGACCATCGGGTGCATTGGTGTGTCGCGTTTTGAGGCATCCACGCCCAGCGATTTCAAATCATCCACCAGCCAGTCTGCAGCCTTGTTAACCTCGTCTTTATAGGCGGGATCGGTGGATACGGACTGTAGCTTTAACAGCCCCATCAGGCGATCAAGGGACGCATCGAGATCGTCATCAATTTTGGTAAGGACGGCATCTAATGACATGGGGGACTCCGGAATTAAGGTTTCATCGGAGAGTGTCACAGTGGAGGGCAGCGTCAAGCGTTCGTGTTGAGACATGGATCAGGGCGTAGGGTGCGTAATCAATAAGTGCGACGAACCGTAACAGGGGGAAGATATCGATGTGCAAAGTGTTGCCTGAATTGGGTCGTAGATATATCAGGCATTAAAGCTAATTGGTGGGGCGAGTCCCGCTACTGTTCGACTAGGAATTCGTTTTGGATTTTGACGCTAAACTTGATGCTGCTTTGGCCCGCCTTCACACTGAGGGCCGCTACCGCACGTTTATCGATATTGAACGCAAGCAGGGCCAGTACCCGCATGCGATCTGGACGACGCCGGAAGGTACACAAAAAGACATCACTGTCTGGTGTGGCAATGACTACCTTGGTATGGGCCAACACCCTGTTGTGCTTGACGCAATGCACGAGGCAATCAATGCAACGGGTGCGGGTTCTGGCGGTACACGCAACATTTCCGGCACAACCGTTTATCACAAACGTCTTGAGGCGGAATTGGCGGATTTGCACGCCAAAGAAGACGCGCTTTTGTTCACGTCTGCCTACATCGCCAATGATGCAACGCTGTCCACATTGCCGCGTTTGTTCCCGGGGCTGATCATCTATTCCGACGCGCTGAACCACGCCTCAATGATCGAAGGGATTCGCCGCAATGGTGGTGAGAAACGTATCTTCAAGCACAACGATCTAGACGATTTGCGCCGGATGATGGCCGCTGACGACCCAACTGCGCCGAAACTGATCGCATTCGAATCTGTTTATTCGATGGATGGCGATTTCGCCCCGATCAAGGAAATCTGCGATATTGCTGATGAGTTTGGTGCGTTGACCTATTTGGACGAAGTCCACGCCGTTGGCATGTACGGCCCACGCGGTGGCGGCATTGCGGAACGTGATGGCTTGATGGACCGTATCGACATCATCAACGGCACATTGGCCAAAGCGTTTGGGGTCATGGGCGGTTATATCGCGGCAAGCACTAAGATGTGTGACGCTGTGCGGTCATATGCACCTGGTTTTATTTTCACGACGTCCATTCCACCTGCTGTTGCAGCAGGGGCGGCGGCGTCTGTTGCGCATCTTAAGGTCGACCAAGACTTGCGCGATCAGCATCAAACGCAGGCGAAAATACTTAAGACCCGTTTGCGTGGGCTTGGGTTGCCGATCATTGATCACGGAAGCCATATTGTTCCATTGATCGTGGGTGACCCTGTGCATACGCAAAAGCTGTCCGATATGCTGCTGCAAGATCACGGCATTTACGTCCAGCCCATCAATTTTCCGACTGTACCACGCGGCACGGAACGTCTGCGCTTTACGCCGTCACCGGTGCATGGGTCAAAAGAAATGGATGCGCTGGTCAAAGCACTGGACGCACTGTGGTCCCATTGTGCACTTAATCGCGCCGAACTTGCAGGCTAGGTTACCCCACGTAGGCGGGTTTATGAGCTTCTTGTTTGCCGCACGTGCAAAATGGTTTTTCTTGTGGTAATAAGAGCGTAAGGAACGCGTATGGGACGAATCGACGCGTTTCAACTGGGGCAGCAACACGAGGGTAACGGATGATCCGGAAAGGGTTCAGACGCGTAAAGGAAGAGCAAGCTGTTGAGACAGCCGGCTTTGATGCGTTCGAATTGCGTCTTGGTGATCTGATGCGTGGTGAACGCGCAACCATCGGCAAAAGCCTTTTGGATGTTCAACGTGAGCTGAAGATCAAAGCGGCCTACATCGCTGCCATCGAAAATTCTGATCCAACTGCATTCGATACACCGGGCTTTATTGCCGGTTACGTGCGCTCATATGCACGCTACCTGAACATGGATCCTGACTGGGCGTTTGATACGTTCTGTACCGAATCCGGTTTCGCGACAGCGCACGGCATGTCCGAACAAGCATCTGGCGCCAAGCCTGTCAAAGCAACGCCATTTGAGAAAGACATCTTCGCGACCCCAGCTACGCCGTTTATTCCGGCAGGGGATGCTATGTTTGCGAGCGTAGAACCGCGGGCCATCGGGTCGTTTGCGGTCCTGATCGCATTGATTGGTGGCCTTGGTTTTGGCGGCTACACGGTTTTGCAAGAAGTGCAAAAAGTTCAGCTTGCGCCTGTTGAGAACACACCAACCGTTGTTGCCGACATTGATCCACTTGCTGGTGGCGGCTTGCCTGCTGCGGATGCGGGCGTTGATGTTGTCGCTGGTTTTGAAGCGCCGACATCTGAAAGCCTTGATCGCCTGTACCGCCCACAAGCGCTTGATGCGCCTGTTTTAGTGCCGCGTGACGGCCCGATCGCAACGCTGAACCCAGCCGCAAACGGTGCCTTGGCCCCAACTTCGGCTGAACGTCCTGGTTTGTTGGATGATGAGAGCACATCTTTGGCGGGCGTTGGTCCAAACATCCAAGTGACAGAGAACCCAATTCCGGGCGTGCAACTTGTTGCGGTCCGCGATGCTTGGGTGCGTGTCCGTTCGGCAGATGGCACAGTGCTGTATGAATCGGTTATGACTGCGGGGGATACATACAATGTTCCGCAAAACGAGGTTCCAGCAACTTTGCGTATCGGTGAATCTGGTGCGGTATATTTCGCAGTGAATGGGACGCACTACGGTCCGGTTGGTCCACGCGGGCAGGTGACGTCCAATTTGGCACTTTCCGTTGATAACCTGACCGAAACATATGCGGCTGCTGACATTGAAGCAGACTCTGATTGGCTGAAGGCGCAAGAGATCATGCTCGCGCGTCTCGCGTTGGAACTGGCGAACCCGCTCGACGATGCAGGTCCGTCTGCACAAGACGACAACCAATAATCCCGAAACAAACTGTCGCAGCCCGTTGTTCGCAGGCCGTGCGAGGGATAGGTAATGGCTAACGTATCCTGACAGGTGATCTGATGTCGCTGAACCATATCCGCCCGTGGCGAAACATTTACCGCCGTGAAAGCCGCCAAATTATGGTGGGCAATGTTCCAGTAGGGGGCGGCGCGCCGATCACGGTGCAGACGATGACCAACACACTAACACCGGACGTCGAAGGCACATTGGCGCAAATCAACCGCTGTGCAGACGCTGGCGTTGATATTGTGCGTGTATCCGTGCCCGATGAAGACAGCAGTGCAGCAATGAAAGAGATTTGCGCGCGCAGCCCGGTGCCGATCGTTGCAGACATTCATTTCCATTACAAACGCGGCATTGAAGCGGCGGAAGCAGGTGCTGCGTGTCTACGCATCAACCCCGGCAACATCGGATCACCTGAACGCGTGCGCGAAGTGATCAAAGCCGCTAAGGACAACAACTGTTCTATCCGTATCGGCGTGAACGCTGGGTCCTTGGAAAAGCATCTGCTTGATAAATATGGCGAGCCTTGCCCCGACGCGATGGTGGAAAGTGGCCTAGACCACATCAAAATCCTGCAAGACAACGATTTCCACGAGTTTAAGATTAGCTGTAAGGCGTCTGATGTGTTCATGGCGGCGGCGGCGTATCAACAGCTTGCCGAAGCCACGGACGCGCCCATCCACCTTGGTATTACCGAAGCTGGTGGGCTGACGAGTGGCACGATCAAATCATCCATCGGCATGGGCAGCCTGCTTTGGGCGGGGATCGGAGATACGATCCGCGTGTCGTTGTCAGCTGATCCTGTTGAAGAGGTTAAGGTTGGGTATGAAATCCTCAAATCCCTTGGGCTGCGCCATCGCGGCGTAAACATCATTTCCTGCCCCAGCTGTGCACGACAAGGGTTTGACGTGATCAAGACAGTTGAGAAGCTGGAAAAACGACTTGAGCATATCAAAACGCCGATGAGCCTGAGCATCATTGGATGTGTGGTGAATGGCCCCGGTGAGGCGCTGATGACGGATGTCGGGTTTACCGGCGGTGGCAATGGCGCGGGCATGGTTTATCTTGCGGGCAAGCAATCCCACAAGCTGAGCAATGACGAGATGGTTGAGCACATCGTTGAGCAGGTTGAGGCGAAAGCGGCTGAGCTGGACGCGGCGGCAGGGGCTGAGGGGTAAGGATCGAATTGGCTTCGCCAATCCGACGTGCTGGAGGGCCAGCCCTCCAGACCACCCGGGATATTTATAAAACAAAAGCAAGTTGAGGGTATGGATTATCTGCCTTTGGATTTGTTGCTTTCCATAGAGTGAACGTTGTTCACATCTGGGGGTAAGATGGAAAATCTGTTGGTCATAGGGTTTGCATTAGCATGTTGCGGAGGGGTTTCCGGATGGGCCCCTGTTGTGGTTCTCAATGGTTTCGGCTGACCGTGGTCATTCAGCGCCAATCGGAGAGGGGTCACGATATGCGAGCCGCGGCGTTGCTCGGCCTATCCCTGGTTGTTCCACACGGGTGTCATTGCGTTGGCGGCAACGCGGCCGGCAGGTCTTTGAAATGGAGGGCTAAATGCACCAAGGGTGCCTATAGTTAACTGTCTTCGCGTTCTTCGGAGATGATCTTGCGCATTTGGGCGAGATCGACATAGCCGCGCACCAGTTGTTCACCGAATACGAATGTTGGGGTCCCTGAGATTTGCATACGATCACCCAGTGCGCGGTTGTTGGCGAGAACTTCACGAACCGCAGGGCTTTCCATTTCAGCCATGATCGCGTCACCGTCCAGATCAAACGCCGAAGCGAGCGCTGAAAGGCTGGCAGGGGTCACGTCCGAACGCATATTGATCAGCGCGTCAGAGACGAGTTTGTAAGCCTCGTCGCCCGCGACGATCTTGGTTGCGACAGCGAACTGCGATGCGATGACAGATTGCTCTCCCAAGATCGGGAATTCTTTGGTGATAATGCGAATATTGCCGTCAGTTTCGATCAGTTCAGCAACTTCTGGATGCGCACGACGGCAGAACCCGCAGCGGTAGTCTGTGAACTCAATAATCGTAATGTCACCGTCTGGATTGCCGCCAACATAAGAGAACCCGTCATCAACGAGCGCGTTCATGTTTGTGGCAACCAGTTGGTCGTCACGCAGGACTTCGGCCTGTGCCTGACGGGTTTCCAAAACGGCGATGGCTTCCATCAGGACTTCGGGGTTCTCCAAGAGGTAGGCGCGGACTTCCGCGCGGAACTCGGTGCGCTCGGCATCAGTCATCGTGTCTTGGGCAAAGACGCTGGATGCTGTCATCATCAAGGCGGCGAAAGTGGATGTGAGGCGCATTGGAAACTCCGTCAAAATACTATTGTGCAGCAGAAAGCACGTCTTGCGCGCGCTGCCAAGGGGCGGAACCGCGCGGCAGGCGATCTGAGGCACGCGTGGCATGCACAATCGCGTCATCGATGCGGCCCTGAAGGGCATAACGTTCGGCTGTGGCGAGAGACGCAAGTCCGGGTTGACCGGAGCGCGCATAGGCTTGGCCTAAGTCGCGCAGGGTGCTGGAGGCTTGACCGTCCAGCGCGCGGGATCGCTCTAACGCACGCACGGCGCGGGCGTTGCCGTCTGCAGTGTCTAACGCCAATAACGCACGTCCGTAGCCTGCAAGGATCAGCGGTTCGTTCCCGTTTAGGGACACCGCGTTTTGGTAAGCTTGGACAGCCGGACCCGGTTGGCGGCTTTCAAGCAAGATTTGTCCATAAAGTTCGTACCAATAGGCGTCGTTCGGATATTGGGCGAGCAGGGTTTGCATTTCGCGGATAGCGCGGTTCGCATCAGCTTGGCGGTGATAGGCTACTGCGCGACGCATTATCCCAATTGGGCTGTCGTCATTGCGAACACGGCGCAGGGTCCAGCCCGGATTTTGCACGAAGGCGCTAAGTTTACCTTGCGCGCGGGCGAACCAAAAATCGGCGTTTGCATTGGCTTCAACGGCACCGGGGTTGGCGGCGACAAGCCCGCGCAAGGCACGGATACGATCATTTGTAAGGGGGTGGGTGCGTGCGTATGGATCTTGGCGCGATACGGATAAGGCTTCTTGGCCGCGGAATATCTCAAGCACTTCGATTGAGGCAGCAGGGTCAATTCCAGCACGCAACATAAAGCGGATGCTGGATTGATCGGCTGAAGATTCTTCGGCACGCGTATGGGCGAAAAACTGTCGTTGTGCAGACCCGGCTGCCCCAGCCGCGATGCCCCCTGCGGCAGCTGGATTGTCCGAGGCCAAAGCCACGGCAAGGGCGAGTGCGAGGCCAAATCCAGCCGCACTGGTTGAACTGCGCAGGTTCGTTAGACGTCGAGAGATATGACCGTTGGCGATATGGGCTGTTTCATGGGCGATGATGGACTGCAGTTGGGCTGCTGATGTGACGCGCTGCAAAAGCCCTGAATGAATAAAGATCGCGCGGTTATTGATGACAAAGGCATTCAGCCCGCTGTCATTCACCACCAAAATGCGCACGTTGTTTGGATTCAAACCTGCTGCGCGCAAGATGGGGGCGGCCAGCTGATCTAAGCTGTGCTCGATGTCTGCGTCACGGATTAAGCTCACGGCGTGTGCGGGTTTTGCGGCACTCATAAACGTTAGGCAGACGCCCAGACAGAGAGACAAGATCGAGAGGCGCATTGACGGGCTCCGGCTGGACAGGGCAAACAGGGTTCAAAGAAGAATAGGGCGGGCAGCATGCGAAACTCAAGACGGGGCGAGGTTGATCCCTTCATCGTGATGGATGTGATGGAGCAAGCGCGCGCTGCAGAGGCCGCAGGGCGCCATATTATCCACATGGAAGTGGGGCAGCCGGGAACGGGTGCACCACGGGCCGCGATTGAGCGATTGTCCGCTGATATGGCGGGGGATCCGCTTGGGTATACTGTTGGGCTTGGCTTGCCGGAATTACGTGCGCGGATCGCACAGCACTATCGCGAATGGTACGGGCTGGACTTGGACCCTGAGCGTATTGTTATCACCGCAGGCGCGTCCGGCGCATTTTTATTGGCGTTCTCGGCGTTATTTGACACTGGTGAACGCGTTGGTCTTGGAGCGCCGTGCTATCCGTCTTATCGCCAGATTTTGAAGGCGTTGGATTTGGTGCCTGTCGATATGCCAACAACGCTTGAGGCGCGAATGCAGCCCGTAGCGCGCGATGTTGCTGCGCATGATTTGGCGGGGCTGATCGTTGCGTCGCCAGCCAACCCGACGGGTACGATGCTGGATATTGACGCGATGCGCGGGCTGGCGGAAGCCTGTGCTACGACAGATGCGGCATTCATCAGCGATGAAATTTATCATGGATTGGGATACGAGGGCCGCGCGGTAAGTGCGCTTGAGGTGACTGACGAGGTCTATGTCATCAACTCGTTTTCAAAGTATTTCTCAATGACAGGGTGGCGCGTGGGGTGGATGGTCGTGCCACAAGACCATGTCCGTAAAATCGAACGCCTTGCGCAGAATATGTTCATTTGCCCGTCCCATGCGTCCCAACGTTTGGCGCTGCACGCGATGGACTGTGCGCCGGAGCTGGATTTGAATGTCGATGTGTATCGCGCCAATCGTGCGTTGATGTTGGCGGAACTCCCCAAAGCGGGATTAGACAAGTTCGCGCCACCTGACGGGGCGTTTTACGTTTATGTCGATGTGTCAGATTACACGGATGATAGCCTTAAGTTTTGTCGCGAAGTACTTGATAAGGCTGGTGTTGCGATCACACCGGGTCTCGATTTTGATCCGGTTGAGGGGCATAAATGGGTCCGGCTGTCTTATGCGCGTTCAACAGATGACATCCGTGAGGGGCTCGTCCGGTTGGCGACGTTCATGGATAAGTTGAGGGCAGAATTTTGAACCTTTTTTCGAAATTGAAAAGCGCGGTTTGCGCGTCGTTGATTGTGTTGGGCTCTGTGGTTGGTGCACAGGAGTTTTCGGCCTTGGCGCGTTTGGATGTGACCCAATCGGGCGCGGATGACGGGTTTCGCCACGCTGGGGTTGAGCTGTTTTTGTCCCAACCCGTGCCGTACCGCGTATTTACGCTGGATGACCCGATGCGCTTGATCATGGATTTCCGCGAAGTTGATTTTCGTGGTGCTGACGCGGGGGCATTCACGCAAAGCGACTGGATTTCAGGTGCACGGTTTGGCGGGTTGCGGCCTGGTTGGTCGCGCATGATCTTGGATTTGACGGACCCTGTGCAAATAGATGAAGCGGGGATGCGAGTGGACGATGTTGATGGCACAGCGCAGATCAGCTTGGTGTTGAAAAGCACGTCTGTTGACGAATTTATTGCCGCATCCGGCGCACCCAATGATCCTGATTGGGCGTTTCTAATGGCGGCTGATCCAGCGACGGCAGCACCGCAAGACGATGATGGCCCATTGGTTATTGTGATTGACCCTGGCCACGGCGGAATTGACCCAGGTGCGGATGTTGGTGACGTGCATGAGGCGGATGTCATGCTGGCATTGGGATTGGAACTTGCGGCTGCGTTGGGTCGAATTGAAGGTGTTCAACCTGCAGTGACCCGCGCGGATGATACGTTTGTGCCGTTGCAAGAACGCCTGACATTGGCGCGGGGATCGGGCGCCGATTTGTTCATTTCCCTACATGCGGATGCTTTGGAAGGTGTTCAGGCAACGGGTGCGTCTGTTTATACGCTGACGAGTAAAGCTGCCGAGGAAGCGTCGCAACGTATGGCGGAACGCCATGAAAGCGGGGATCTGCTGGCTGGTGTCGATCTAAGCGGGCAGGGCGATGAAGTGGCGATGGTGTTACAGGACCTTGTGCGTGTTGAAACCGCCGCATCCGGAGAACGGTTTGCAGATCAACTGGTGACCGCAATGCGTGACACAGGGGCCGTTTTGAATTCGCGTCCGCGTCGTGAAGCGGAACTGGCGGTTTTGAATGCGGCGGATTTTCCGTCGATCCTTTTGGAGGTTGGGTTTTTGTCTAATCCTGATGATCGTACGCGCCTCACGACAGCACAGGGGCGCGCGCCGATTGTTGCTGCGGTAACATTGGCCGTTGGACGTTGGGCGATTGAAGAAGCTGCGTTAGAGCCGCTTATCCGCCAGTAAACCGCGCCAACCAAATGCTGTGACCCTGACAATTCGGATCCTCAGCGCGGAAGCTGATGACCTTAAAGCCATTTGCGATCAGAAGGGCGCGGTATTCATCGGGGGCCAAGCTGGAATGATAGACCTGTTCTTTCACCGCATGGCCCCAAACTTCGCCGTCTGACGTCCCGGATGTGAACATCAACGCGGCGTTTGGGGCAGAGTGGGCGGCAAAGATCGGGAACATGGCGCGTTGTGCATCTTGGTCGAGGTGGAAGAAGCTGTTCCATGCGAGAATGGCATCGAAACGCTCGCCCAGATCAAGGGTTCTCATATCCGCGTGAATGGCGCGGGCATTCGGCAAAGTTGCCGCAAACAGATCGACCATTGTGGCGGCTCCATCAACACCCGTAACGGCAAGTCCGCGATCTGTCAGGTAGGTCGCAATCGGCGCGCCGGGACCGCAGCCCAAGTCAAGCAACCTGCGCTGCGCGACATTGCGTGGTGTGATGCCTAACATCCTGTCTAGGTTCGATTTTTCGAACAATGACTTGTTGCGCACGGCCTGAAAATCAGCCGCTTCACGCTCATAGGTTGGCAGGATGTCGGCGGGTGTTGTGAAGGTTGTCATGCATACGGTGTGGGCTGTCAGGGCGGGGCGCACAAGGGTGTTTCAGATTACCCCAATGTAACCGGCGGGAATTGGCCAGAATGGGTGTTTGGCCTTTTGACGCCAAGATGCATTCTGCCTATAAGCAGGGCAATTCTACCAAGGGGCGGTCTACCACATGATCTTGCGATTCATCTTCTCGTTCTTTGGCGGCATCTTTTCGATGCTCACGCTTGGTGCGGGCATGGCGGCCCTGACGCTGGGTGCGATTTTCTACATGTATGGTCGCAACTTGCCGACCTATGAAACCTTGGCAAACTATCAACCCAAGACCATCAGCCGTGTTTATTCCGGCGAAGGGCAAGTGATTGATGAATTCGCCGAAGAACGCCGTCTGTTTACGCCGGCAGCTGAAATTCCCGATATCGTGAAGCAGGCGTTTATTTCCGCTGAGGATAAGAACTTTTACACCCACGACGGGTACGATCTGCGCGGTATCGGTGCAGCCTTGGTTGAGGCTGTAGTTAGCCGTGGTGAAAACCTGCGTGGTGCGTCGACGATCACACAGCAGGTCGCCAAGAACTTCCTTTTGGATGGATCGCGCCGCGTTGAGCGTAAAATCCAAGAGATCATTCTTGCGCCACGCATGGAAGAAATCCTAGGCAAAGAAGGCGTGCTTGAGCTGTATTTGAATGAGATCGACCTTGGTGTGCGGTCCTTTGGGGTGACGGCTGCCGCGCGGTCGTATTTCAATAAGTCCCTGTCTGAATTGTCCCCCGCTGAGGCCGCATTCCTCGCGGTGCATCCGAAAGCGCCCTATAGCTATCACCCTGTACGCAACCGCGAAGCCGCGCTTGAGCGCCGTGACTTCATTCTCGAAGAGATGTTTGAAAACGGCTATATCAACGAAAACGAGCTCGCGATTGCATTGGCCGATCCAATTCGCACCGTACAGAACGGCGACTTCCCAAGCGCCCGTTCAGAGCGCCCACCACGCGACTACTTCACTGCTGCTATCGTGAACGAAGTCGAAGGGTTGTTTCCTGATTATGAGATGAACTCTGCCGGTCTTTCGATCCGTGCGACCGTGGATGAAAGCCTGCAAGACGCGGCACGTGATGCGTTGCAGCGTCAGTTGGAAAACTATGACCGTGGAATTGGGCGGTGGCGGGGCACTGGCCTCTCGTTGCCGGTTGAAATGCTAGATGATGAAGAAACATGGCGCGCCAACCTGCGCAACGCGTCGGTCATCCGCACGGTTACGCTGGAAAACCCTTGGTATCCCGCTGTTGTGCTTGAGGTCGGTGAAAATCAGATGCGTATGGGTATTGAAGGTTGGGAGGTCGGCGACGAAGAGCCAATCATCCCACGCCGTGATATCGAATGGATGCGTGGCGGGTTTGCTGACAATTTCTCGGCCGGTGATATCGTGCACGTGCGTCGTATGATGACGGGCGACAATGGCGCCGGCGATTTCATTCGCTGGACTCTGCGCCAAGTACCAGAAGTGCAAGGCGCGTTCATGGCGATGGATGTAAACACGGGGCGCGTGTTGGCGATGCAGGGTGGTTTCGGCTACGAGATCGCAATTTCCGAATTGAACCGTGCGTATTCAAACCGTCAGCCGGGTTCGGCGTTTAAACCGTTTGTCTTCGCGGCAGCGCTCGATTCTGGCTATACGCCTGCGACGATTGTTGTCGATGCCCCGATCGAAGTTGTGGCAGGTGGCGAAGTTTGGCGCCCGATGAACGCATCTGATCGCTTTTATGGCCCAACACCATTGCGCACCGGAATTGAGCAATCTCGGAACGTTATGACCGTGCGTTTGGCGCAAGAGGTCGGGATGCGCACCGTTGCGGAATACGCTGAACGGTTCGGGGTTTACGATCGGATGAATGCCTTTCTTTCTGCGTCTTTGGGGTCAGAGGAAACACAGCTTTATAAGCTCGTGGCAGCCTATGCGATGTTTGCCAATGGTGGTGAGCGTGTTGAGCCAACGTTGGTCGACCGTGTTCAAGACCGGTACGGGAACACAATCTATCGCCATGATCAACGCGTTTGCGCGGAATGTCTGGATGCGACCCTTGAACAGGGCCGTGGTCCGCGCATTGCATCTAACCGTGAACGCGTGATGAACGCGGTAACGGCCTATCAGCTGACGTCGATGATGGAAGGCGTAGTGCAACGCGGTACGGCACGTTCTTCCATTAACCTGTCTGTGCCGATCGCTGGTAAGACAGGCACGACCAACGATGCCAAAGACGTTTGGTTTGTAGGCTTCAGTTCCAACATTGTAGCAGGGTGCTATATTGGCTTTGATACGCCGCGCTCGCTGGGGCGTGGGGCGTCTGGTGGCGGGCTTTGCGGTCCGGTGTTTAACAGCTTTATGCGCACTGCGATCAATGAGTACGGCGGTGGTTCGTTCCGTGCGCCCGAAGAATGTCTCTTTATTAATATCGACCGCTTTACCGGCGCACGCCTTCCAGAAGGGGCCAGCGGCGACAACGTTGTACGGGAATGTTTCCGGGAAGATGAAGAACCAGTATTCGGTATCACGTTTGACGGTGGTTTCGCGATGGCTGCCGATTTGCCGTTGTTTGACGAAGTACGCCCTCCAGCGGCCGTGAGCGTAACGACATCAACGGGTGAGACGGCGACCATCAACTCAAACGCGTCTTTCGGGTCGTTGTCTTCGGGTGGTTTGTATTAGGGTCGTGGGCCGATTGCCCAGCCTACAGGGATAGGTTAGACCCTGCACAACCCTTTGACATAGAAGTCTGATATGCGCGCTGAAATCCAAACGATCGTTACCGAAATCGAGAAAAGCCTGACGTTGCTTGAACAGCGGATGGACTGGGAAACCGCGCCTCATCGCCTTGAGGAATTTGACGCCCGTGTTGAGGACCCCAATCTTTGGGATAATCCAGAAGCCGCACAAAAGCTGATGAAAGATCGCCAAGCGTTGGTTGACGCAATGGCGAGCTATGAAAGCATCAAGCAAGAGCTGTCCGATCAGCAAGAGATGATTGAGATGGGCGAGATGGAAGATGACGCAGACGTCGTCACCGAAGCCGAAGACGCGCTGAAAGCGTTGAAAGTTACAGCCGCCGCAAAAGAGCTGGAAGCACTGCTGAACGGCGAGGCGGATGCCAACGACACCTTTCTTGAGATCAATTCAGGTGCTGGTGGCACAGAGGCCTGTGACTGGGCCGCGATGCTGGCGCGCATGTATGTCCGCTGGGCGGAGCGCAAGGGCTACAAGGTTGAACTACAGTCTGAAAGTGCGGGCGAAGAGGTTGGCATTAAGTCGGCGTCTTATAAGATTTCAGGACACAATGCCTATGGTTGGCTGAAGTCGGAATCCGGTGTGCACCGTCTGGTACGCATTTCGCCCTTTGATAGCGCCGCCAAACGGCACACGTCCTTTACATCGGTGAAGGTCTATCCGGTTGTGGACGACAACATCGAGATTGAGGTTAATCCGGCTGATATTCGCATTGATACCTACCGCTCATCTGGTGCAGGTGGTCAGCACGTTAACACAACAGATTCCGCTGTACGGATCACGCATGCGCCGACAGGGATCGTTGTGACGAGTTCTGAGAAATCCCAACACCAGAACCGCGACATCGCGATGAAGGCGTTGAAGTCGCGATTGTATCAGATGGAGTTGGATAAGCGTTCGGCGCTGGTCAACGAGGTGCATGAGAACGCAGGTGATGCGGGCTGGGGCAATCAGATCCGGTCCTATGTTTTGCAGCCGTATCAAATGGTGAAAGACTTGCGAACCGCCTATGAGACATCAGACACGAAAGGTGTGCTTGATGGTGATCTTGATGCGTTCATGGGCGCGACCTTGGCGATGGATGTAAGTGGTAAAAGCCGCGCGGATGCCAACGCTGAAGACTAATGCGTTAGCGCATTGCGCCTGCGGCGGGCGGGCGCCAAAATTTTTCAAATTTTGGCAGCGCTTGCAGCGGGCGAGTATTTTCGAGCCAAAGAAGATCATGGGGCGCTTGACCTGACGTGTTTGCCGCTCAATTCTGGGGGCGGAGGATCGTTATGTCGCACGTTGAACAGCCATCTGCATCTCCAGTACCAGAAATTGGCACTGTGACCCTTGTTGAAGTGTGGGTCTGCCTTAAGGCTGGGCTTGCAGACTTTCGGGCTGCGCCGCAGTTCGGTTTGTTCTTTTCCGCCATTTACGTCGTTGGTGGTTTTGTTTTGCTGTGGCTTGGGGCGGGGCATGTGTCGTGGACTTTGGCCACGTCATTGGGGTTTCCGTTGGCAGCGCCGTTTGCGGCTGTTGGGCTTTATGAGGTTTCCCGGCGTCTTGAGTGCGGGGAAGCCTTGGATTGGCGTGACGTTCTTGGAGTGGTTTGGAAAGAGCGCACCAAGCAGGTGCCGTGGATCGGTGCGATTATCCTGTTTTACTTTCTATTCTGGACGTTTCTTGCGCACATGATTTTTGCGCTGTTCATGGGGTTGAGTGCGATGACCAATATTTCGACGTCATGGGATGTATTTTTTACGTCAAATGGGCTGACGATGATTGCGGTCGAGTTGGGTGTCGGTGGGATTCTAGCGTTCTTATTGTTCTCACTGACAGTTGTGAGCCTGCCATTGGTCTTGGACAAGGAAATCGATTTCGTCACGGCGATGTTGCTGAGCCTGTCCTGCGTAAAAGCGAACTTTCGCACCATGCTGGTTTGGGCTGCGATCATTGCGGTTTTGACGTTCTTGGCGCTTCTGCCGTGGTTTTTGGGGCTTGTCGTTGTGTTGCCGATATTGGGGCATGCAACGTGGCATATGTACCGGCGCGCGCTTTATAGCCCCGTGTAATCTGCCATGAAAAAGGGGCCAGCGAATAACGCGGCCCCCGTTTCGAAATCATTTTCGGATGTTTTACGCTTTTGGCGCAGCAGCAGCCTTTGGCGCTTTAGCACCGCCAGAACCCAGTGGGTCATCCTGACGCTGAACGGAGCCTTCGAAGTGGGCGCCAGATTCAATTGCGATTGTCTTATGGATGATGTCACCCTCAACGCGTGCCGTGGATGTCAGGCGAACCTTGAGACCGCGGACTGTGCCAACGATGCGGCCGTTGACGACAACGTCGTCTGCCATGCATTCGCCGTTTACTGTGGCGCTTTCACCGATGGTCAGCAGGTGCGCGCGGATGTCGCCGTCTACTGTGCCTTCGATCTGGATGTCGCCGGATGTCTTCAGGTTACCTGTGATGTGCAGGTCCGTGGACAGCTGGCTGGCCGGTGGCTTTGCCTTTGGTGCGGAGGATTTAAAATCGCTCGCAGCTGGGGCAGGGGCAGGGGCCGAGCTTGCAGGCTTAGCTGCAGCCGTGTCTGACGTTGCGGGAGTGGCAGGGTTGCCAGGCTCATTGATTTTGCTTTTAGAAAACATCTTGTCCAGCTCTTATGTAAATCATTGGGTTAACGGGGCGTCCGCCTACGCGGATTTCATAGTGCAGGTGTGGTCCGGTTGAACGACCAGAGTTACCAATATCACCAATCCGGTCGCCACGCGAGAGTCTTTGTCCAACTTCGACGCGCATTCTGCTTTGGTGCGCATATCGTGTCTCGATGCCGAAAGCATGCTGTACCTTGACGAGACGACCATATCCTGAGGACCAGCCCGCAAAGGTTACCACACCGTCCGCCGGAGCGTAGATTGGCGTGCCGATTGGCGCGGCAAAGTCAGTTCCGTTGTGCATCCGACCCCAGCGCATGCCGAAACCAGAGGTGAAACGGAATCCTGAACGCACCGGCATATCGAACGGAATGCGTTCAGCCGCGATGCGGTAAAGGTTCAAACGGTCCATAGAACCGAGAATCCCGTTGGCACGTGCTGCGTCGGGGTCTTCACCACCGCCACGTGTGGAAAACTGAAGCGGGGTCAGTGGGCCACCGGAACCAGAATAGCCGCGACGTACCTGTGCAAGGACATCATCGGGGTTCATGCCAGCTGCGCGGAACATGTTGTCGAGTGGCTCAACAGATACGGTGAACGCATCTTCAAGCTGGCGGAAAATCTGGTCGTTGCGTTCCTGCAAGAGGCGCAATTCAAGTTCCATGTCGGATGCGCGGCTGAGTGCGAATTCCGCGTCGCTAGCGATCTGGTCACGTTCTGCAGCCGTGTCTGCCAATGCAGTGGCCAGCAAATCAACAGTGCCATCAGCCTGGCCTGCTTGCGCATAGCCAAGCGGTGTTTCGCCATCGCCGCTAATCGCGGCTTCTAGGGCGGCAACTTGATCTTGGGCGTCTTCGCGTTCGCCCATGGTGCGGCGCAACGTGGATTGGACGACTTCGAGGCCTGTTTCCAATTCGCGGCGGCGGTCTTCTGAACGCAGCAATTCGGACTGCATCAGGGAAATTTGTTCAAGAGCAGAGGAGAAACGCGCTTGGGCGGCAACGGCCTCGTTGGCACGAATATCGCGTTCTGTAGAAAGCGCGTTCAGGCGGTCCTCATAGGTGGCTTGGTCGCGCTGTGCTTGGGCGCGGAAGTTTCCGGCGCCGATGCTGTCCATAAGGAGAACGGCTGTCGCAATAATCGTCCAGCTGACGATAAGCGCACTACCTGTCCACGCAATGAGCTGCGTTTCAGGCTTGAGGCGGATAAACCGTGTTTCAGTGTCGGAACGTAGAAACAGGCGCTTCTCTGGGAAGCGCTTTTCCAAAGCGACGTGTAGTTTATGTATCAACCGAGCTTTCACGAAGGTTTCCTGATCCCATCCCTGTCCATTAACGCGGGCCCCCAACAACACGTTTCGACTGTGTTAGCGGGTGGTGGAATCACTGGCAAGGTTTTTGCCCAAAATAGTGAATATTCAGGACGATAGGCGGTATTCTGGCAGCAATTCGCCTATTTACCTTTAGGTAACCGCCTTCAGGTTGTGGTTAACGCGATGATTGCTCGGCGAGCGGCCAGTAAAAGTCAGGCGGAATACCTGCTTCGGCGCGTTTTTCCTCGTTGAAGGGGGGCTTTAGCGTTGTGTGGAAGTATTTGCGGACCAGTTCATGAAAAACCGGCGTCGGATCTAGGTTTTCGCGACCACATAGAAAATGAAACCATTTGGACCCGTAGGACACGTGGTGTACCTCTTCGGCGTAGATCACGTTGAGCGCATCAATGGCCTGCTTGTCTTTTGCTTGCTGGAAAATCTTGATCATTCCGGGCGTTACATCCAAACCGCGTGCCTCAAGAACCATTGGAACAACAGCCAAACGTCCCATTAAATCGTTGGCCGTGTCCTCGGCCGCGCGCCACATGCCTGCGTGGGCTGCCAAAGCGCCATAGTAGGATCCGTTTGCTTCAAGACAGTCACACATCAGGTTGAAATGTTTGGATTCTTCGTCGGCGGCTTTGACCCAATCATCATAGTATCCGATGGGCAATGGTGTGTCTGAAAAGCGCGCGATCAGGTCCCAATGTAGATCAACCGCGTTCAATTCGATGTGGGCGACGGCGTGTAAAATTGCGATGCGGCCTTCGGGTGTTCCCGGCTTGCGACGCGGAACATCGCGTGGGTCCAATAGTTCAGGTTTGGCGGGGCGTGCCGGCATGTCTGGCGGGGACGCGGTTCCGATTTCGGGCGTTTCACCTGCGTCACGGGCAGCTTTCCAAGCGGCAGCATATTCGCGCGAGATCGCGGTTTTGGTGCGGCCATCGGCGGTGCGCAGAACATCGTCTGCCATTTGTGCGAGCGTTTTCATGCCTGTGGAATTACCGCCACCGGCAGGGATGCACAACACCGCAAGCGGCGTAAATAATTGATGCACATCAAGGTGCGTTGCGTGGCTTCTGTTAGATTTGCGCTGTCCCAACAAAAAAGGAGCACGCAATGTTTGAGAAAATCATCGTCGGGTTTGACGGATCAGAACCATCAGAGCGCGCGCTAACGCTCGCTTGTGATATGGCGGATAAATATGGCTCGCAGATCCATCTTGTTTATACACCGCAACCTCCAACAGTCGCCTATGCGATGGGGGCAATACCTGGCTATCAAACGGCCGCGTTTATGCCGCCAGCCAGCGAATTAAAGGAAGCGAACGAAAAGGTCATGGCGCAAGGTACGTCGATTGTTGAAAACTGTGGCCAGACGCTGACAGATACCCACGTTAAAACAGGCGAACCGGGTGATGTGTTGGTGAATTACGCTGAAAGCTGTGGCGCGGACCTTATCGTTCTTGGGCGACGCGGGCTTGGCGCATTGGGTGCGATTGTCCAAGGCAGCACGTCGGTACGTGTCAATCATATCGCGAAATGTGCAACGTTGTCAGTTGCATAAAGTGCATTCCTAACGTGAGGGAGGCCGCGGGTTACAGCCCGCGCACTGCCTCTAACACCTCTTCCACGTGGCCGGGTACTTTTACCTTGCGCCAGATGCGGGCGATTTTGCCGTCGGCGATGAGGAACGTCGCGCGTTCGATCCCCATGAAGACTTTGCCGTACATCTTTTTCTCACCCCAAACGCCGTAACGTTCGCAGACGTCACCGTCCGCGTCCGACAAAAGTGCGATCTTGAGGTCGTGCTTGGTGATGAACTTTTCATGCTTGGCAACGGTGTCTTTGCTGACGCCCCAGATCGTCGCGTCGCTTTGCGCGAAAGCCGCAAGTTCAGCGGTAAATCCAATTGCCTCAGTTGTGCAGCCGGGGGTGTCGTCGCGCGGGTAGAAATACAGCACCAATGGGCCAGCAACATCTGACAGGGTTACCGTTTCGCCACCATCACGCGGCAAGGTGATCGCGGGGGCTGCGTCGCCAATCTGAAGTTCTGACATATGTGATCCAATTTGCGTTTCATTCCCTTTGCCTTCTACCGCGTGAGCGGCGATTATGCACCCCAATGAGTGAGAGCAGTGAGCCTAAAGAAGATAGCGTTGAAGTGGAGACGGAACCCCGTCGTCCGCGCCGTTTGTCTGTGTGGTGGTGGCTGCGCGCTTTAGTGCTGATTATCGGGGCTCCGCTGCTTATGGCGGTGATCGCCGCAGTGATGCTGATTGGACGCGAAGTCACCGCGCCATCATGGATCGTGCGCGATGTTGAAGAGCGTGCAGCGGAAGTTTTGGCAGGTGGTTCATTAGGCTTTGGGTCCATGACGTTCACCGTGGGCCAAGATCTGCATCCGCGACTTGTTTTGCTGAACGCGACGCTTCGGGATGCGGAAGGGGGTGTTCTTGCACGGGTGCCTCGTATTGAAGGGCTGATTTCGCCGCGTGGCGTGGTACAGGGGCGGGTTCTTGCGCAAGAGGTCCAGTTGCACGGCGCGCAGATTTCGTTGCGCCGCGCCATGGACGGCACTGTTGCCCTTGCGTTTGATCAAGGGGCCGATGCGGTTGGGGCTGCGGACGGCTTCGTTGGGCTATTGGATCAGATTGATCAGGTGTTTGAGGAGGGCGCGTTAGAAGCGCTCGAGGAATTGCGCGCCGATGGGCTGATTATCAACTACGTCGATGCGCGGGCAAGGCGGTCTTGGGTAATTGATGATGGCCGTATTGAGCTTGATGTGAATGATGGCGACCTAGACCTGCGTGCGGACGTCGCGCTGTTATCTGGTCGGGCTTATGTGACCACGGCTTCGCTAAGTTACGAATCCTTGCGCGGCAGTCGCTCGGCTGAAATCGGGCTCAGCATCACAGATGCCGCGGCCCCAGATATAGCCAGCCAATCGCCATTGCTGGCGTGGCTCGGTGTGTTGGATGCACCTATTTCAGGGGCCGTGCGCGGGCAATTGGATGCGGGCGGCGAGTTGTCGACTGTGTCCGCAACACTGCAGATCGGCGAGGGAGAGCTGAGACCGAATTCACAAACGCGGCCAATCCCGTTTGAGTCCGCACGCACTTATCTCAGCTATGATCCTGCCTTGGAAAAGCTGACGTTTGATGTGCTGGAAGTCGACAGCGCACTGGGAAGCGTGAACGGTTCTGCGCAGACTTATTTGCGCGAATTTCAGGACGGTTGGCCCTTGGCCTTGCTCGGGCAGGTTCAGCTATCCGAAATGACGATTGCGCCCGAAGTCATCTTTGATGATCCGATAGATGTTGCGCGGGCGAACTTGGATTTCCGCCTGCGGTTGGATCCGTTTACCCTCGATATTGGACAAGCGGTGATTGAGAGCGGTGATGTTCCTGTTGCGATGCGGGGGCAGGTTTCCGCACTTACAGACGGGTGGTTGGTATCGCTGGACGCCAGTGCGACTGAAATCGCGACTGATCATGTGATCGCGCTTTGGCCCTCAAATTTGGGAACAAAGACGCGCGATTGGATTGAAGAATTTGTCCAAGCCGGTGAGCTTTTAGACACATCTGTTGTCTTTCGTGCGCGCCCCGGGGAAGAGACGGCGTTTGCGATGACGTCTGAGTTTCGCGATGCCACCGTTGGATTTATTCGAAACGTGCCGCCCGTTGAAGATGCAAGCGGGATGCTCTCAATTGTCGATCGCCGCGTCGCGCTGACGTTGGATGAGGGTCATGTAACTGCGCCCCAAGGTGGGCGACTTGATCTGGCTGGCAGCCAAATGGTTATTCCGCGAACGGGCATTCCCAATCCGCCTGCGCGTTTTGATTTGGATCTCGTGGGCGGGGTCACAGCCGCGGTGGCGGTGTTGAACCTTGAACCGTTTAACGTCCTGCGCAACTCTGATCTTCCGGTTAGTTTCGCAGAGGGACGTGCGACGATCAGCGCGTCAATTGATACCCCCTTGGGACGGGGCATTCGCCCTGATCAACGGGTTTGGTCTGCGGATGCGCGGGTGCGCAATGTGCGATCAAGTGTCTTGGTGCCAAACCAGACTTTGACGGCGTCTGAACTTCGGGTGCAGGCGGACGTGGATAGTTTGGTGGTGAGCGGACCGATGCAATTGGGGGATGTTGGCGGGACTGCGACGTTCTCGCGTGCACTTGGGGCCGGATCGGAAGGGACCGCGCGTGTTGAAGCGAACGTGTCAATTGGCCCTGCGTTTTTGCAAGCGTTCAATGTCAATCTACCGTCGGGAATGGTCAGCGGACAGGCCCCAGCGCAAATCGCAATTGATTTAAGCAATCCAAATGCGGCGTCGTTCCGCCTGACGTCTGATTTGCGCGGAATGGGGCTGTCACTTGCAGGGGCAGGTTGGTCCAAGGCCCGCAATGCAGTGGGGGCGCTTACGGTTGCTGGGCAGCTTGGCGCGACACCACGCATTGACCAGTTGTCGATTTCCGCGCCAGGCCTGCAAACCACTGGCACCATTCGTCTGGCGTCTGGAGGCGGATTGGAACGCGCCGCGTTTGAGCGTGTGCGTCTTGGAGGATGGCTTGATGCCCCAGTTGTGCTTTTGGGGCGCGGTGCTGGACGGCCTGTGCAAGTTCAAATCGCCGGCGGATCACTTGATTTACGGTCTGCCAATTTTGGCGAGGGCGGACGCGGCGAGGGGGCTCCGATGGATATCGCTTTGGACCGTTTGGTGATTACAGACAGTATTCAGCTCGACAATTTTCGCGGCACGTTCACGTCGCCTTCAGGCTTGCAGGGAGAGTTTCAGGGTGATGTGAATGGCACGGCCCCCATTCGTGGAACGCTGGTGCCGATTGATGGGCGTTCCGCCGTGCGGATTGTCAGTGACGATGCTGGCGCGCTGTTTCGCGCGACGCGCCTTTTGCGCAATGCCCACGGTGGGAACCTACAGCTGACGTTAATTCCAGCAGGCGCTGAGGGGAGCTATGATGGCACCTTGGTCGGGAACGGTTTGCGGGTGCGCGATGCACCTGCTTTGGCATCTTTACTGGATGCGATTTCAGTGGTCGGGTTGCTGACACAGTTGGACGGGCAAGGATTGCTGTTTACGGATGTTGACGCGAAGTTCAGGCTGACGCCGTCGCAAGTGATCGTGACCCAATCCAGCGCGACAGGGCCGGGTTTGGGAATATCGCTGGACGGTATCTATTCGACGGCAGCCCAAACAATGGACTTTCAAGGCGTCGTTTCGCCGTTTTATCTGCTCAATGGGATAGGATCGATCCTGACACGGAAAGGGGAAGGGTTGATTGGGTTTAACTTCAATCTACGTGGTCCCGTTGACAACCCGCAGGTTCTGGTCAATCCGCTGTCCGCACTGACGCCGGGAATGTTCCGTGAAATATTCCGCCGCGCGCCGCCAACTGTGGACCAATAGGACGTGCCATGAAGCTGAGTGATTTTGACTTTGATCTGCCTGAACACCTGATCGCCGTGCGCCCAGCTGTGCCGCGCAGTTCGGCCAAGATGCTGGTGGCTGAGGGCATGCAAACCCGTGATATGGCGGTGACCGATTTGGTGTCGATTTTGCGGGCGGGCGACCACTTGGTGCTGAATGACACCAAGGTCATTCCGGCACGTTTGTTTGGCGAAAGATCGCGCGCCAGCGAGCATGGAAGCGGTGTTGCCAAAATCGAAGTGACCTTACTTGAGCCGCAAGCGAATGGAACATGGGCGGCGTTGATCAAGCCATTGCGCAAGGTGCGTGACGGGGAGAGGATCGTTTTCTCACCCCGCTTGTCCGCCACCCTTACGGCGCGTGACGATGGCATGGGGTATCTGGAGTTCAACCTCAGTGGTGATGATTTTGACGCGGCGCTGAACGAGGCAGGCGCGATGCCGTTGCCGCCCTATATCGCCGCCAAACGCGCCGCGGATGAGCAGGACAAAGACGACTATCAAACGGTTTGGGCCGCCAACACAGGGGCGGTCGCGGCGCCAACTGCGTCGCTGCATTTTGAACAATGGCTACTGGATGATCTCGCTGACTTGGGCGTGAAGTTCAGCTATGTCACGCTGCATGTCGGCGCTGGTACATTTCTGCCTGTAAAGGTCGATGATGTCTCCGAGCACGTCATGCATTCCGAATGGGGACAGGTGAGCGCGCAGACGGCGGCCGAAGTCATGGAAACCAAAGCCGCAGGCGGGCGCGTTATCCCCGTTGGCACCACCGCGTGCCGTTTGATTGAAACGGCAGGACGTTCAGGTGTACTTGAGGCATGGGAAGGGGATACTGATATCTTCATAACACCAGGGTTTGAGTTTCAGATTGCTGATGGTTTGATGACGAATTTCCACTTGCCCAAATCCACCCTGATGATGCTTGTCAGCGCGCTGATGGGGCAAGATCGCATACGCGAGATTTACGATCATGCGATCGCAAACGACTACCGCTTTTTCAGCTATGGCGATGCGTCGATATTGCTGCCGAAGGGATAGCATAAGGCCGGGGGGTTAAGCGGCGGTTTGTTGCGCCGCGCGATAGTCTTTTGGTGTCATGCCCGTTTCGCGCTTAAAGGCTTTGTAAAACGTTGAGCGGGAGTTGAAGCCGACGTCTAACGCCACGGCAAGCACCGATGTATCCCCTGCCATGATCATTGGTTTTGATGCCTCTATTCGCCAGTGTGCCACATAATCAAAGAACGATGAGCCGATCTCTTGGTTTAGTGTTTGTGATACTTGATTTGGCAGAGCACCAACTTCCTTCGATAACTTTTGCAATGACAGGCTCGGGTCGAGGTAGAGCGCATCTTTGCGCATTGCGGCTTCAACCTTAAATGCCAGCTTTGCGGCATGATCGTCGGTGAGCGCTGAGCGGGCGTATTTGGGATCGAGTTCTGCGCCGTCATCAATAGGGGGGAGGTCTGGCGGCGTGAGCGGGGCGAAGATGTTCAATGACAACAAGCAGGCGGCGGTTAGTGCCAGCAACAGCCCATCTATTAAATAGGTGCCATCTGTAAGGTTGTCTTCCACGAGAGAGAACGCACCAACAGCCCAGATCAATACAAGTAGAACCATCACCACATCGACCCAACGAAAGTCTCGGTTTTCGACGTTCGAAAAAAGTTCGCGGATATGGGCGCGATAGGATGTGAGGCGGCGCAATACCGCAATAAGATAGGCGAAAGAGACGAACGGCCAGATCAAGATCAGCGTAAACGTCAACAACGTGAGGGCCGTGGGTAAAATACCCGAAGGCAATTCACCGGATATGAATAACGTTTCTTTAGCCTGCGTCGGTAAGATCAAATACCCGATACAGACCACGACCCCAGTTAGTGGCAACGCAAGATCGCGCCATAGAACCCGCGTGGGTGATGCCGACGTGGTCTTGGCCGCGACGTAATAGAAAAATGTAGGCGGCAGTGTAAGCAGCAAGATCAACAGCACTGGCATGAAATAGATCAACGCCCCCTCAGCGAGCACCTTGACGAGCGGAAGGGCGATCAATCCAATAAATGCGATGTAGACCAACCCAAGGCTCAGCCGTTCCCGTTGGCTGCCTTGACGCAAAAACACACCAAGCAATCCCGTGAGCGTAATGCCGAGACAAAGTCCGGCGAGGGTTATGACCGCAGCGTTTTCCATATCCGCCCATAAGCTAGTTTCAACGGAAGCATCAACGCAACCACTGGATCAAACATGTATATAAATATGTCCTCGCCGTCATGCGCGGACGACGGGACATTCTGGGATGACGCATAAGCGGGTGAAATCAACCCGAAAGGATACGTTATGCCCGCCTTAGAAATATTTACATTATCCACACATGTAGCGCTTGGAACATTAGCTGTAGTTGTGGGCGCTGTTGCCCTTGGATCACGAAAAGGGCGTAAGGTCCACGTCAGCGCTGGTCGCGTTTTTGTGGTGAGTATGGGGCTGGCTTCCGTGCTTGGCGCGTTGCTTGGTGCGCTAAAATACGAGACATTTTGGATCACGTTTCATGCAGGCGTCCTTGGCGCAACCTTGGTGGCAAGCGGTGTCTTGGCAGTGCGTATTC
>CALBVZ010000011.1 GCA_937969445.1 uncultured Octadecabacter sp. | reverse complement strand
CTGTCCGGCAAGGCGCAAATCGGCAAAGGCATGTGGGCCATGCCTGATGCAATGGAAGCAATGATCGAACAGAAGATCGGACATCCAAAATCTGGCGCGAACTGTGCTTGGGTGCCATCACCAACTGCCGCAACGCTACATGCGCTGCACTACCACAAGGTTGATGTGTTTGCGGTTCAGCA
The DNA here is from genome assembly GCA_937969445.1 of uncultured Octadecabacter sp. Taxonomy (GTDB): domain Bacteria; phylum Pseudomonadota; class Alphaproteobacteria; order Rhodobacterales; family Rhodobacteraceae; genus Octadecabacter. Next base: position 3,782 of record CALBVZ010000011.1, on the reverse strand, counting down.
AAAGCTGAAAGCAGGGGGGCGGCGCGCCTATGTACAAGCACTGCTCGATATTCCATTGGCAAGCTACCGTTCTTGGACACCGGCGCAAATCATCCGCGAAGTTGAAAACAACGCGCAGGGTATTCTTGGCTACGTCGTACGTTGGATTGATGCCGGAGTTGGCTGTTCCAAGGTGCCTGACATCAACAATGTCGGCTTGATGGAAGACCGCGCCACCTGCCGGATTTCAGCGCAACACATCGCCAACTGGCTGCACCACGGTGTCGTTAATGAGGCCGACACTATGGAAGCGATGCGCAAGATGGCAGGGGTTGTGGATGGGCAAAACGCCAGTGATCCAACCTATCGCCCGATGGCTCCTGATTTTGATGGAATTGCGTTTCAAGCAGCATGTGATCTGGTGTTCCGCGGCCGTGAACAGCCGTCCGGCTACACAGAACCAGTGCTGCACCGCCGTCGTCTAGAGTTGAAAGCACAGCGCAATTCGTGATCTGTCGCGCTTGAAATGAAATCCTCAGCCCCAAACTGTGGGCCAAAGAACAAAGATTAAGGACTAGAAAATGGCTGATATCTCAATGAACAAAGCGCGGGTTATGATCCGCAAGGCACTGCAAAAGGGCCGTGAGCTGGACCTCAAGCCGCTTGCGGTTATCGTTTTGGATGCAGGCGGCAACGTCAAAGCATTTGAGCGTGAAGACGGGACTGCACCGGGCCGCTATGCGATTGCGCACGGCAAAGCCTACGGGTCTGTGATGCTGGGCATGGCAGGGACCGCGCAAATGGCGCGCGCAGAACAGCAAACCTATTTCATGGACGCTGCGAATGGCGTTTTTGGTGGTCAGGTTGTGCCTGTTCCCGGTGGCGTTCTGGTGCGTGACAAACGCGGGGCCGTTATTGGTGCGGTTGGTGTTACAGGCGATTTGTCCGAAAATGACGCTATTTGCGCAGCATTTGGCATTGAGGCCGCAAATTTCGTGCCAGAAGTTTAGTAACATTTCGCTGAGTAAGCGGAGCCAGAGATTTGTTTTTTGCTGTTAACGCATTACTTGTTAAGCATCTGCTAAGAATTAGCTGTTTTAAGTTCCTGCTAAAAGAGACGTGCAATGTATAGACCTGTTATCGGCATCATCGGCAATCATGATATCCTTCATGGTGACTACCCAGCGTATACATCGGGAACGATGAATGCCGTTGCGATTTCGCAGGTGTCTGATGCCTTGCCACTGGTTGTTCCGGCACATCCGGATTTGGTCGATGTCGATCATTTGGCGGAGGTCTGTGACGGGTTCTTGTTTACAGGCGGACGCCCCAATGTGCATCCGGACGAATACGGGCACGTCGAAACAGAGGCGCATGGTGCCTTTGATCGCGAACGCGATGCAATTGCTTTGCCACTTATCCGTAAATGCGTTGAACGCGGCCAACCGATCCTTGGGATTTGCCGCGGTTTCCAAGAAATCGCCGTCGCCATGGGCTGCACGCTACATCCTGAAATTCGCGATATTCCGGGACGTGATAACCACCGTATGCCACCCGAGGGCAGCCTCGAAGAGAAATTCGAGATGCGCCATGTCGTAACGGTTGAGGACGGCGGCCCATATCATCGCCTATGGAACAAGCGTGAGGTCATGACCAATTCATTGCACGGGCAGGGGATCCTCGAATGTAGCCCACGCATCGTGATTGATGGACGGGCACCCGACACCACACCCGAAGCGATCTACGTCAAAGATGCGCCCGGTTTTACGCTCGCGGTTCAATGGCACCCCGAATGGCAAGCTGGCCTCGATCCGGTTTCAAAACCGCTGTTTGAAGCTTTTGGCGACGCGGCCCGCGCTTGGGCCAACCAAAGCAGACCGTCGCTGCGCCAATCCGCCTAAGAGGCGAGGCCCCAATGAACAGCGGCCGCGCGAACGGTACTGTTGGGATTTTCAGCACAATACGCTGTGAACGTCAGCGCGAGATCCCCTTCACTCGGCAATTCAGCAACCTGACCTGATAAAACACCTGCGCGGGCTTGGCCAATTGTCCATTGTGTTGCAGCGGCAAGGGCGTTTGGATTTGTCAGCGATGAACAACGGATAAGACCCGGGTCCATCGGCACTTCAAATGCAGCAATGGGTACTGGGCTAGCGGTGGTTGATACGGTTTGCGGTGGAACGGCGGCACAAGCGCCGAGCGCGAATGCCGGAACTGCAAGTATAATCAGACGCATCGTTGTGATCCCTTCAATGAATACCCGAAAAGCAAAGCGGGCCAGCGTTACGTGAACACTGGCCCGCGAATTTCGCCTAATCAAGTAGTTCTTAGGTCCGGATCAACTTTGCTTCATGCGCTTTCAAGCAACGGCGTGCCGTGTTGCCGTACTGACGCGGATCAACGCGCAGCTCAGGGAAGATCGCAAACAGCTCTTCGCGTGCAGCGTCACCAACAGCAGAAAAGCCGATGTCGCCTGGGTGGAAGCTTTCTGTCGCCGCACCTTCTGCATAGATGACCTCGTGTTGGTCAAACAGCATGTGCACATAAGTCACCATCTCGGCTTCGTCCTGCGTCACATCCATTCCGTCCACGAGGTGCTTGGCCGCAACCAGAACTTCGCTTTCACCGAACAACAGCTCGGCACGGTATCCTTGGAACAGCACGCGGTGCTGCGGGGACACGATCAAATCACGGTCTTGGCCTGACAGAACATTCTTGCGGATTTTGATAGGTGCAAAACGATCCACAGCGGGCACAGTACGCCCCTCAATCCAACGGATCGGCTGCAGGCCATGATCACGCGTGACCACCATATCGCCAACTTCAAGGTCGCCGATCGCAACCAAGCCTTTTGGCGTGGCAATACGGGTGTTCGGCGTGAAGCAGATGATGTTTTCGATCTCAGAGAAATTCAGGATCGTTCCATCATCAAGCGTGATCGAACCGGAATAGCTACCCGTGCCGTCGTCAACGAAGGTGTCTTTTACAGCTTGCGTCAGGTTGGCGAGGCCGCCCAGTTGCAGTGTGTCGCCACCTGTTTCATCACCAGAACCACCGTCGATAGTGATGGTACCATTGGACGTTTCACCAAGGTCTTCGAGTACGAAGAGGTCATCACCGGTGTCCCCATAGGCAATATCGCCCTCAGAGAATGTAACTGTGTCATCGCCGGTACCAGCGTATATGCTGTCGGCACCTGTTCCACCAATAAGACTGTCATCGCCGGCGTCTCCGACGAGGACATCATCGCCCGAACCGCCGTCTATAACGTCGTTACCACCTTCGCCGTCTAGCTGGTCATTGCCTGCACCGCCTGAAAGTGTGTCTTGATCTGTGCCACCCCAAACAGAATCGTCGCCGGAACCGCCGAGAATTGAGTTGTCACCATTACCGGCAAGAATATTTACGCCAGCAGAGTCTGCTGAAGCATCTACTGTGTCGGCCGCTTCGGTCAGGTGTAGGTTTTCGATCTCGGAAAAGGTGACGTTCGATGTGCCGTCAGTCGCAGTCGCAGCTTCGTCTCCTGTATAGAGAACGTTGACGCCGGCTGTGTTGTCAAAATCGATAGTGTCTTCGTCTATTCCACCTTCGCCACCCACAATGGTGTCGGAGCCATCGTTGTCACCGACGTTGAGAAAGTCCTGATCGTTACCGCCGTAAAGGACGTCGTTGCCGCTGCCGCTGGTGATTGTGTCATCGCCTGCGCCTGCGTCAACGGTCATGCCAGCGCTGTCACCGCTTAGGTTAATGGTGTCATCACCGCCTTCGGTTTCAATGGCTTCAATCTCGGAGAATGTTGCCGT
>CALBVZ010000010.1 GCA_937969445.1 uncultured Octadecabacter sp. | reverse complement strand
GATTGGATCACTGAACGCGCTGCTGAAAGCGCCGTTTTGCGGATAACCACAAAAGCCGACGCCAATCTAATTGGGCTGTTAATCCTCGTCGATGTCGCCACAGCCGGAAAACCGCCGACAATCCATATGGGTTACCTTTTTGCCGAAACAGCTTGGGGGCAAGGATTCGCGTCTGAAATGTTACGTGGGCTGCTGTCAAAAGCTCAAAGCGTCTCACCGCTTAGTTTGGTTGGTGGCGTCGCACGCGATAACCCCGCCTCTGCGCATGTCTTGCGAAAACTCGAGTTTCAATCCCAAACTAATATGTCTGATGAGGGCAATGAGGTGTTCACGTATTCGGTCACCCCATCCAAGGGAGCGCCTGTTTGATGGCAATCTGCCCGTCGCGATCGATCTTAAATTCCACGTCCATCGCAAAACTCTCATTCGTTGAGCCTTCGTAGAGAAACTGGAAGTGAGTTAGAATTTTCTTGAGTCGCAACACGACCTCCATCAGGTCTTTGGGTCCGATCACAGTGTCATCGTCAGACACTAGACTTGAACGGCGGATTTAAACTGCCTCATAAGGCTGCGTTTTCTCTGGGTCGACAGATGGGTGGTAGGCCAGAACAGTTCCAGCATGGAACTGGCCGTCCTCGGCGAGATAGGTGACGCGATTGAACGTGGCCACATCATGTACAAACCCAAGGTGGTCACGCGCGAAGTCAAAGCGCAATGGATTGCGCGGTCTGGTAATGTTGAAGCGGCTTCAATGGGCGCGATGTTACTTGGTGATGGTATGTGACGGGCAGGTTCAGGCAACGCAGGACGCCGGATATGTGGATCAAACTTAATGCGTACAGCGATGCTCATGATCCTGCCTTCTCTCAAAACTCGAACTCAGGATCAGCGCGAACGCGGCGAATGTCCGATGGCGGCTATCCTAACCTCGGCAAGACCCTGCCACACTAAGTAAAAAAGGCCCCCGCATCGCTGCGGGGGCCCAATTGGATTATGCTTTGCCGTGACTTAGTCTTCGTGTGGAAGAACCAAGTTCAGGATCACGGCCATCACCGCTGTTGGTGCAACAGCAGATGTTGCCAGAACCTTCAATGTACCTGGCAGGTACTGAACTGCTGTTGGCACAAGGTTCAGACCCAAACCGAAGGCAAGTGAGACTGCGATGATAACCATATTGCGGCGGCTCATCTTCACTTCGGTCAGCATGTTCAGACCAGCAGATGCAACCATACCGAACATCACGATCACACCGCCACCGAGAACAGGTAAAGGCATGGAAGCGATGACAGCGCCGATCTTTGGCATCAAACCACAGATGATCAGGATGATGCCGCCAATCGTCACAACGTGACGCGACATGATGCCTGTCATTCCCACGATACCAACGTTCTGGCTGAAGGATGTGTTTGGCAAACCACCGAACACGCCTGCAACTGCAGTTCCAAGACCGTCAGCGTAAGTCGCACCAGCAATTTCCTCGTCCGTTGCATCACGTCCAGCACCTGCTTTGGCTGTCGCGGATGCGTCGCCAACAGTTTCAATCGCAGAGACGATAGAAACGATTGTCACCGCAATGACCGCACCAAGGTTGAATTCGAACCCATATGGCAGCGGCTTGATTGGCGTGATCCATGCAGCACCGGATACAGCACCGAAGTTGACCATACCCAGCGCGTACGCCAATGCGTAACCCGCCAAAAGACCGACCAGGATTGCGGCATTAGACAGCGCACCCTTGGTGAAGAACTTCAACAGTAGCGACACAACAATCACGGTCAACGCAACGGACCAGTGCTTGAGGGAGCCAAAGCTTTCAGCCGCCATTTGGAAATCTGCTGCACCACCAGCTGCGTACTTAATCGCAACCGGAATGAGGTAGAGACCAATCGCCAAAATAACGAGGCCTGTCACAAGCGGTGGGAACAAAAAGCGGATGTTCTTAATCACTGCGCCGAGAAGGAAGTGGATCACACCACCGATAATGCACGCGGTCAAAGCAACGCTTAGACCCATTGTCGCGGCGATGCCGGCCAGTACGCCAACGAACGCAAAAGACGTACCCTGCATAATAGGCAAGCGCGCACCGATCGGGCCTATACCCACAGTTTGAAACAGCGTTGCGATACCCGCAAACAGCATCGCCATTTGGATTAGGTAAATTTGTTCAGGCCCACCGAATGCAAGACCAGCCGCCCCCGCAACGATGATCGATGGCGTCACGTTTGAGGCGAACATCGCCAGCACATGTTGAAGACCCAGCGGCACGGCTTGCGCCAATGGTGGCGTGACATTTGGGTCTGAATAAGAAGTGTCTGTCATTGTCATTATCCCTTGTTTTCCCTTGAGTTCTAAATGGCCCGTCTTGTGCGGGCTTTTGGTCGTTTTGTTATGGCTCGATGATGAATGCTTCGTCGAACCAGTGTTCTTCTAGGTTGTCGCCGGCCCCGATGCGGTCAACGACAGCAAACAATCCGGGCGCGTGCAGCGGTGTCAGCACCCCATGCCATATGTTTTTGTGATAGTTGATCGCCTGCCCCGGCGTCGTTGTGAACCCACGCGGGGTGGCGGGTTTACCGCCTGCGTCATGTGCCACGACGACCAAGAATGGATGCTCGGTCATTGGGATGAACGCTTGGCTGCCGTCAGGATGGCGTTCCATCATATCCAGTGTGTACGGCAAGCTACGCGGTTGCGCATTGAACAGACTAATACCCGCCTTGCCGTCTGAAAAATCGATTTCTGCGCGATCATGGAACCGTCCGCACAGGCCTTGGTTGATGATTTTATCAGCCGTTCCTGTGCAATCCAACACATCGCCAAAAGGGGCGAAGACATCTGCAGTAAGGGGTTCGACGCGAATTTGGTTCATGTGAAATGATCCATCAAACGGTGTTCTGCAATTCGCTCGACCTGTGCGCAGGCGGTCACGAATTCAGTTTCGGTATCATGTTCTATGCGGGTGTAGAACGCGGCCAAGATGCTGGCCTTGTTGTTGTCACGCACAGCGATAATGAAAGGGAACCCATGCTTTTCAACGTACTGCGTGTTGAGCGCCTGAAACGTTTCGCGTTCACCGTCCGTCAACGCATCCAGCCCAGCGCCCGCCTGCTCCGACGTGCTTTCGGCGGTAAGCCGGCCAGCGGCGGCAAGCTTACCCGCAAGATCAGGGTGCGCGATCAAAACGCTGAGGCGTTCTTCACGGCTGGCACTGCGGAACATTCTGCAGAGTGCTGAGTGAACCCCCGTTGCACTGTCGTGTGTAACACCAAGGCCCAGCGCGTATGCGCGTTCCGCGATCCAAGGAGAATGTTCAAAGATGCTACCGAAAGCAGAGACAAAACAAGCTTTATCCATCTGGCTTGGGCGGTCCCAACGTTTGGGTGGGTTTTGCGTCGCCCAATGGTCGGCAATTTCTTCGCGTGTTGCGAACCAAACACCATCGTGGCTATTGGCGTAAGCAATAAAGTCCTGCAACGCCTGCGCACGGCCCGGACGCCCCACGAGACGACAATGAAGACCAAGCGACATCATCCGCCCGCCTTCCGCATAAAGCACGTCGAACGTGGCCTTCAGGTAATCGAAAAACTGCGTGCCAGAATTGAACCCCTGCGGCGTGGCAAACCGCATGTCATTGCAATCCAGCGTATATGGCACAATCAGCTGGTCGCGATCGCCAAATTCTAGCCAATAGGGAACGTCATCCGCGTAACTGTCCGCGATGTATTTAAATCCGCCTTCTTCAGCGGCCAAACGGATCGTATTCTCACTTGAGCGACCCGTGTACCATCCACGTGGGCGGGATCCCGTCACTTCGGTATGCAAACGCACGGCCTCGGCTATTTGGGCGCGTTCTTCGACCTCGGGCATGTCTTTATGTTCGACCCATTTCAAACCGTGCGACGCGACTTCCCAGCCAGCCTCAAGCATTGCTTTGACCTGCTCGGGTGCACGGGCGAGCGCCGTTGCAACACCGTAAACCGTTACAGGCAGATGATTCAGGATCCGGTGTAACCGCCAGAAACCTGCGCGCGCACCATACTCGTAAATTGATTCCATGTTTGCATGGCGTTGATTTGGCCATGCAGCCGCACCGACGATTTCGGACAAGAATGCCTCGGATGCGGCGTCCCCATGGAGGATATTGTTCTCTCCACCTTCTTCATAATTCAGGACAATCTGCACCGCGATACGGGCATCGTCCGGCCAATTGGCTGCGGGTGGTGTCGCGCCGTAACCTGTAAGGTCGCGGGGGTAGGCGTTTCTATCTGTCATTCTTGCCCCTAAATCTTAACGATATGGTAACCTAAAATATCCTGCGGCATTTACAGGGAATTCTTGAAAGACTCTTTCGTGACCCGTGTTTGCGTTGCGTGTGAACAACACGCAGATAGGATGATGAAAAAGGAGGCCCTTTATGTCTGGCTATCTGACGACCCATGTTCTCGACACGGCACGCGGCGTTCCCGCGCAGGGAATCAAAATCGCGCTGTATCGCGTGAGCGGCAATTCCCACACGAAGATCGCTGAGACGATCACGAACGATGATGGCCGTACTGACAGCCCGATCCTACCCGCCGAAAAGTTCAAAACCGGCACCTACGAGCTGGTGTTCTTCTGCGGCGCGTATCTAGAGGCCAACGGCCAAGCATCGGGTGACACCAAGTTCCTTGATGAAATCCCACTGCGTTTTGGCATGGACGATGCTGATGCCCATTACCACGTGCCGCTTTTGCTATCGCCATTCGGCTATTCAACCTATCGCGGTAGCTGAACGCTTTCTTGGGCGGTGTTCATTGCCGCCCCGATCCGCGTGGTCATGAATTCCATAAACAGGCGCGTCTTTGGGTCTTGGCGGCGACGGTGTGTGTATAAACACGCCATTTGAATGGGCATCGGTGGCGTCTTTTCCGCAACTGGCACCAAGCGTCCCGCATTCAAATGCTCGGCCACTTCGAAGACAGGCTTTAGCGCGATGCCCTCCCCCGCGAGCGCCCAATCCGTCAGTACATCGCCATCATCACATTCATAGCACCCTGACACGCGAAAGCGCTGTGGACCATCTGCCGTTTGCAAGCGCCATTGGAATTCTGGTGCGCCCGGGTAGCGTAGGTTCAGACAGTTGTGCCCATCATCAATGAGCGCTTGCCCGTCGATAGGGTTGCCGCGTTTGGCGATGTAGTCGGGCGCAGCCACGAGAACACGGGCGCAATCCGCGATTGGCTTTATGCGCAGATTGCTGTCCGCAGGTTCCCCAAGAAAGAACGAAATATCGAGGCCTTCCGTCGTGAGGTCGACCTTCCGGTCCGTCAAACGCAGCCGAATATCAATCAAAGGATAGTCGCGGACGAATTCCGGCACCAACGGCGCAAGCAAACGCCGCCCCACGCCCAAAGGGGCGGCCACGTAAAGCGACCCCTTCGGATTATCCGTGATGCCCGCAACCTGCCCTTCAGCGGCATCTACCGCTTCAAGCACCGCAGTTGCACCTTTATAAAACGCGCGCCCTTGTTCAGTCGCGGTTAGGCTTCGTGTGGTGCGTTGAAACAGGCGCACGTTCAGATGTTCTTCAAGCGACGAAATCCGAGAAGACGTAACAGCCGGCGAAATACGTAAGTCGCGGCCCGCGGAAGACATGCTTCCAAGCTCGTAAACGCGTACGAAAGTGCGGATGTTGTCGAGATAGGACATTGTTTTGCATTTCTTGATAGAGCGACATGTTACTTCGGAATAGCAAAATAAAGTCGATAAAGATAGGCTGTACAAAACGCCGGAATATGAGGACGGGACAGCGCCATGTTTGATGCACTAATTCTTTGGGAATGGACCGCCTTCGCAGTGCGCTGGGTGCATGTCATCACCGCGATGGCGTGGATTGGTGCCTCGTTCTATTTCATCGCGCTGGACCTGATGTTGAAGGCTGCCGACGACATGCCAAAAGGCGCGTCCGGTGAAGAATGGGAAGTCCACGGTGGTGGGTTCTACCATACGACCAAATACCTAGTGGCACCTGCGCGCCTGCCGGAACACCTGACGTGGCACAAATGGCAAAGCTATTCGACCTGGCTGTCCGGCGCCGCGCTTTTGATGATCATTTATTGGGTTGGTGGTGAGCTGTATTTGATCGACGCCGCGAAAGCCGATCTTGCGCTTTGGCAGGGCATCGCCATTTCCGCATTGTCGCTGACGATTGGCTGGCTGCTTTACGATCTTTTGTGCAAATCCAAACTAGGAGAAAGCCCGACCACACTAATGCTGCTGTTGTTCGCCATTCTTGTGGTCATGTCTTACGGCTACAATCAAATTTTCACGGGGCGCGCTGCGATGCTGCACCTTGGAGCGTTCACAGCGACGATCATGACCGCAAACGTGTTCTTCATCATCATGCCGAACCAACGCATCGTCGTGAAAGACCTGCAAGACGGTCGCACGCCCGATGCCAAGTACGGTAAAATCGCCAAGCTGCGCAGCACGCACAACAACTATCTTACCTTACCAGTCATCTTCCTGATGCTGTCCAACCACTACCCGCTGTCGTTCGCAACTGAGTATTCCTGGATCATCGCATCGCTGATCTTCCTGACAGGTGTTACGATCCGTCATTACTTCAACACCATGCACAAAACGGGCAAAGGCCCGCATTGGACATGGGCAGTGACGGTGCTGCTGATGATCGTGATTGCATGGCTGTCCACGGCGAACATGTGGGAAAGCTATGAAGACGCCGAGGCACGCGCCCTTACACCATATGAGGAAACATTCGCCCAAGCGGACGGGTTTGAAGATGCACATGATATCGTCATGGGGCGATGCTCCATGTGCCATTCCCGTGATCCATTTTATTCTGACAGCATGCTTTGGGCACCCAAAGGTGTGCTCCTAGACACGCCTGCCGACATCGCCAGAAACGCACGGGCGATCTATATTCAGGCAGGCGTAAGCCACGCCATGCCCCCTGCCAACGTTACGATGATGTCGAACGAGGACCGCGCAGCGATCGTGCGTTGGTACAAAAATGCTGAAACCTTCTAAACAACCCTCTTCTTTTATTGCGAATAATTCGCAACTACATTGACTTCCCGCCTGTAGCGCCCATAACTCAATGGAAATCCATTGGAGTCCCAAGCATGTCGACACGTTCCCTCATTGTTACTGCGGTTCTTGTTTTAGGTTTAGTCGCTGCCGTCATCTTCGGACGCTCGGCACTTAATCCCGCCGAGGAAAACGCCGAATTCAAAGTGGTAACGACCTTCACGGTTATCGCCGACATGGCCCGCAACGTCGCTGGGGACGCTGCCACAGTCGAATCCATCACCCGCGCTGGTGCTGAAATTCACGGCTACCAACCAACGCCCCGCGATCTTGTCCGCGCGTCCGGCGCTGACCTGATCCTTTGGAACGGCATGAACCTTGAGCTGTGGTTCGAACAATTCATCGGAAACATCGACGAAGTCCCTTCTGCGACGATCTCAGAAGGGATCGAGACAATGTCGATTACCGCAGGCAGCTACGAAGGCCTGCCGAACCCGCATGCGTGGATGAGCCTCGATAACGCGCTGGTCTACATCGACAACATTCAAGCCGCGATGTCTGAGCACGATCCAGATAATGCCGAAACCTACGCTGCAAACGCGGCGACCTATAAGGCCGAGATTACAGCCGCAATTGCACCATTGCGAGAACAGATCCTGTCAGTCCCCGAAAGCGAACGCTGGCTTGTGACCTGCGAAGGGGCCTTCAGCTACCTCGCGCGCGATTTTGGATTGAAGGAAGCGTACCTTTGGCCGATGAACGCGGACCAAACAGGCACGCCGCAACAAGTGCGCAGCGTCATTGATACCGTGCGTGAAAACAACGTGCCTGCGGTATTCTGTGAAAGCACAGTAAACACAGACCCCGCCGAACAGGTGGCCCGTGAAACTGGGGCGACCTATGGCGGCGTTTTGTATGTGGACTCGCTGTCGCTGGAAGACGGCCCTGTGCCGACTTACATAGACTTGCTGCGAGTCACGACTGAAACAATCGTTGAGGGCCTGACAGAGTGAACCTACCACCCCCAGCCGCGCACCAAACGTCAAAGAACCAAGCAGGTCTTTATGCCGAAGGGCTGACCGTCACCTACCGCAATGGTGTGACCGCGTTGAAAGACGCAAGCTTTGCGATCCCACGCGGCACAATCGCGGCGCTGGTTGGTGTAAACGGTGCTGGGAAGTCGACGCTGTTCAAAGCAATCATGGGGTTCTTACCTGCCGCCGCTGGTGAAATCGGCGTGTTGGGTCAAACCGTTCGCCAAGCGATCAAAGCCGGCATCGTCGCCTATGTTCCACAGGCTGAAGAGGTCGACTGGTCTTTTCCGGTCCTTGTTGAAGACGTGGTCATGATGGGGCGGTATGGGCATATGGGCCTGTTGCGCCGCCCGAAAGCAGCGGACCATGAAGCTGTTGCAAATGCACTGGAACGCGTGGGCATGTCCGACTTTGCAGACCGCCAAATCGGGGAACTTTCCGGTGGCCAACGTAAGCGCGTGTTTCTTGCGCGTGCGCTGGCACAGAACGGCCAAGTCATTTTACTGGATGAACCGTTTACCGGCGTTGATGTGCAGACCGAAGAGGCCATCATCACCCTTCTGCGCGAGTTGCGCGATGAGGGGCGCGTCATGTTGGTTTCAACCCACAACCTCGGATCGGTTCCTGAATTTTGCGACCAAACCGTGTTGGTCAAAGCGACCGTGTTGAATTTTGGACCCACCGAAGAGGTCTTCACCAAAGACAACCTCGAGGCCGCGTTTGGCGGGGTTCTACGCCACTTCGTTTTGGGTGGTGATGACCTGCATGACGATGACGATGAGCGCAAAGTCACCATTCTTACCGACGACGAACGCCCGTTTGTTATTTACGACGACAAAACCAAAACCAGACCAGAACAGGATGGGAAATGACCTACTGGCTGGAACCCTTCACCTACACGTTCATGCTCAACGCGATGTTCGTGTCAGCGCTTGTAGGGGCCGTCTGTGCGTTCTTGTCCTGCTATCTAATGCTGAAGGGCTGGTCGCTTATCGGCGATGCGTTGTCCCATTCCATCGTGCCGGGCGTTGCGGGCGCGTACATGCTTGGCTTGCCGTTCGCACTGGGTGCTTTTCTTTCTGGCGGACTGGCGGCGTCTGCGATGTTGTTCCTGAACCAGCGGACGGGCCTGAAAGAAGACGCCATCATTGGGCTGATCTTCACCAGCTTTTTCGGCTTGGGCCTGTTCATGGTCTCCGTGTCTCCCGTCGCGGTGGATGTGCAGACGATCATCCTCGGCAACATACTCGCCATTACGCCATCCGACACAATTCAGCTGGCGATTATCGGCTTCGTTTGCCTTGGCGTTCTGTTGGCGAAATGGAAAGATCTTATGGTTGCGTTTTTCGATGAAAACCACGCGCGTTCAATCGGCCTGCGCCCTGACCGCTTGCGGTTCATGTTCTTCGTCTTGCTTTCCGCAGCCTGCGTTGCCGCGCTACAAACCGTTGGCGCCTTTCTTGTCATCGCGATGGTCATCACACCGGGCGCGACAGCCTATTTGCTGACCGACCGTTTCCCACGTTTGCTGGTCATCTCGGTCGCTATCGGGTCGCTTTCCAGTTTCACAGGCGCTTACATCTCATATTTCCTAAACGGTGCGACAGGCGGGGTTATCATCTGCCTGCAAACGACGCTGTTCGTTCTGGCGTTTTTCTTCGCGCCCAAGCACGGGCTTATTGCGAACCGCCGTCGCGCAGCGGAGGCTTTGAGGACATGAGCGAACTCCTCCTCCCGTTTCAATTCCCCTTCATGCACGGCGCGTTCTACATCGCCCTTCTGATCGGTCCGCCGACGGCATTGCTAAGTTGCTTCCTTGTCCTCAAGGGCTGGTCGTTGATGGGGGACGCGGTTTCGCACGCTGTTCTACCTGGCGTGGTTTTGGCCTACATAGTTGGCATCCCGTTGATCGTCGGGGCGTTCATTGCAGGCATGATCTGCTCTCTGCTGACAGGTTACCTCGACGCGAATAGTCGCGTGCGCCAAGACACTGTTATGGGCGTCGTGTTCTCTGGTATGTTTGGGTTCGGGTTGGTTCTGTACACAAAGATCGAGACCAACGTGCATTTAGACCACATCTTGTTCGGCAACATGCTGGGGGTCACGTCGGGTGATCTTTGGACCTCTGGGGTGATTGGCGTGATCGTCTGTGCTGCGTTGCTTATTGGTTGGAAAGACCTGCTGTTGCATGCATTTGATCCTGCCCAAGCACGGGCCATTGGATTGCCCACTAAGTTGCTCCATTACGGCCTGCTGACCATCCTATCGCTCACGATCGTCGCCACGCTAAAGGCGGTCGGCCTTATCCTCGCGATTGGCTTGCTGATTGCACCGGGGGCAATCGCATTTCTGATCACACGGCAATTCAAGCACATGCTGTTTATCGCCGTCATCATATCGACGGCTTCACTGGTCACTGGCGTTTACCTGAGCTTCTTCATCGGATCTGACCCTGGTCCGACCGTTATCCTGACCCTGACTGCCTTGTTTATCGCGGCCTTTATCTATCGCACCTTGCGCAACAAGTCCCGTGAAGCGCAAAGTGTCTGAGCATGCCCAAAGTCGTCACACTAACCCACGACTATGCCGCCCCACCGCGCGATGTCTGGCACGTAGCAACTGATTTCGAGTGCTTTGCTGAAGCAATGAAGGGTGTCGCGATTTTTGAAGGCATGCCAAGCGAAGGCGCCTTAGCACCAAACCAAAGTTTTGATGTTAAAGTTCGCCTATTCGGATGGATGCCCCCAATGGACTACCACATGCGCCTCGTCGAATTTGATGATGGCGTCATGATGTTTCAGTCGAACGAACACGGCGGCTCGATCAAAAGTTGGAAACACCGTCTTACCGTCACTCCAACGGAAACTGGCGCGCGCTTAACGGATCGAATTGAAATCGACGCAGGTTTTTCAACACCAATGATGGGGCTTTGGGCGCGGTTTGTGTATCGGCGCCGTCATAAACCGCGTCTGCGGATGCTCGCAGCGATGGGTAACACAACGTAATCAACGGCGTCCTTTTAGACCTAATCATCATCCAGCAGGATACGGGCGGCATTCCCTTTGTCGTCGTCGTATTGATCTGAACGTACCGTCCAAAGGAAGGCCGTAAGCCCGATTGCACCCAAAATCAGGGAAACGGGGATCAATATCACAAGCACATTCATCGCACGAACCTCATCCGTTGGGAATTAAGCAACACGGTAATTGACGACACCGACATTGCAAGGGCCGCAGCCAATGGTGTCGCAAAGCCTGCCAATGCAATTGGGACAGCAATCATGTTATAGACTGCGGCAATGGCGAAGTTTTGGGTGGAAAGCTTGCGGGTCGCTTTGGCGACGGCCAACACCAACGGCAAGTCTGCAAATGTTTCACGCAGGGCAACAACATCGGCGGCGTTGCGGGACGCTTCAAGCGCTGAAGACGGCGCAATGGAGGCATGGGCAGTGGCCAGCGCGGCTGTGTCGTTCAGACCGTCACCAATCATCAAAACGTTGTGGCCTTCATCCGCCAAGGCATTGAGGCGCTTCAGTTTATCCTCTGGACGCGCTTGGAACGTCACGGGCAGCGCCAGCTTCTCAGCCAAACGCATCGCGGGCTCTTTTGTATCACCGGTGATGATCTCACTCGGGAGTTTCAATCCCTTCAGGGCGTCTTCAACACCTGCACGAACGTGGTCTTGCGCCTCGATCCGAACCGCGTTCTCTGACCCAACCTTTAGACCTAAACCCGCGAAATCTGCGCCAAGCCATTCGCCACGCCCAAGCTTTACGGATTCGTCGTTGAAAGTCCCTTCAACTCCCTGTCCTGCAACCTCTTGAATGTCTTTCAGCGTGGCTGGAACAACGTCCGGCAGGCTGGCGCTAAGCGCCTTTGACAACGGATGAAATGAGGCTTGCGAAAGCGCTTTGGCAATGGATTGCTCCGCATCACTTAGCCCATCAAGCCCAGTAAGGGCCGGCGTGGTGAGCGTACCTGTTTTATCGAACACAATGTGATCGACCTCGGCCAAACGCTCAAGCGCGGTGGTGTGTTTCACGAGGAAACCAGCAGAAAACAGGCGGCTGACGGCGGCCGTAGAAACGGCAGGAACAGCAAGACCAAGGGCGCATGGGCAAGTGATGATAAGAACCGCAATCGCGATGTTCAGAGCATGGCGTATGTCACCTGTCGCGAACGCCCACCCAAGGAACGCTATGAAGGATAGCAGGTGAACGGCCGGCGCATAAATCTGCGCGGCGCGATCAGCCAATGCAGTATAACTGTTGCGACCATTCTCGGCGGTTTCAATCAGCGCAGCCATACGACGTAATGAAGTGTCTTCGCCCACCGCAGTTGCGCGGATCTCAACGGGGCCGCTGAGGTTGATTTCACCAGCTTGCAATGCGTCTCCGCTTTGCACAGAAACGGCAGCACTTTCACCGGTTAAAAGTGCGCGGTCCATCAATGCCTTTGGCGATGTCAGCACCCCGTCAACGGGGACACGTGCGCCAGATGGGACCAGAATTGCATCCCCAATATTTAGGTTCATGGTGCTAACTGTCTGCGTTCCATTTGGCGTGATACGTTCGGCAGTCTGGACTTCCAGCGCTGTCAGTTCCTTAGCTGCGGAACGCGCAGCAGAACGAGTCTGGTGATCCATGTAACGGCCGATCAACAGGAAGAACGTCAGCGACAGCGCGGCGTCAAAATATGCATGCACACCGCCATTTAAAGTTTCAAACAGTGACATCCCAGCAGCCAGCAAAATCGCCAGCGAAATAGGAACGTCCATGTTCAAGCGTTTCACCCGCAGCGCGGACCACGCATTTTGAAAGAACGGCTGCCCGGAATAAGCGACGACAGGCAAAGCGATCATCGCCGAAATCAAATGGAACAGATCGCGCGTCGCGTCACTTGCGCCAGACCAAACGGCAACCGACAGCAACATGACGTTCATCATCGCAAAACCGGCGACCGCAAGCCGAACCAGCAGCGTGCGCCCGATATCATCTCGCGCTGCATTCAACGCTTGAAGGTCCAGCGGATAGGCTTCAAACCCGAGATCGGCCAAGCCCTTTTCGATTTGACTTGGGTCAACGGGCCCTGCGACTGTCAATCGTTTGAGCGATAGGTTCACTCGCACCGAACGCACGCCCGCAATCTGGCTTAACCCGCGTTCGATCTTACCGATACAAGCGGCGCAATGAATTGTCGGCAGGGAATATTGCACACCCGGCCCTGCAGCGACGTCTTCGGCAAGTGGAACAGCCGAGCACGCTGGGCATGCGGAAATCATGATACGACCCGAACGATAACGCGTTGTTCAAACAGCGTGCCATCTTCAGAACGCGCTTTTAGGCGCAGGTTCCAGTTCCCAGAACCGCCTTCGATCACCGCCCGTAGGGCGTCACCGTCGAAAACGAAGTCTGGAACCTGGTCTTGGCCCACATGGGTCGCACGACCAAACGTAGCCTGTTCGATTGTGGGCGAAATTGGCGTCCCATTTTCCAGGATCACCAAGGATAGGTCATTACCATTCAACTCTGCAGACACGTCCCAACCGAGGGCTTCTTGCGCGGCACGGTTTTCGTCAAACACTTGCCCTGCGACGTAGGAATTCTTGACCTCCAAACCGGGAAACGTCTGAACCGCTTTATACGCCAACGTAAGGTTCACGGTGATGATGACCCCAAATGCAGCACCGAAGCCCGCGAGGACATGCCAACCTTTAATCTCAGCCATTATTGAACCCTTCCGTTAAAAGTCGTGGACTGACTGGCGCGCACATCCGCTTCAACGTCCTCAACCCAGAGCCGCAATGCAGTCGTGTCGCTCGAGGATGCGGGGTCTTGCGGGCGCGCCGTTACATAGACCCGTTGCAAAATTGTGGTGTCGGCTGGCACGACAACGTCACGCAGCGCACCGCGCCCTTCAAGCTCAATCCGCAGAATTTCATCACTTGTAAGGCTGATGTGGAAGACACGGTCATCCCCAGCTTTGTTACGCAAACGCACATCGTAAATATTACGAACTGCTCCATCTGATTGCAGCACATAGGTCGGGTTGCGCACAGGGCTAACGGTTAGTTCGATATCGGAGCGAACAAACAGCGCATAGAGAAGTGCAACACCAATCGTTGCCCAAATTGTGGTGTAGACAATCGTGCGAGGGCGCAGAACCTTTTTCCAGATCGGCGCGGGTGGCTCCCCCGCCCTTTCAGCAGGTTCGTCAGACAAAGCGATATAGTCGATCAAACCACGTGGCTTGCCGATTTTGTCCATTACGTCATCGCAAGCATCAATGCACAGCGCACAGGTGATGCATTCCATTTGCTGGCCGTCACGAATGTCGATCCCCATCGGGCACACATTCACGCAGGCCATACAATCGATGCAGTCGCCGGACTTGTTTTCGTGCTTCTTGCCCCGCTCCTCGCCGCGCCATTCCCGGTAGGCGACTGTGATCGTGTCTGGGTCCATCATGGCAGCCTGAATGCGCGGCCATGGGCACATGTAAATGCAAACCTGTTCACGCATGAAGCCACCGAACACAAACGTCGTGGCCGTCAACGCCGCGATGGTCATATAGGCAACGGGGTGTGCTGTGAAGCTAAACAGGTCATTGAGAAGCGTTGGCGCATCCGTGAAATAGAACACCCAAGCCCCACCAGTCGCGATGGCAATCAGCAGCCAAGTGAGCCACTTCGTCAGACGCAGTCGCCATTTACGGACATCCCATTTGCCGCGGTACAGGCGCACGCGCGCGTTGCGGTCGCCTTCAATCCAACGCTCAACAAGAATGAAAAGATCGGTCCACACAGTTTGCGGGCACGTATAGCCACACCAAACACGGCCAAGCGCCGAGGTGAACAGAAACAGCCCCAAGCCGGCCATGATAAGAAGGCCTGCAACGAAATAGAATTCATGCGGCCAGATTTCGATCCAGAAGAAGTAGAAACGGCGGTTCGCCATATCGACCAAAACCGCCTGATCAGGAAGATTTGGCCCACGATCCCAACGGATCCACGGTGTCAGATAGTAGATCCCCAACGTGACGGCCATGATCACCCATTTCAGGTTCCGAAACCTACCGGTGACCCGACGAGGAAAGATCGGTTCTTGTGGGGCGTAAAGTGGGCGATCTGACATTTACTGATTCCTGTGGCGACACCAGTTTACTACCGCCGCAAACGAACGGCGGCTTTGATCTGCATCAATCAACACCACCGCCCCCAAAAGGTTCACTCGATTGGTTTCAAATAAGATAAGCCACCCAACCTTTGCAGATTGGATGACCTGTATTCAGATAAAGCGCTGGTTACTCGCCGCCACCAAGGGCGTGAACGTAAACAGACACGGCACGGACATCGACATCGCTCAGACGTTGACCCCATGCAGGCATCACACCGAAGCGTGCGTTGGATACGGTCTCAGTGAGGGTGTCGCGATCACCGCCGTAAAGCCAAATCGCATCAGCTAGGTTTGGTGCGCCAAGCATTTGATCGCCAAGGCCTTCGTCGCCGTGACATGCTGCACAGTTGTCCAAGAACAATTCGGAACCGGCTTGCGCAAGATCAGTGTCAAATTCTGTAGACGACAGGCTTGCCACAAACTCGACAACTGCTTCGATTTCCTCTTCGGCGAAAATGTCACCGTACGCAGGCATCTCGGAATAGCGCGCATCCAGATCGGTTTCGTTGCGAACACCGTGCGTAATCGTTGCCGAGATGCTCTCAATATCGCCCCCCCAAAGCCAATCGTTGTCCAACAGGTTCGGATAACCGACAGCGCCAGCAGCACCAGAACCATGACACTGGCTACATTGCGCGCGGAACACGGACCCGCCACGGGCAACTGCATAACGATGCAAGTCACTGGATGGCGGAAGGGTCGTAAGATCGGCCGCAACCAACTCGGCAACAAGTGCTTCGTTCTTCGCTTCGTGCTCAATAATATCAGCGGCAACTTGGCCACGGGTTGAAAAACCCAACATGCCCTGCGTCGCGCCTGAAATCATCGGCCATGCAGGGTAGGCAATCGTGTAACCGATCGCCCAAACGATGCAGGCATAGAGCGTCCAGAGCCACCAACGTGGCAGCGGGTTGTTCAGCTCTTCGATACCGTCCCAGCTATGGCCAGTTGTCTCAACGCCGGTTTCGTCGTCAATTTTGCGTTCAGACATTATCAAGCCCTTTCAATTGGATGCTCTTTTTCTCGTCGACACGCAGGTTGTCTGCGCCGTTTGCCTTTGGTCCATTTTCATTGCGAAACGGAATGAGGCTTGCGTCCTCGCGCGCGCTTTTCTGGCTCGGCAAAAAGGCCCAAACGGCGGCTCCAAGGAAGAAGCCGAACATTGCCAGCAAGACCCAGCTGTCCGCGAGTTCACGCATAAAGGTGTAGGTTTCCATGCTCTCCCCCTATCGGCTTGCGTCTGGTGTGAAGGTTGAGAAGTCGACCATGGTACCCAAGACCTGCAAGTAGGCGATCAAGGCATCCATTTCGGTCAATTCCGGTTGGCCGTCAAAGTTGGACACAGCCGCACCAGGATAGCGTTCAAGAAGGCCATCCCAATCGCCGAACGGGTCAACCTGAACCATAAAGTCCGCGCTGGCCTGTTCGATCATCTCATCAGAGTACGGAACCCCGACGAAACGGTGCGTGTTGAGCAATGCCTCGATGTGCTCGCCCTCGATCTCCGTGTTCAAAAGGAAGCCGTATTTCGGCATGATGCTCTCTGGAACAACAGACTGTGGATCCACAAGGTGGTCTACATGCCAAGCGTCCGAGTAACGCTGACCGACACGCGCCAAGTCGGGACCCGTACGTTTAGACCCCCACTGAAACGGGTGGTCATACATGCTTTCGGCCGCAAGTGAGTAGTGACCGTAACGCTCAACTTCGTCGCGCATCGGGCGGATCATCTGGCTGTGACAGACGTAGCAACCTTCACGCACGTAGATATCACGACCTGTCAGTTCAAGCGGGGTGTAGGGGCGAACGCCTTCTACTTCCTCGATTGTGTTTTCAAGCCAGAATAGTGGTGCGATTTCGACAATGCCCCCGATTGTGACCACGACCAAAGAGAATGCAAAAAGCAATGTCGGGCTTTTTTCGAGGACGGCGTGTTTTTCTAAGATACCCATTTGTCGGCTCCTTATTCAGCCGGAACGGCGTTAGATTTGGCGGATGGAAGGGAAACCGTTGCCGGTTTCGCCCCACGAATTGTCATCCACATGTTCCAGCACATGACCAAAGCACCAGCGAGGAACATCACGCCACCCAGTCCACGGACCACATACATCGGGAACTTTGCCGAGACGGTGTCTGCGAAGGAGTTGACGAGGAAGCCTTGGTCGTCGACTTCGCGCCACATCAGGCCTTCCATGATGCCGGTAACCCACATGGAGGACGCGTAAAGGACAATGCCCAGTGTCGCGAGCCAGAAGTGCCAGTTGATCGCGGACATCGAGTACATCTTGTCACGACCCCACAGTTTAGGTGTCAGGAAGTAGATTGCGCCGAATGTGATCATGCCGTTCCAGCCAAGTGCGCCAGAGTGAACGTGACCAATGGTCCAGTCGGTGTAGTGGCTCAGAGAGTTCACCGCACGGATCGACATCATCGGGCCCTCGAATGTGGACATGCCGTAGAAGCCAAGGGACAGAACGAACATCCGCATGATCGGGTCGGTGCGCAACTTGTCCCATGCGCCTTGTAGCGTCATCAGGCCGTTGATCATACCACCCCAGCTCGGCATCCAAAGAACGATGGAGAACACCATACCAAGGGTCGACGCCCAGTCGGGCAAAGCGGTGTAGTGCAAGTGGTGCGGGCCAGCCCAGATATAAAGGAAGATCAGCGCCCAGAAATGGATGATGGACAACTTGTAGGAATAAACCGGACGGCCAGCCTGCTTCGGCACGAAGTAGTACATCATGCCCAAGAAGCCCGCAGTCAGGAAGAAGCCAACGGCGTTGTGGCCATACCACCACTGGGTCATCGCGTCTTGCACGCCAGAGAAGACCTGCACGGATTTGCTGCCCCAGATGGACACTGGAATGGACAAGTTGTTGACCAAGTGCAGCATCGCCACGGTGATGATGAAGCTCAGGAAGAACCAGTTGGCCACATAGATGTGCTTTTCACGGCGCTTCACGATCGTGCCTAGGTAGACGGCAAGGTAAGCCAGCCAAACGACGGTCAGCCAGATATCAACGTACCACTCAGGCTCTGCGTATTCTTTGGATTGCGTGGCACCCATCAGGTAGCCGGTCGCGGCCAAAACGATGAATAACTGATAGCCCCAGAAGACGAACCAAGCAGTGTTGCCGCCCCACAAGCGAACAGCGCTCGTGCGCTGAACGACGTAGAAGGACGTGGCAATCAAGGCGTTGCCACCAAACGCAAAAATCACCGCACTGGTGTGCAGCGGGCGCAGGCGGCCAAAGTTGCCGAAACCTTGTAGGAATTCGAAGTTCAGTGCGGGAAACGCCAGCTGGAAGGCAATAAATGTGCCGACCAAGAACCCTGCGATGCCCCAAAAGGCCGTCGCGATAACGCCAGCCCGGATGACCCCGTCAAAATAGACCGCCGAGGGACCCTCGACTTTCGACGGCTCATCAGTGCGCCGAAGCACCCAGATAAACATACCGGCTGCCACAAGCATAACCAGCAGCGCATGAACCTGATAAGCCAAGTCATGGGCCCAGTTCGTCGCGATGGCGGCAAAGAGCGTGACAAGACCGAGAATAACGAGCTTCAAATAGTTCATAGAGAATCCCTAACAACGAATTAGAGGCAAAATGCCCCCGATGGTTAGGGTCTTGTAGAACGCGCTTACTTAGGTGCTCTTTGATCTAAATCAAGCAAACGTGAAAATGGCGAGACGCATTAATAAACAACGCCGCCATCTGCGTCGTCGCCCGTCTCTTCTTGAAGTGCAGCCATGTCTTCCACGGTAAAGTGCTTTCTATCCGTGAAACCAATAACACCGTCTTTCTTAAACGCGCTAAACTGTCGGCTTACCGTTTCTAACGTAAGCCCAAGGTAGTTTGCGATCTGATCGCGCGTCATATGAAGGTCGATGACATCGCTGCTACCATCCAGCCCATGGCTGGAGCGGCGCGCGAGCATTTCGATGAAGGTCGCAATCTTTTCACGGGCAGTTTTGCGGCCCAACAACAGCATCCAGTCACGTGCGGCATCTAGCTCGTCCAAGGCCAGCTCCATCAGGCGTTGGGCAATGTGGGGCGTTTCGTTAACCAATTTCTCAAACCGCGTGCGATCAAAACAGCACAGCGTGACATCGACAGTTGCCGTGACATCGAAATCGATCTGCTCTCTGCCCGGGCGGCCAATGAAATCCGACGGGAGCAACAAGCCAACCATTTGCGTACGCCCGTCTTCCATCGTTTTGGATAGGGTCGCGACGCCGGAAACAACGGACGCAACAAATTCAAGAGGTTCGCCACGCCACAAGATAACGTCACCCGCCGCGAAACTCCGGTAGGTTTTCATGCTTTCAAGAAGAATTAGCTCATCATCATCACAACGCGCACAAACAGCCCGATGCCGGATCGGGCATTGGCTGCATTTGATCGGCGCGACCAACGGAATGTTCATTTTCTTAGGCTGGCTCATGATTCTTTGATCTGTATCAAGGCAAATTCGCCTTTTCACATTCTTAGTACGCTCATGAAAAACATTGATCAACTTCGCGCCCACGGACTATTTGACGCAAAGGTGCCGCGTTACACGAGCTACCCGCCTGCCAACCACTTCGAAAACGGTGTTGGTCAGGACAAACAGGTAGATTGGCTAAGCGCCGTTTCCAGCGAGGAAGGCATATCCGTCTATATTCACATCCCGTTTTGCAAACGTTTGTGCTGGTTCTGCGCGTGTCGAACCCAAGGTACGAAAACGCTGCGCCCGGTTGATGCATACGTTGAAATTCTGCGTTCCGAAATTAACGCCGTACGTGCCGCCCTACCCACGGGCGTAAGCATGGCGCGTCTTCATCTTGGCGGCGGCACACCAACTATCCTGTCGGTCAAAACGATGTCTTTGCTCCTAAGCGAAGTTTTTAATGCGTTCACCAAAACAGATGACTTCGAATTTTCGGTCGAAGTCGACCCGACCGAAGCCTCAGATCAATTGCTTGAGACACTCGTTAACTTCGGCCTCAATCGGGTTAGCCTTGGCGTGCAAGACTTTGCTCCTGTTGTGCAAGACGCGATTGGGCGCTCGCAATCACTTGGACAGACCCGCCATGTCATTGAATTCTTGCGTGCGCGCGGCGTGGCAGCCTTTAACCTCGATTTGCTGTATGGCCTGCCACACCAGACGATGGAAAGCTTCAAGGAAACTTTGGACCACGTCATCGCAATGAAACCTGATCGATTGGCGATTTACGGATATGCCCATGTGCCATGGATGTCCAAACGCCAAGTGTTGATAAACTCGGATGTTCTGCCTGACAATGAAGTGCGCTTTGAACTCGCGATGCTGGCGCAGCAAACACTGGTCAATCAAGGGTATGATGCCATCGGGATCGACCACTTCGCCCTTCCTACTGACAAGCTGGCAATCGCCCAGAACGAAGGCAGCGTGCGTCGAAATTTTCAAGGCTACACGGACGATCAGTGCGAAACTTTGATCGGGTTTGGTGCTTCGGCGATCTCAAAGTTCAAACAGGGCTTTCTACAGAATGCTGTCGCGACCTCGGCCTATCAAGACCGGATTAG
>CALBVZ010000009.1 GCA_937969445.1 uncultured Octadecabacter sp. | reverse complement strand
GTTGAAACCTCAAACGATGCTGAGGCGATTTTGGCGGTTGAAGGGGCGACATCCACGCCTGAACTTGAGGCGGACGCGGCTTTGTGGCCGTCGTTCCTGCCAGATGGTTTGGTGAACTTGGGCCTCGATCTGCGCGGTGGTGCGCAGCTGCTGGCCGAAGTGAAGGTTGAGCAAGTCTATGAAGCGCGGATGCGGTCTATGTGGCCTGAAGTGCGTGATGTTTTGGCGGATCAGCGCGATATCGTCGGGTTTGTGACCGATGAAAGTAACGTCGAGGGTGAGCTTCGGGTTCGTATTTCTGAAGCTGCTGGAATGGACCGCGCGCTGGAATTGGTGCGGGGTTTGGCGCAACCGGTGGTGAGTGTGACGACTGTCGGTGAGGTCGACATCGACGTGGTGAAACTGTCCGACACGGATTTGATGGTCTCGCTCACAGATGCGGAAAAGGTTGCAACTGATGATCGCACGGTGCGTCAAGCCCTTGAGATCGTGCGTCGCCGGATCGATGAAGTCGGCACGCGTGAGCCGTCTATTCAGCGTCAGGGTGAAAGCCGTATCCTGATTCAGGTGCCTGGTGTTGGATCTGCACAGGAAGTGAAAGACATTATTGGCACCACGGCGCAGCTTGGGTTTCATCCGGTTGTAGGTACAACAAGTGACCCAGAAGCCCGCGCTGGCGCAGGTAACATGCTGATCCCAAGTTTGGATCAAGAGGGGGTTTACTACATCGTTGAACGATCACCTGTTGTGACGGGTGATGACCTTGTCGATAGCCAGCCGACGTTTGATGAAAACAACCGCCCTGCGGTGACGTTCCGCTTTAACCCGTCAGGTGCGCGTCAATTTGGCGACTATACCCGCGACAATATCGGATCACCCTTTGCGATTGTTTTGGACAACGAAGTCGTAAGCGCGCCTAATATTGCTGCGCATATTTCGGGTGGGTCCGGCATTATCACAGGCCGCTTTGACATTGCCGAATCCACAAACCTTGCGGTGTTGTTGCGTGCTGGTGCTTTGCCTGCTGAGCTGGATTTCTTGCAAGAACAGACTGTTGGGCCTGACCTTGGGCAAGACAGTATTAACGCGGGTGCGATTGCCTGTATCGTCGCGTTTGCGCTGGTGTTGATCTACATGGTTCTCAGCTACGGTTTGCTGGGTGTTTTCGCGAACGTTGCCTTGTTGGTGAACGTGGCGCTGATCTTTGCATTGTTATCCTTGATTGGCGGCACACTGACATTACCCGGTATTGCGGGGATCGTGTTGACGATTGGTATGGCGGTGGATGCCAACGTGCTGATCTTTGAGCGTATTCGCGAGGAAAGCCGCACGGCCAAGGGGCCAGCGCGTGCGATTGAGCTTGGGTATGAAAAGGCGTTGTCGGCCATTATTGACGCCAACATCACCACCTTCATTACCGCCGCTATCCTGTTTGCGATGGGGGCAGGGCCGGTACGTGGTTTTGCGATTACGCTTGGCCTAGGGATCGTCACATCCGTCTTCACAGCGATCTTCGTGACCCGCCTGTTGGTGGTGATCTGGTTTGAGCGCAAACGCCCGAAGCAGGTTTTCGCGGGCAAATACCTGCGCCTTGTTAAATCCGAAACGGCGTTTGATTTCTTCAAGCGCGGTAAGATATGGCTTGGCTTGTCGGGCATCATGGTCGTCGTGGCGTTTGTGTCCTTCATTGCGCAGGGGCTGAATTTTGGTATCGACTTCAAAGGCGGCACAACGCTGCGCACGGAAAGCACGCGAGTGATTGATGTGGCAGAATACCGTTCTGTTGTTGAAGCATTGGACTTGGGCGAGGTGACAATCACCGAAGTGTTCGACCCGACCTTTGGCGACGACAAGAATGTCGCGACTGTCGCGATCCAGACGCAAGACGGCGAAGAGTCTGTGAGCAACGAAACCATCCAAGCGGTTGAGGGCGCGTTGCGTTCCATTGATCCGAACATGGTGTTCCCTGCAACGGAATCCGTCGGTCCGACCGTGTCCGGTGAGCTGATCCAAAGCGCGATCATCGCCGTTGTCTTGGCGATTGGCGCGGTCTTGGCTTACATCTGGATGCGGTTTGAATGGCAATTCGCATTGGGTGCGGTTGCCGCGTTGATGCACGATGTGTTGCTGACCATTGGTATCTTTTCGGCGCTGCAAATCCGCTTTGATCTTGCGATTATTGCGGCCTTGCTAACCATCGTTGGTTACTCGCTTAACGACACTGTGGTTGTATTTGACCGCGTCCGCGAGAACCTGCGCAAGTATAAGAAAAAGGACCTCAAAGAGGTGTTGAACCTGTCCATCAACGAAACCCTTAGCCGGACGTTCATGACATCCTTCACCACCCTGCTTGCACTGATTTCGCTTTATGTGTTGGGGGGCGATGTGATCCGTGGGTTCGTCTTTGCTATGATCTGGGGCGTGATCATCGGGACCTATTCCTCGATCTTCGTGGCCTCCACAACATTGCTGGTCTTGGGCGTAAAGCGAGACTGGTCCAAAGAAGCCAATAAAGTCGGCGGCCAGTACGCCAACATTGACGCCTAAAGGAGCACACCCATGCGATTGAACGAGGTTGTTTATACCGATGCCAAGCCTGTTGATGGGTACGGGGAAGGGTTTTTTCGCATCGGCGGTGAGGTCTATGAGGGGGCGCTGCTGGCGCTCCCGACGGGCGTCACGCTTTGGGGCGGCTACGAGGATGTCAAAACGTTGATCGATGCGGCCGGTGACATTGATGTGGTTTTTGTCGGGACGGGTGCAGAAATCGCGCATATCCCCGCAGAGCTGCGCAAAACGCTTGAGGACGCGGGGGTGGGTGTTGAGGTGATGTCGTCGCCCACGGCTTGCCGCACGTACAACATCGTACTGTCCGAAGGGCGGCGCGTCGGTTTGGCGCTTTTGCCGGTCTAGCGGTTAGGCTAGCGTAGGCGCATGGAATTAAGGGTTTCAGATTTATCGGTCGCACGGGGCGGTGTGCCAGTGCTGTCTGACGTGTCTTTTGACGTGAATGCAGGCGAAGCATTGGTGCTGCGCGGCGCGAATGGCATTGGCAAAACGACGCTGTTGCGTACATTGGCGGGCTTGCAGCCTGCGCTGTCGGGCACAGTCGATTTCCCCGAAGATACAGGCGCATATGCCAGCCACGCGGATGGGATCAAGACCCAGCTCACCGTGACCGAGAACCTAGCGTTTTGGGCGGATGTGCATGGGGCGGACCTGCCTGACAGCGTGTTCAAAACCTTCGATCTGGAAGATCTACGCACCCGTTTGGCGGGCACATTGTCCGCAGGGCAAAAGCGCCGCGTCGGGCTGGC
>CALBVZ010000008.1 GCA_937969445.1 uncultured Octadecabacter sp. | reverse complement strand
ATCTCCGCCGTTTCCAACACCGCATGCATCAGCACATCCGTTCCCGCAGTGGCCCACTCTTGTGAAATTTCCTCGGCTTCGTGATGGGAAAGCCCATCAACGCAAGGGCACATGATCATCGCGGTCGGGTACAAATCATTGATCCAGCACGCGTCGTGGCCCGCGCCGGAAATGATATCCATGTGGGAATACCCCAACCGTTCTGCGGCATCACGCACGGCTTTGACGCAGCCTTCGTCAAACGCGGGCGGGTCAAACTGGCCGACGATTTCGCAGCTGAATTCAACGCCAATATCTTCGCATAGCTTTGGCGCGCGTTCATTGAATTCAGCGACCATCGCGTTCAGCTTATCCAGCAGGTGCGTGCGCATATCGACCGTAAACACCACCTTACCGGGGATCACATTGCGCGAGTTGGGGTAGACGTCGATATGGCCAATAGCCCCCACCGCATTGGGCTGGTTCGCCATGGCAATTTCATGCACCAGTTCCGTCACCAAGGCCAAACCACGCCCGGCGTTCTTACGCATATGCATCGGGGTAGACCCCGTGTGGCTTTCCTTGCCGGTCACTGTGCATTCGATCCAGCGCAGACCTTGGCCGTGGGTCACAACGCCAATATCTTTGCCCTCGGCTTCCAAGATCGGGCCTTGTTCAATGTGCAATTCAAACATGGCGTGCATCTTGCGGTCGCCAACCTTTTCGGTGCCCTTCCAGCCGATCCGCTTAAGCTCATCACCGAACTTCTTACCGTCTGCATCCACACGATCATTCGCCCATTCAAGCGTGTGCTTTCCAGCAAAAACACCAGACGCCAACATTGCAGGCGCATAACGTGTGCCTTCTTCGTTGGTCCAGTTCGTCACCACAATCGGATGTTTTGTTTTGATGTCGAGGTCGTTCATCGTGCGAATGACTTCAAGGCCACCAAGCACGCCCAATACGCCGTCGTATTTGCCACCCGTCGGCTGTGTGTCCAAGTGCGAGCCGACATAGACCGGCAGGGCATCAGGGTCAGTCCCTTCGCGCCGCGCAAACATATTGCCGATTTCGTCAACGCCCATGCTCATTCCAGCGGCTTCACACCAGCTTTGAAACAGATGGCGGCCCTCGCTGTCTTCATCCGTTAATGTCTGGCGGTTGTTGCCGCCTGCAACACCAGGGCCGATCTTAGCCATCTCCATCAGGCTGTCCCAAAGACGTTCGCCGTTGATTTTAAGATTTTCACCCATAGCTGGCGTATCCGCTGGCATGGCACATCCCCCGATGACTGGTTAAAATTTTGACCAACTGGTCAAAGGCAAGCTAACAGAGGGTCGACACCAGTCAAGGATTTTGCTTAACCAATTGGTCGCTAGCGGGTACACCATAGCGGATGTTCGGGCACACTGCCCAATTTGTAGCCTGAATGAAAAGTTAACACATGCCCAAAGCTGCCCAAAAGACGGATACGCGAATCCAGAAGAAGAACCAGTCCGCGATTCTGGCGGCTGGATTGGTGGTGTTTTCGCAGTTTGGCTTTCGTGGTTCGACGTTGGATCAAGTTGCGGATGAGGCGGGCTTGTCGAAGCCTAATCTGCTGTACTATTTTCGGTCCAAGGACGCGATTTATACAGCCTTGCTCGCCAAGTTGCTTGAAAACTGGCTTGAGCCCCTTCGCAAAATTGACCCAGAAGGCGATCCAGTTGAAGAACTGTTGGGCTATGCAAAGCGTAAACTCGCGATGAGCCAAAATTTCCCTCGTGAAAGCCGTTTGTTTGCGAATGAAATCATCCAAGGTGCGCCGCGCATTGGTGACGTTTTAAGCGGTGAGTTGCGTGAACTCGTGGATGAAATCGCAGTTATTATTAACGGATGGATCGCTGCGGGGCGGATCAATACGGTTGATCCACACCATCTGATTTTCTCGATTTGGGCGCAGACCCAGCATTATGCGGATTTTGACGTACAAGTTCGCGCGATTTTGGGTAAGACTGATCCATTTGACGGGGCGGAACATCATCTTGAAACGATGCTTCGCCGGATGTTGACCTCAACCACATAAAAAAGGCCGGCGTCGAACCGCCGGCCAAGTTGAAGGGAAAACTTTGATCTATTCCGCGGCTGTGGCCGAAGGATTGTTGGGGTGGGTCGTCCAGTTGGCGTATTCTTTTTGAACAACTTTTCCCGTGCGCGTGTCGATCGTGCCAGGTTCTAGCGCGACCATCGTGATGCAGTCCTCAACGGGGCAAACATCAACGCAAAGATTACAGGCGACGCATTCGTCGTCGTTGACGGTAAATACGCGGTCATCCGACATCAAAATCGCTTGGTGGGAGGTATCCTCGCAGGCCGCATAGCAGCGCCCACATGAAATACAGTCGTCCTGATTGATGACGGCTTTCGCCACGTAGTTCAGATTCAAGTACTGCCAATCCGTCGTGTTCGGGATGGCCTTACCCTTGAAGTCTTGAATGCTGGTATGGCCTTTTTCGTCCATCCATTGGGACAGTCCGGAAATCATTTCCTGTACGATCTTGAAGCCATAGGTCATTGCGGCTGTGCAAACCTGAACATTGCCGCAGCCAAGCGTGATATATTCCGCCGCATCGCGCCACGTCGTTACGCCGCCGATGCCTGAAATCGGCAGGCCGCTAGTTTCTGGATTGCGGGCAATTTCGCTGACCATCGACATGGCAATGGGTTTCACGGCTGGGCCACAATAGCCGCCGTGGGTGCCCTTGCCGTCAATGCTCGGTTCCGGTGACATCGTGTCGAGGTTCACAGAGGTAATCGAGTTGATCGTGTTGATCAGCGAAACCGCGTCCGCGCCACCACGCATCGCAGCAGCGGCGGGTTTGCGAATGTCTGTGATGTTGGGGGTCAGTTTCACGATCACAGGCTTGCTGTAGTATTGTTTGCACCAACGTGTAACCATCTCGATGTATTCCGGAACCTGCCCAACGGCGCTGCCCATGCCGCGTTCAGCCATCCCGTGGGGGCAGCCAAAGTTCAGCTCAATCCCGTCCGCGCCTGTGTCTTCGACAAGTGGCAAAATGGCTTTCCAAGCGTCTTCTTCACAAGGCACCATCAGGGACACGATAATCGCGCGGTCAGGGTAGTCGGCCTTCACGCGTTTGATTTCTTCGAGGTTGGTGAACAGGTCGCGATCGGTGATCAGCTCAATGTTGTTGATCCCCAAGACGCGGCGATCCGCGCCGTAAATCACGCCGTAGCGCGGGCCGTTTACGTTCACAACCGGTGGGCCTTCAGACCCAAGGGTTTTCCAAACAACACCGCCCCATCCGGCCTCGAACGCGCGGCGGACGTTGTATTCTTTGTCCGTTGGTGGCGCAGAAGCCAGCCAGAACGGGTTTGGGGATTTGATCCCAAGGAAGTCTGTTGTCAGGTCGGCCATGTTAATTGCTCCCCATCAGTGTTTCATGAATATCGATCGCCGCATCGCGCCCTTCGGCAACGGCAGTCACTGTCAAATCGTCGCCGCCAGATGCGCAATCGCCGCCGGCCCAAACACCGTCGCGACTGGTGCGACCTGTGTTCGTCACAGCGATCTTACGCCCGTCCAGTTTTAGTCCGCCGTCGCTGGTCAGGGTCTGCCCAATTGCGCTGAACACTTGATCTGCCGCCAAACGAACGGTCTCGCCCGTACCGGAAAGTTTGCCGTCTTTCGTGCTGGTGTATTCTAGCTCAATCTCAGCGGCGGTACCGTTTCCGTGGATCGCCTTCGGTTGTGCATTGAACATCAGGTTTACACCGAATGATGATGCCAGGTCTTGTTCATAGCGGCTTGCAGACATCGCATCGCGGCCGCGCCGATAGGCAATCGTCACGCTTTGGGCACCAAGAAGCTTGGACTGAACCGCGGCATCCACGGCCGTCATGCCGCCACCAATCACCACAACGTTGCGGCCGACGGGCAGGGCGGTCAAATCACTGGCTTGGCGCAGGTCGCGGATGAAAGAAACAGCGTCTTCAACGCCTTCTTTATCGTCCCCATCAATCGACAACGCATTCACGCCACCCAATCCAACGGACAGGAATACAGCATCGAAATCTTGGATAAGGTCGTCGATGTTCAGATCTGCACCCAATGCCATGCCGGTTTTGATCTCAATCCCACCGATAGAGCAAAGCCAATCAACCTCGCGCGCGGCAAAGTCGTTTGTCGATTTATATGCCGCGATACCAAATTCGTTCAGTCCACCTGCTTTGGGCAAGGCATCATAGACAATCACTTCATGCCCAAGCATCGCCAAGCGATGCGCACAGGACAGTCCTGCTGGCCCAGCCCCGACAATGGAAATCCTCTTGCCTGTGGACGCAGCGCGCACGAAGGGCATCACACCTTTTGCCATAACCGTATCGGTGGCGAAGCGTTGCAATCGGCCAATTTCAACCGGTTTGCCTTCAGCAAGCTCACGAACGCAGGCCTGTTCACACAGATCTTCGGTCGGGCAAACGCGGGCACACATGCCGCCCAAAATGTTCATGTCGAAAATGGTTTTCGCGGCGGCATCTGGTGTGCCCGTGGCGATCTGGCGAATGAACAACGGAATGTCGATGTCCGTCGGACACGCCGTGATGCAGGGCGCGTCATGGCAGAAATAGCAACGATCAGCAGCAACCGCGGCTTCATGTCCGTCTAAGGGCGCGTGCAAATCAGAGAAGTTTTCCGCCAGCGCATCCGCATCAAGGCGCTGTGCTGCTATTCCATTTGTAAAAGGCGAATTCATGTGAGCTCCGTCGTCTAAATCGCGTTTACCTTGGCACAAATTATTTTTTTATCAAACGGTAAAATTTTTATATCGACAGCTCTTTGGTTTTGCTCATGTTTTGATAGACGTTGATGCAGTGACGCCCAAGATACGGGCGAAATACGAACGATTTCTAATCTGGAGACTCAGCAATGTCCGTTTATGCAATTGTCCAAGTGGACGTGAAAAATGCCGATGAATACGCGAAGTACGCGGCCCTTGCGGGGCCAGCGGTCGAAAAATACAACGGCGAATTTCTTGCCCGCGGCGGTGAGGTTGAAGTCATGGAGGGCACAACCCGTGCACGCTGCGTGATTATCAGGTTCGCTGATATGAGCGCTGCAAAAACATTTTATCACAGCCCTGAATACCAAGAAGCTTTGGCGTTTGCCCTGCCTGTGTCAGATCGTGATTACAAATTTGTTGAAGGAATCTGAGTGTAATCAGCACAGACCTTAGCATTTGAAACCTGTGAAAAAGCGCTCAAACAAAGTTGACTTCTTTCTCTAGCCCTTGAGATTAGCGTAAAACTGACCCAGAAAGGGTGAACTGTTTTCAAGCCCGAAGCTCAGGAGTTCGCGTGTCACTCTTTCTCATCGTCGCACTGCCATTTTTGGGAGCGCTCCTTCCTGGGTTGATGAACTCTGCCGGCCGCCAGGCTGTTGGTGGGGTAACCTTCACTGTCACGCTTATTGCGTTCATCGGATTGATGACCAATTTACCGGCCGTTTTGGATGGGCACTTGGTGCAAGCCGGCTTTGACTGGTTCCCGCAGCTGGGCTTGAACGTCACGCTCATGCTCGACGGGCTTGGGTTTTTCTTTGCGACATTGATCCTTGGTATTGGCCTTTTGATCATCGCTTACGCGCGTTTCTATCTCTCGCGTGATGACAACATGGGCGAGTTTTTCACCTACCTACTGCTGTTCCAAGGCGCGATGGTAGGGATCGTTCTTTCCGACAACGTGCTGCTTTTGTTGATCTTCTGGGAGCTAACATCGCTGTCGTCTTTCCTGCTGATTGGCTACTGGAAGCACCTTGAAGCAGGGCGCCAAGGCGCGCGCATGGCACTGACCGTCACGGGTATGGGTGGTCTCGCGATGATCGGTGGTATGCTGATTATCGGGCAAATCGTTGGTTCCTATGATCTCTCCGTGATTCTACAGAATCGCGAGTTGATCCAAGCTGATCCACTTTATGTTCCTGCACTGATCTTGATCTTGCTCGGTGCATTCACCAAATCCGCACAGTTCCCGTTCCACTTCTGGCTGCCTCACGCGATGGCCGCGCCAACGCCTGTGTCCGCCTATTTGCACTCAGCGACGATGGTTAAAGCTGGTATTTTCTTAATGGCGCGCATGTGGCCGGTGCTGTCTGGCACACCGGAATGGTTTTACATTGTCACCACCGCGGGCCTTATCACGATGATCCTTGGCGCTGTGATTGCGCTGTTCAAACATGACCTTAAAGCGCTGCTCGCGTTTTCGACGGTTTCACATCTTGGCCTGATTACCATGCTGCTGGGCACCGGAACCGCGTTTGGCGCATTCGCGGCGATGTTCCACATTCTAAACCATGCGACGTTCAAGGCCGCGTTGTTCATGTCGGCGGGTATAATCGATCACGAAACAAACACCCGCGACATTCGTTTGCTAGGCGGGTTGCGCCATCTTATGCCGATCACTTTTGTTATCGCGACGATCGCGGCACTTTCCATGGCTGGCATTCCGTTCCTGAACGGGTTCCTTAGCAAGGAAATGATGCTCGAAGAGATGGAGCATACGTATCTGTTCGGCCCTGAATGGCTGGTACCTGCACTCGCGACATTCGGGTCGTTGTTTTCAGCCGCCTATTGCTTCCGATTGATTGGGCATACGTTCTTGGGGCCAAAACGCGACGCCGAAAGCTACCCTGCGAAACCACATGACCCGGGTGCAGGCCTTTGGTTGCCACCTGCGATCCTTGCGACACTAGTGGTGGTTATTGGTGTTGCACCGTTCTTGGTGGAAAATTTCGTAAAGATCGTCACGGCGGCGGTTCTTGGCTCCGCGGCTGAAGTTCCTGACGCGCACATCAAAATCTGGCACGGGTTCGTGACGCCCCTTTATATGTCCATTGTGGCGGTTGTTGGTGGGCTCATTGTGTTGTCGGCGTTCAAACCGTTGTCCCGCGTTTGGGAAGCGACGCCGCGCCCAGAGGCAAAGAATATCTTTGACGACATCATTGCTGCTTTCGTGATGTATGCGCGATTGCTGATCCATCCGCTGCACAACGGCGCGTTCACCCGTTACGGGTTGATCATGGCCGTTACTGTTGTTGCCGCTGGGTATCACGCTTGGGCGACTGGTCTTGTCGGCCCTGTTACGCGCACTGTTCAGCCAGTTGGTTGGGTTGAGATCGGCGGCTGGATCATGCTTGTCGCGGCCTCCCTTGGCTTGGCAGCATTGCACTACAACCGCTTGCTCGCGTTGATCCTTATCGGGATCGTCGGCCTTATGGTCTCGGTGGGGTTCGTGTTCCTAAGCGCACCTGACCTTGCGATGACACAGATCACTGTTGAGGTTGTGACAATCATTCTGCTGCTCTTGGCGCTGAACTTTTTGCCGAACCAAACGCCTGTTGAAAGCTCAATCTGGCGACGTACCCGTGATGTGGTTGTCGCAAGTGCTGCAGGCTTGGCTACAATGGCCCTTAGCTATCACTACTTGCTGCGTGATGCTGTTGCGTCGCCGATTTCCGAATTCCACCTCGCCAATTCCTACAAAGGTGGCGGCGGTACGAATGTCGTCAATGTTATCCTCGTTGATTTCCGTGGCTTTGATACCTTTGGTGAAATCATCGTTTTGGGCATCGCCGCTTTGCTAATCTACGCGCTGACTGAAACGTTGTTGAACGGCCCTGTACGTGCACGTCTGTTGAACCGTGTTCCAGACAAGCCGCTTTCCGGCACGCAGCACCCAATGATGATGGTCGTGTTGACGCGCGTTATTATGCCGATCGTGTTGATGGTCGGGTTCTACATCTTCTTGCGTGGTCACAACGAGCCGGGCGGTGGCTTTATCGCAGGGCTGATCGTGTCGATTGCGGTCGTGATGCAATACATGGCCAGCGGATTTAACTGGGCGTCCGACCGTATCCGCTTCCCGTATCATGGGGTGATCGGGACGGGTGTGCTGATTGCTGGGCTAACGGGGATAGGATCTTGGTTCTTTGCCAAGCCGTTCCTGACGTCAGACTTCACCTATGTCCGCATTCCACCGTTTGAAAAGTTTGAACTGGCAACGGCCGCGCTGTTCGATCTTGGTGTCTTCCTCGCGGTGGTTGGTGCTGTGATGTTGTCGCTTGAAAGCTTCTCGCGGCTTGCGCGCCGCGCGCATGTTAAGGACTCTGATAACCCTATGGACGTTGATCCGTCGCGTCTTGATGAACCGAATTCACCAGAGGGGGGAGCGTAACATGGAAGTTCTCGTTGCATCCGCCGTCGGCATTTTAACGGCAACAGGTTTGTATCTGGTTCTGCGTTTGCGCACGTTTCCGGTGATCTTGGGGATGTCTTTGTTGACCTATGCGGTCAACGTTTTCCTGTTCGCGTCGGGGCGTCTAACCATCGGCGCTCCGCCGATCCTGACGGACAGCGCGACAGTCTATACAGACCCACTGCCGCAAGCTTTGGTGCTTACCGCGATCGTAATTTCGTTCGGCATGACAGCCGTTGTCGTGATGATCGCACTTGGTGCCTATCTTGGAACGAACGATGATCTGGTCGATGACCCGATTGTCACGGACGAAGAGGACGCGTCATGAGCCATTGGATTATCGCCCCCATCGTCCTGCCCGCCATGCTAGCACCCTTTATTGTTCTGGCTGCGCGCTATCACATTGGCATTCAGCGCGTGTTCTCGCTCGTTGGTGTCCTCGCGTTGATCGCGATTTCGGCTGGTCTTGCTTGGACAGCCTCTGACGGCACGATCATTTTGTACCAGCTTGGCGATTGGGCTGCGCCGTTTGGCATTGTTCTTGTTGGGGATATGCTTGCGACGCTGATGATACTTCTAACATCCGTTTTGGCGCTGTTCGTGCTTCTTTATGTGATTGGATCAGGTTGGGATGACCGCGGTCGCCATTTCCACGCGCTTTTCCAATTCCAACTTATGGGGATCATGGGCGCGTTTTTGACGGGTGACTTGTTCAACCTGTTCGTGTTCTTTGAAGTCCTCTTGATCGCGTCATATGGCCTGATGATCCATGCGGGTGGCAATTTGCGGCTGCGGGCCGGCGTTCAATATGTGTTGTTCAATTTGCTTGGATCCACATTGTTCCTATTCGCGCTTGGATCGATCTACGCCGAAACGGGGACGCTTAATATGGCGGACCTTGCGTTGCGTGCGCAGATGATCGGTGGCGATGCGACGGTCGGTATTCGTGTAGCTTCCGTGTTGTTGCTGTTGGTTTTTGCGATCAAAGCGGCCGTCGTACCGCTGCATTTCTGGTTGCCGTCTAGCTACGCCGAAGCCCCAGGGCCGGTCGCTGCACTTTTCGCGATCATGACCAAGGTCGGTGCCTATGCCATCATCCGCGTCTACACATTGATTTTCCCACCGGACCTCGGCGTAACTGCAGGTTTGCACGAAGTTTGGTTGATGCCTGCGGCGTTGATCTCAATGGCGCTTGGGATGATCGGTGTCTTGGCCGCCAAGTCACTCGATCGCCTTGTGGCTTTCGCCGTCATCGGATCGATGGGCATGGTGATGATCGCGATTGCGTTGATGACGTCTGAGGGCATTGCTGCTGCACTTTATTACATCGTCCATTCGACTCTCGCAGGTGCCGCGCTGTTCCTGATCGTTGATTTGGTCAAATCTAGCCGCTCATCGCTCGCGTTGCGCGCGATGCCTCCTATCGCGGGTGCTGCTCTAACGGCGGGGTTGTTTTTCGCAGCAGCCATCGCAATGACGGGTCTTCCACCATTGTCGGGCTTCATCGGTAAGTTGCTGATTTTGGATGCTTCGTTTGATACACAATTCGGCGTCTGGATTTGGGCAATCGTTCTGGGCGCGAGCCTGATTTCAGTCGTTGGTTTCGCTCGTGCGGGCAGTGTCGTGTTTTGGAAGGCCAACAGCGTTGCGCCGAATGAGGACGCTGAGCCGCAGGACCCGGCGCATTTCCTGACCTACGCTGCCGCCGGTGGTCTGGTCGTGCTAAGCGCGGCATTCACCGTCTTTGGCGGCCATGCGCAGGCGTACATGCAGGCAACGTCAGAGCAGCTGTTTGCGCCGGAGCCTTACATCGCAACCGTGGTGGAAACCGAAGGCAAACTAAGCGGCGCGACCGTTGAAGGGGATCACTGATATGAAACGCTTCCTCAACTGGCTTTTCCCACACCCTGCAATGACCCTGCTGCTCGCGGTTGTCTGGATCATCCTGCAAAAGGAACTGTCTTACGGGATGGCCCTTTTCGGATTGATCCTTGGGGTTGTTATCCCCCGCGCGACTGCGGATTGGTGGCCTGACAGACCACACGGATTTCGCGTTGGAAAGATGATCGCCTACATCATCTTGGTTTTGTGGGACATCGTCGTCGCCAACGTTCAAGTCGCTTGGATCGTGCTGACGCGCCCCAATTCAAAGCTACGTCCAGCGTGGATCATTGTACCACTTGATATTCGTGACCCTGAGGCGATTTCGGTTCTTGCTGGCACCATCACGCTAACGCCCGGAACGGTTTCGGCGGACATGTCCAGCTCGGGAAGTTGCTTGTTGGTCCACGCGCTTGATGCGCCGGACCCTGACGCGATACGCGATGACATCAAGCAACGCTACGAAGCCCGCCTGAAGGAGATTTTTGTATGATACCTGCAGATGAATTCCTGAGTTTGGCTCTAACCATCTCATTCGCAACTGTAGCTGTTTCCCAGCTGCTTGCGATGATCCGCCTCGTGATTGGGCCTGGTTCAGGTGATCGAATTCTTGCACTCGATACGATGGTTGTGAACGCCATCGCGTTGATCGTGCTTTTGGGCATATCCCAAGGAACACGAATATATTTTGAGGTCACTCTTATCATCGCCATGCTCGGCTTTGTGTCCACCGTGGCCTATGCGCGGTTTGTTTTACGCGGGGACATCATCGAATGAACTGGGATGTTATCGGAACTTACGCTGTCGCCATCTTCCTGTTGATCGGGGCATTTTTCACGCTGGTCGGCGCAATCGGGTTATTCCGCTTGAGCGATGCAATGACACGTCTGCATGCGCCGACGAAGGTTGGCACAATGGGTATTGGCGCGCTTTTGCTTGCGTCAATGACAAGCGGGTTCGTCGCCGGAAACGGCTCTTTTCACGAGCTTCTTATTATGGCGTTCTTGTTTGTGACTGCGCCGATTTCCGCGAACTTCATGAGCAAAGTGAACATTCATAAAAAGGCGTCCATTGCGCCGCCAGATGCGCCCAATGATCAGACGTGGTCGACACTGGTCAAACGTGATGGCGATGAAGCACCAAAGGACGAGCCTGCTTAAACGGGAATGCCTCGCGCCAAGGCCAACGCCCCCTCTAGGGCTGAGCCTTCTGCGGGTCGTAGCCATTCCTGCGCTGCAGGTGACAAAAACGGTGCATAAGTTGGGCCAAGTCCCCCCGTCAGGCAGAATGGTTCGCCTTTCTTTGGCTTGAGGTGCGCGAAGGCCGATTCAATGTAGAACCCGCCGTCCTTCATCAAACGCGTCGCGATTGGATCGCCTGTTTTTCCCGCGTCCGTTACGAACGGTGCAAAGGCGCCAAAGTCTGCGGGTGTCGCTGTTGTGGCAAAACCCACGATGGCGTTGGCGTCGTTGCCAAACTTGTCCAACATCGTTTTAGTTAGGTCTGTCTCGTCTTGCATCCCATCGCAGGCCAAAAGCGTTTCGGACAAGGCAGATCGACCAAGCCACGCTGCTGACGCCTCGTCGCCCAAGGTCAAACCCCATCCGCCGATGTATCTAAAGTCTGCGCCGCGCCGCGACCCTATAAAGCTGCCCGTGCCAATAGCAGCAACGATACCGTCATTGCTGCCCAATGCCCCCGCCAGAGTTGTCGGTCTGTCGTCTGTGACGTGTGCGGTGCTTATTGGCATCGCATCGCGAATGATGTCAGCTTGCTTGGTGCCGAGCACCCCTGCCAACCCAATATGCGCACGGGAATTGCTAAGGTCGTGAACCCCCGCCGTTTGGCGTGCGTTTTCCAACGCGTTTAGGACACTGCGAATCGCTCCGCTTGGATCGCTCGTGACATTGGCGGGGCCGCCCACTCCTTGACCAAGTGTGCGGCTTGCCGTCCCGATGACAGCGCGGCATCCTGTGCCGCCACCGTCAATGCCAACGTAGATTTGGTCTGGTTCGCTCACGTGGTGTCGCCAAACGCAATACCGGATGAAACATCCGCAGCATTATCGGGACTTAACCCGCATCCAGCACCATCAGTGAACCCATTTAGCACCCTACGAATGGGTTCGACGTGTTTACCCTTGCCGCGCATGGACGTGCCATCGGTTCCAAAAAACACGCCGGTTGACGTGCTGCCAGCATCTACGTGAGGTCGTGCTTTGTTTATCATGACCGTTCCTTTTGCCACGCCGCAGACATTGGGG
This sequence comes from uncultured Octadecabacter sp., assembly GCA_937969445.1. Classification (GTDB taxonomy): domain Bacteria; phylum Pseudomonadota; class Alphaproteobacteria; order Rhodobacterales; family Rhodobacteraceae; genus Octadecabacter. The sequence continues at coordinate 878 of CALBVZ010000008.1, read as the reverse complement.
CGGTATGTGTTCAGACGCAACCTTTGTGAGCTTTTCCGTTGCTATCAAAACTAATTGATGTGATCCGGCCAAGTCCCCATTGCGCCCGCCGCCGTTAGGCTTAGCTTAAGCGCAACAGAATTGAGGATTTAGAAATGACCTATACACCACCAAAAGTCTGGAAATGGGATTCCGAAAACGGCGGCCAGTTCGCCAGCACCAATCGCCCGATCGCAGGTGCAACCCATGATAAAGATCTGCCCGTAGGCGAGCATCCTTTGCAGCTGCACTCATTGGCGACGCCAAACGGGGTCAAAGTCACCGTGATGTTGGAAGAGCTTTTGGCCAAAGGCTACGCCGCTGACTACGACGCGTGGTACATTGACATCAACAAGGGCGATCAGTTTTCTAGCGGGTTTGTCGATGTGAACCCGAACTCAAAAATTCCAGCGCTATTCGATAAATCCACGGGTGTACGGGTGTTTGAATCTGGTGCAATCCTGCTGTATCTGGCCGAAAAATTCCGCGCATTCTTGCCGCGTGATATTGAGGGGCGCACCGAAACATTAAACTGGCTGTTCTGGCTGCAAGGGTCTGCCCCCTATCTGGGCGGCGGCTTTGGTCATTTCTACAAGTATGCCCCAGAGAAATTCGAATACCCGATCAACCGTTTCGCAATGGAGGCTAAACGCCAGTTGGATGTGCTGAACCAACAACTCGAGGACAATCGCTATGTTGCAGGTGCGGAATACACGATTGCAGATATGGCGACTGCGCCGTGGTATGGTGCACTTGTCAAAGGCACAACTTACGACGCAACCGAGTTTTTGGACACAGCGAGCTATGAAAACGTCAATCGCTGGGCAGATGATGTGATGTCGCGCCCTGCGTTTGTAAGG
>CALBVZ010000007.1 GCA_937969445.1 uncultured Octadecabacter sp. | reverse complement strand
CATTCGGGGCCAAGGGCGATGATGCGCGCACGATGGCGATGGCACTGGATGCGCAGGACTATTCACTGATCCGCCTGACCCTTGATATCGCCCGCGGCGCGCGGCAGGGCGAGATTACGTTTATCCTGCCCAAACCAAGTGCGCGTGAGAATCTGTTTGCTGACGATCCAGAAGCGGAAGAGGCAAGCGACAAGCCTGGCGGGTTGGCAGAAACTGTGATGCATCTGAATGCAGAGCTCAACATGGTGATTTCGCAGCTACAAATGCCGCTTCACGCAGTGCGTGCATTTGAAGTGGGACAGGTTTTGCAGTTGATGCCGGGCCAATTCCCGCAGGTGCAGATCACAACGCGCACAGGACGCATCGTGGGTCGGGGCGTCGTGGGGCACGTGGACGGCGTGCGTGCGGTCAAGCCGCAGCGCAAACCATTGCACGCGACACAGCCGTTGCGGCGGGCCAGTGATGAGCCGATGGTCGATATGCCGTCGGTCGAAAAATTGGACGCGCCCCCGCGCCGCAAAGCCGAATCCAAACCCAAGGAACGCGAACAGGAGATTGCGCAAGACACCGTCGGCACCCTTCCCGATCTGGATGATTTGCCCTCACTGGATGATTTGCCCGACCTCGAAACTGTGCCGGGGCTGCCCGCCTTGGCCGGAGCCACAACAGGGGGCGACACTGACTTGCCTGATCTGGATGCTTTGCCGGATTTGGCCGATTTGCCCGACCTGGCTGATCTGCCCGATCTTGCGATGACCGGAACGGGTTAGTCCTTTTTGGTCTGCGCAATCGCGTTCAATGTCGGCGTCAATCCATCCAGATCGTATCCTCCGGCCCGCGCTGCCGCCAAAATCTCTGGCGTTGGCATCTTGCCTGCCTGACCCAGGCACCAAATCACCGTCGACCGTGTCCCAGAGGCGCAATAGGCCAGAACGGGCCCGGCCGCGTCCGCTGCTGCGGCCATTTGTTGCGCGATATTGGGTGCGGTCATTGTCTGGTGGGTCAGCGGCAAGCGCACAAAGGCAAGGCCTGCCGCCTTGGCCGCCGCCTCGACAGCATCGGCTTGAAACGCAGGCGGCACTTCGCCGTCGGGGCGATTGCAGATCACGGTGGTGATCCCGGCGGCGGCCACATCAACCATGTCGGCGGGGTCAAGCTGAGGCGCTACGAAATAGGTCGGAGAGATTTGTCGCATATCCATGTCGTAAGGATTAGGCCCGCAGGCCCCGACTGTCCAGCATCCGCCGCAGGGGGGGAACGGCCCACATGCCCGCCAGCATCGCACACAGGAACACCGCACCTTGCCACCCGCCATAAGACAGTGAGGCCAGCGCCGGCCCCGGACACAAGCCGACCAACCCCCAGCCGACGCCGAACAGGACGGACCCGATAATCAACGGGCGCGTGATCTCTTGGGTTGGCAGGTTGGGAAAACTGCCCCCGACCAATGGCGTGCCGCGTCGTGCCAGCCGCCAAGCCAGGATCATGGGCAAGATCGCCCCACCCATCACAAAGGCCAGCGTGGGATCCCAGGCCCCGGCAAAATCAAGAAACCCGCGCACCCGGTCCGTGTCGGTCATCCCCGATACATGCAGGCCCGCGCCAAACAGCGCACCGCTGATCAATGACAAAACCGCGCGCATCACAGGCCCAACCCAATGCGCAACACAGTGACCGTGACGGCACCTGCGCCGATGTAGGCGAGCGTGGCGACAAGGCCCCGCACTGACAGGCGTGACAGGCCACACACACCGTGCCCAGAGGTACAGCCATTGGCAAATCGCGTGCCGATCCCAACGGCCAACCCGCCCAATATCAACACCCAAAGCTGAGACGTGGCGTGGGTGTCGACCTGCCACCCGCTCAAGGACATCAAGGCAGGGGTTGCGATCAGACCCGCAACAAACGCCCAAGTCGCGCCGCGATCCGTGCCACTGCCATCCAGCAGGCCACCGACGATGCCGCTTGCCCCCATGACGCGCCCGGTGCCCAGCAACAACACGGCCCCAGCGCACCCGATCAACAGCCCGCCGATCAACCCATATAGCCATGCAACATCCATCTGCATGCTCCCGCGTTTATTTCAGAAATATTCCGACGATGACCAGCATCAGCCCGATCACCGAGACGAACAGCGCGCCAAGATTACGTGGCAACACCCGCGCCATCACGGCCCGCATTGCATCATCGGCCAGCTTGGCCCGGCGCGCGCGCCAAACTGTCAGGATACACCAGACCAGCCCAAACAGGCCCAGCACCGACAAGGAGGCTCCGCCCCAGATCAGGCCATCGAACACGGTGAATTTTGCACTGTTTTCCATGGCCGCACAGCTACCCGAGCGCGCCGCGCATGGCAAGCAAGCGGTGCCCCCTTGCAGGGCCGGGATCACGCCGCTATCCAGCACATCACCACAGCGCAGGAGCGAACCATGACCGACACCGCAACCAATGCCGAAAGCTACCGAGTGACGGCCGACGAACTGCGCCAGTTCATCGAACGGTTCGAGCGCCTCGAGATGGAAAAGAAAGACCTTGCCGATCAGCAAAAAGAGGTGATGGCCGAGGCCAAGGCGCGTGGGTACGACACCCGCGTGATGCGTAAGGTTATTGCCCTGCGCAAACGCGACAAGGACGATATCGCCGAAGAAGAGGCGGTGCTGGAGATGTACAAGGAAGCGCTTGGCATGGCCTGAGGCCGCCGTCAGACCTTGTTTTCAGGCGTATCCCAGATCGGCGTGTAGGTCAGACGCCGCAGCGGCAGTGCGCCGCCTTCGGGCACAATCGCAACCTTGAGCGGGGTGCCCGTGCGCTTGTCCGTGATGTCGAGCGCGCGTTTGCCGTCCTTGAGATGTTTGTCGCCCCATTGCATCAGCGCCAGAATGACCGGCGTCAACTCGCGCCCCTTCTGGGTCAGCACATAGGCGTGCCGCGTGCGGGCCGACCCATCGCGGTAGGGTTCTTTTTCCACCAATCCGTTTTCGATCATCTGAGACAATCGTCCCGACAGAACCGATTTGGGAATGCCGATTTCGTCCTGAATATCCGCGAACCGACCAACGCCGTAAAACATCTCTCGCAAGATCAGCCAGGTCCATCGATCCGACACAATATCAAAGGCGAGTGCGGCGCCACATTGCTCAAGCGGTACTGGGCTTTTGCGAATTGGATTGTCTTCTGGGTTTGACATAAGAACTCAGGCCTGTCATTTTTGTTTTTGTTAACGCGAAAGGTAACGTTTGATGGGGCATCAGGCTACAGAAAAAGACCACGGGACCGGCGGATGCTATTGCGGGGCGTTGCGATATGCCTTGTCTGGCCCTGCATTGATTATGGGGCAATGCCACTGCCGGGCGTGTCAGCATGTGGCGGGCGGGGCGCCTCAGTATTTTCAACTGGTTGCGCCAGAGACATTTTCATGGACGTCGGGAACACCGCAATCGTTTGAGCGTCCCGATTTGCCCAACGCCGTCACCCGGTTCTTTTGCGCGACCTGCGGGACGCATGTTCTGACACAACGTCAGGATCAGGCAGAACTGGTGCTCAAGGTGGGAACACTGGACGCGCCGGGCGACTTTCATCCGCGCGTAGCCTTGTGCCACGCACAGGCGCAGCCCTTTCATCTGGTCGCCGACGGTGTGACCGTGTTCGACGACATCCCGCAACGCGGATAAGGTCAGGGCGCGATAAAGCTCACTCCGGGGATGCGTTCCAGCGTGTGCATGTCTTCCTCGTAGAGGTCGGTCATGGCCTCGATCATCTCTTCAGTCCATCCCGGCGCATTCAGCTCTTCCTCGATCTCGTCCTCGATGGCGAATTTGTCGAGAAAGGCGGCAATGACGCGCCGCTTTTGCATCTCGGTCATGGTGGGGTGGGATTTCAGGTAGGAGCGGAACCGTTGCATACCCTCTTTGCTCATGATCTCGGACAGCAGATCAAAGCCGCCAACGATCTTCTCTCCATGCTCAAGGCCGGCCATCTCGCGGATGATCTGGGCCCACAGCATCGGCATGTCCTCAAAACACCACGTGGTAATCGTCACCTCTGGTGCGGCGGCACGAATGGCAGCGATCGTGTCGGACCAGCGGATCGCATATGGGTCCGCGCCGCGCAAAAAGGCGTTCATATCCTCTTGCGGTGCGTTGCCAAACAGGGCGGGCAGAAACGTCGCGGGATTGCGCAGGGCCAGAAACAGCTCAACCTCGTCATGTGGAAACAGGGCGGCCAACTGGGCGATCCGCTCGGGCGCGGCCTCGTAGATGGTGCCGTTGCGCACGCAGGCGCGCGGTGCGCCAAACAGGAACATATGGCTCAGGATCATGCGATCCGCGTCTTCCTCGTCAAGGATGAGGTCGAGCAGAACGTCACGCGCATCCGGCGCGGGTGGCGCGTCTTGCAAAGCGGCCAGCGTTTCCTTGAGCAACGAGCGGTATTTCCCGGGACCGGGCACCGCGACACCGCGCTTTGAAAAGTCTTGCTTGTTGCGCAGCAGACAGCGCACAAGGCGGTCTTCTTCGGTGAAATGTGCGCCTGCGTGCAGGACCAATTGCATCTGGATCAGCCTCAATCTTGGCGGTTTTGGTTCCGTGTCAGCTATATAGGTTTTTACGGCAGAGAAAACCTCTGCTCTGGGTGCAAAAACTGTCTTGCCACCCGCGTGTACAACGATTAGACCGTGCGCCGAATGCCCCTATAGCTCAGCTGGTAGAGCAACTGATTTGTAATCAGTAGGTCCGCGGTTCGAGTCCGTGTGGGGGCACCACTATTTTTCCAACATACTGATATTAAAAGATAAACGCATTTTTGCGTGGTGCTCGCGTGGTCCACATTGGGGTTTCTGGGACATCTGACGCGGTCTAACGCAAAAACCGCGGTACACCTTACCGTTATTTTTATGGCGTAAACGCCGTTATCCTTACTCCCCAGTGGAGTACCATTATTTTTGATGGGGCAACTGGTCACTGCCTGATAATTCGTCTTAACCTGCAGGTAAGAAGTATGAGGTAAGGTTCCATTTGTTTGAAAGCTGAGGCCAACAATCGCATGAAATTGAACAAAACCAGAAAAACCTTGTCAATCGCATGCATTTCGGGGCACGGTTCAACGCAACAAGGCTAAAGCCTGAACCAGCGGAGGGAATTGTACCATGGATAGATATGGAAGCGCTCTAGTAGAGAGTAGTCGAACAACCCGGTCCGGACAGTGCTAGCACTGAACACCACTGACGCATTTTCGTCGCATTGACATGCTATTGGCCCAACATTAGGTCGTCCTACGCGGGGTGGCTTAAGTGGGCCTTAACTCGTTGCAGCTATAATATACGGACTATTTCATGAACCATTCGGATATGTCTTTGGACAATTATCGGTCCCAAGTTAGAGAATTTGCCATTCGGCGTGATGGAGAGCTGTTTTTGAACAGTGGTGCTGAGTATGCACGCGTCGTCGTAAAGTCGCTTTTTGACAGAGCAAGCACGTCCTTGGATTTATACACTGGCGGCCTCTCTTCTGATGTTTATGACCAATCCCTTTTCGATAATCTACTAACTGTCAAAGGCATTAAACCTTCAGCGATCAGGATTGTTTTGTCTGAAGGCGAAGGGCACGAAAAAAATATGGAATTGATTTCTTATCTTGCTTCACGTGGGATCGAAATCAAGAGCTTTCGTGAAACCGGAGGTCACATTGCGATTGCCGACAATGCTATGTACCGCTTTGAATATGATATAGAAAAGAAGCAGGCGATGTGTGCATTTGGCACTTCAGAAAAGCGCCCGGCGAAACTTGAACAGTTTATTGAGTCTTTTACCTCTATCTGGAATAGCGCCACGCGGTTTCCTGCCCAAGCATAGCCGGAAATTAAAGCATGACTCCTGAAGTACTAAATGCGTTTCTAGCGCTTTATGCTGCGTCTAGTGGGGTGAGCTTGGCTTACCTTTCTCTGCCAGATTATCGCTATCGGAATTCTATTACTGAGTATTTTAAATACTATGTAGACCGTACCGTGCGGTTGCATGAAAAATTCATTACTAAAGAGGTCCAGCCAGAATCTGTTCTGGCAATGATTGGGCGTGAGAAGGCTCGCCAATGTAGTGCGGAAGCCGCTGGCACCAAAAACGATGCTATGAAAACTGAGCCATGGCTTCGCTTTTTAGAAGACCTGTTGGAAATGCCTAAAGGTCATGTCCCCAATTCGGAAATATTGATTGCCGAAGAGGATCTTATAAAGCATCGAACCGATAAGAAAAATTGGTTCCTTACAAAGGCTGGGTGGTGCTTTCGTAATATTTACATGGTTCATCGGGACAACAGCTTTGTCACGATCCTTGCAGCAATGTCACTTACCCTTCTAGCGACAATAATTTCACTGATAATTTTTTCAGTAAAAATACCTACGGTTAGCTACGATGTTGTGGCGACTGGAATATGGACAATGCTAGCGATTTTTTTCCTAGTGCCTTTGGCCGGACGGATCTATCGCAAACAGCATCGATCTAACGGGTTCTATTTTTATTTGGTGTTTGCGGCTATCTTTGTGGTTTTGACCTATTCAACATACCAAAGCACACCGCCAGCGGCCGTAGCAGCAACGGCGTCCACAACAGCAACAACAGCTGCGGTCACTCAAAGCGGAACTACGCTTTTGGCATCGGTTCTTCTTTTCATTGGATTGCTTGCATTAATATTTCCAGCGGTCTTAGCCTACCTAGGACGAAGAGTGATTTGCGAAACCGCGCGGACGGCAATTCACGATGCGGTTGAAAGCCTGTTGAGTGCCGAACTCAATGACGAGGCAAGTGAATGGGTGAAAAAAGTGGCAGATGCGACCAAGGCTGCCCCGGCAGTAGTGCCTGCCAATACAGAAGATTAAGCGCCCCAAACATAGCTAGAATTAGATGAACGACCAATCTTACCCGAGCATACTTCGTGGTCCACATTTCTAGTAAGTTATTGATATGTTTGGGGCGGTTTGGCGCATAAACGTGGTCCACATCCCCCCTTATTTTTATGGAAAATATGGCGCTATTTGTGGGTCGTGTGGGGGCACCATTTCATTCCGACGTTCCAAATGCCTGATATAATTTGCGCGACCTATCTATTGGCTTAAATTGGCCGTGGATATGGTTTGGAAGGTTGCGCGCCAGTTTTTTGCATCTGTGATCGTAAGTGGGGGCTGACGGCGTTTCTGGGGATTACCGTAAGACTAAGGGGACGCCTTTGTTGAGGAGGCGGCGAGGCCCGATTGAGGTCGACGTTGCGCTGTGCGGCCACTAGGGCCTTCAAGTGGTTTCTTTTTGCAGAACCTTTGAGACTTTCTCGGCCGCAGCTACGACCGCAGCCTCGATGACAGCTATTTGGCGTTCGAACCGTGAGGTTGGTACCGGGACAGATATGGCGTGAATTTCCCCGATGTGATCCGTAAAGGCGAAGCCAATCGCAGAAATCCCGTCCGAGTGCTCATCTAGATCATAGGCGAAGCCGAGTTCGGAGACCTTATCCAAGGCGTTGCAGAATGTTTTTTCGTCGAATTCGACTTGCAGGCGTTTTGCTTCACTCCGAGCGCGTGACAACGCGTCTTGGCGTGGCAACTGCGCAAGGCAGGCTCGTCCGTTGGCTGTGGAGGTGAGGGGGAACGCTTCGCCGACAGAAGAAATCGTGCGTAGGCGATGGGTGCCAGGGACTTGGTCGATGAATATCATCTTGTCGCCCCGTAGGACGGAAAGGTCCGACGTTTCACCCGTTGCTTTTGTAAGCTCAAGTAATACTGGCCGGCATTGTTCTGCCGTGTTGAAACGCGCCGCTTCGGCCAATGCCGCCAATTCAGGCCCGAGCCGGACGCCGCCGCCAGACATGTTCGCAATGATCAACCGTTCCGCCTGTAGAGCGCCTACGATTCGCTGAACCGTCGAGCGGGGTAGGTCAATATTGGTTGCGATTTGCCCGAAGCTAAGACCATCGGGGTGTTCTTTCAAGCTGCGTAGAACGCGAGCGGCACGTGAAATGACCTGAATTCCATTTCGTCCGGATTCGACTTTTTCAGTTTTCACAGGTCATTCCAATCAGTTGTTAGAGGAATTCATACGTGACGCCTCTGGGATGTCAATGAAAACCGCGATGCGGTACAGTTGGCTTGCATTGTAATTTACTGTTGACCGCCATGTGGTGCATGTGTACCAAAATATACGAGGGCTGGGAGGCCTATACACATCACAATCTAACAAAACACTGCCTTGGCAGTGAATAGAGGAACTGTAGCCATGGTAATGATCCGCGGAATCGAATTCCAAGCAAACGACGACAACGATATGGGGCTGGAGTTCGTCAACCTCAGCCACCGTTTCGGGTATCAGTGCCCGAACTGGCCTTACTTTGATGACGTTCATATTGAACGGAAGCACTACATGGCGAAGTCAGGTGTATTGAGCCAAACCATGACCCACACAATGCACGTGACGACGCACATTGATGCGCCCGCGCATGTTGTTCAGGGCACGCCATTCATTGACGAAGTGCCGCTGCCGCATTTCTTTGGTTCTGGTCTTGTTGTTTCAATCCCGAAGAAGAAGTGGGAAAAGATCACGGGTGAGGACCTCGAAAAGGCTTGTGGCCATGCGATCCGCAAAGGCGATGTTCTGATCATCAATACAGGTTGGCACAAGCAGTATGAAGACGGCGATTACTTCGCATACTGCCCGGGCCTCGTGTCCTGTGCTGCTGAATGGATGGTGGAAAAGGGCGTAAAGGTTGTTGGTCACGACACCCAAGCGAACGACCACCCACTTGCAACGGCTATTGGTCCACAGCGTAACGGCCCGATCATGCCGCACCTTGAAGCTGAATATAAAGAATGGTCCGGTGGCGTTGGTTGGGAAGAGGACTTCCCAGAGTGGGAGCCTGTTCACAACATCCTATTCAGCAACGGTATTCTTGGCATTGAGAACGTTGGCGGTGATCTGGACTCCGTGACGGGGAAACGTGTGACCTTTGCGTTCTTCCCATGGAACTGGGATCGCGGCGACGGCTGTATCATTCGCCTCGTTGCGATGACGGATACAAAGCAGGCGTATCGCATCGAAGCCGGTGAGGCGTTCTAATGCATCTCAAACGATTTGCCGATGCTGAAACCTACGACGCCCCTAACCATTGGGGCGTCACAGGGCACCGTCTTCAGGGTTTTGAAGACGGGGGACCTGAAAACCAATGGATCGGCTTTTCGCAATTCCTTCCGGGGGGTGGTGCTGGTCCTGACAGCACGCCATTCGAAAAGGTCTATGTCGTTCTGGAAGGGGAGATGACGGTCGAGGTCGATGGCAAAGAGACAGTTCTTAACCCCATGGACAGCTGCACCATTCCCGCAGGCGAAGTCCGCCGGATCGAAAACAAGACAAACCATATTTGTAAAATGCTCGTCGTGATCCCGTATCCCGGCGGAAAAAGACCGGAGTAGCGCCATGTCTCTCGATAATCCACATTTGATGTTTGATGTTAAAGGCAAGGTTGCCTTGATCACGGGTGCGTCAGGCGCGTTTGGTGCTGTTGCTGCCCGTTGCCTGTCTGGTGCCGGGTGCAAGGTTGTGCTGGCAGCCGGCAACGAGACCGCAATGGCTGAGGTCGCGGCAACATGCACCGGCGAAGTTCACCAAATCAAAGGCCGCCCTGACTCGGAAGAGGCGTGCGAGGCCATGGTGAAAGAAGCTGCTGAGGTCTTCGGTGCGCTTGATATCCTTGTGGTCGCTTCCGGTATGAACAAAGTAGCGCTGATTGAAGACATGGAACCCGCCACGTTTGAAAGTGTCATGGATGCAAATGTTACCCAGTCATGGCTGCTGGCTCGGTCTGCAAGCAAACAAATGAAAGCCCAAGGTAACGGTGGCAAAATCGTATTTGTATCCTCGGCCCGTGGTCTCCTGGGGCACCCTGCTGGCTACACGGCATATTGTGCCTCTAAGGCTGCGGTGGATGGTGTTACCAAAGCACTGGGGTGCGAGCTTGGGCCAACTGGGATCACCGTTAACGCGATCGCGCCGACGGTTTTCCGGTCACCACTTACCGCGTGGATGTTTGAGGACACTGAAAAAGCGAAGGCTGTACGCGATGGGTTTCTGTCGCGCGTCCCAAAGGGTCGGCTCGGAGAACCAGAAGACCTCGCGGGGCCGCTTTTGTTCCTAGCGTCCGCGGCATCTGATTTTTACACTGGCCACATTCTATACGCAGATGGCGGTTACACAGCAGGATGAGCGAAATGCGTAAAAACATCCAAACCGCCGTTATCGGTGCTGGCCTTATGGGGCACGGGATCGCGCTGACGTTGGCGCGGGCAGGACAGTACGTTTGTATTGCTGATCCACATGAGGAAACGCTTGCAACAGTGGCAAGTCGTATCTCGGCCAGCTTGGAGGCAATGGGGGACAATGAAGAACGCATTGCAAAGGTCCTCAAAAAAATCGGATTGACCAATAACACGGCCACGGCTGTTGAGAATGCAGAGTTCGTATTCGAGGCCGCACCTGAGAAGCTCGATCTAAAGCGACAGATATTCGCGGATATTGAAAAGCATGCACCTGATAACTGTGTGTTGGCGTCAAATACGTCCGTGATGCCAATCACCGAGATAATGGCTGACTTGCGGTTAAAGAGCCGCGCTGTTGGCACGCATTGGTGGAACCCTCCGCACCTGATCCCTTTGGTTGAAGTTGTCAGCACCAAGTGGACCGATGAAAGCGTTGTCGACGACACGATGGCATTGCTTGAGGATGCGGGAAAAACGCCGGTAAGGGTCAAAAAGGATGTTCCGGGTTTTATCGGCAACCGTCTTCAGCACGCTTTATGGCGAGAAGCCATTAGCCTCGTTGAGAATGACATCTGTGATGCGGAATCCGTTGATACAGTCATTAAGGCAAGCTTCGGCCGCCGATTGGCTGTGCTCGGACCACTCGAAAATGTGGACCTCGTTGGGACTGACCTGACGTTGGATATCCATGAGAACGTCCTGTTCGATCTCGAAAGCCGTCAGGCACCTTCTCCTTATTTAGCCAAACTCGTCGAGGAGGGACGACTTGGTATGAAATCGGGCAAAGGGTTTCGGGATTGGACAGACAAAGAAGCCGATCAAGTACGCAATCGTGTCGCAAGGCACCTTAAGCGTCTGGACGGAATTTTGCTGGATTAAACAGCGATATAATCCGGTGCGTGACATCGGGAAATGGGAGGAAAGAAAATGAGTAAACGAACATCAACATGGACCCGCCGTAGTTTTGTAGTGGGTGGTTCAGCTGCATTGGCCGCGCCCGCGATACTGTCGGGAAGTCGCGCATATGCGGACAATCCGGTTATCAAGGTCGGCCATGTAAGCCCGCGCACTGGCCCATTAGCAAGCTTTGCCGAAGCGGATGATTATGTCCTAGAAGCCATCTCACAAGCGTTTTCTTCCGGCCTTGAAAACAACGGTAAGGCCTACACGGTTGAGATCATTTCCAAAGACAGCCAGTCCAATCCAAACCGTGCTGCTGAAGTCGCAGCAGACCTTATCCTTGGTGATGAAGTCGACATCATTGTCGCGGCATCTACACCTGATACAGTAAACCCAGTTTCCGATCAGGCCGAAATCAACGAAGTTCCATGTATCACGACGGATTGCCCATGGCAGCCGTACTTCTTTGGACGGAACGGTATCCCTGGTGAAGGTTTCCAAAGCACGTTCCACTTCTTCTGGGGGCTGGAAGACGTGATCGGATCTTTCCTCGATATGTGGGATACATCCGGTGTCGCTAAGAAGGTTGGCGGCCTGTTTCCAAACGATGCAGATGGCAACGCTTGGGGCGACGCAGAACTTGGCCTTCCAAAGCCGCTTGCTGAGGCAGGATATGACCTAGTTGATCCAGGTCGGTATCAGCCGCTATCGGATGATTTTTCCAACCAAATCTCTGCCTTCAAATCAGCAGGATGCGAGATCGTTACAGGTAATATGATCCCGCCTGATTTTGCGACGTTCTGGGCCCAATCAGCACAACAAGGGTATGCGCCTAAGGTTGTCACGATCGGTAAAGCATTGTTGTTCCCATCCGTGATCGAAGCGCTGGGCGAACGTGGGGATGGTCTTTCATCCGAAGTTTGGTGGTCCCCGAACCACCCGTTTAGCTCCTCTTTGACGGGCGCAAGCTCTAAGGAATTGGCGGACAACTATACCGCAGCGTCCGGTCGTCCATGGACGCAGCCGATCGGCTTTAAGCACGCGTTGTTTGAAGTGGTCGCCGACGTGATCAAGCGCGCCGAAGATCTGGAAGATCCAAGCGCAATCGTTGCCGCAATCGCGTCCACGAACCTTGATACGATCACAGGCAATATCAACTGGGCAAATGGGCCGATCAACAACGTGACCAAAACGCCATTGGTTGCTGGTCAGTGGCAGCGTGATGGCGATATGATGGACCTTAAGATCGTTGCGAATTCCAGCGCGCCGAACATCCCGCTGACAGGCGAATTGAAGCTCTTGTCATAAGCAAGGTCAGGATGGCGGCATCCAAGGACGGGTGCCGCCGTCAACCAAATCGCGAGGAACTATGACCGCATTTTTACAACTTGATCAGGTGTCGAAGTCTTTCGGTGCCGTCGTCGTCGCGGACGGATTGTCCGTAGAGGTCGCTGAAGGCCAAGCCTTAGGCATTATCGGTCCCAACGGGGCAGGTAAGACATCTATGTTCAACTTGATCACCGGAACTTTGGCTCCGAATTCGGGTAAGGTCTATTTTGACGGTGCGGATATCACACGTACCTCAGCTGCAAGCCGGTGCCGTTCTGGCATGGCGCGCAGTTTTCAGGTTCCGCAACCCTTTTCGGGGATGACGGTTTTCGAGAACGCGATGATTGCGGCTACCCAAGCAGGCGGAATGAAGGGCAGCGAGGCCGAAGACTTTTGTGTTGAGGTCCTTGAGCAAACCGAACTTCTGGACCGTGCGAATACCCTTGCCGGTGGGCTGACGCTGTTGGGTCGCAAACGCCTAGAGCTAACCCGCGCATTATGTGCCAAGCCCAAGCTTTTGATGCTGGATGAGATAGCAGGGGGCCTCACAGAGGCTGAGTGCACGTCGTTGGTGGAAACGATCCAAGACATCCACAGCCGCGGCGTCACGATTATCTGGATTGAACATGTCGTCCACGCCCTGTTGGCAGTGGTTGATAAACTGATGGTCATCGATTTTGGCAGCAAAGTCGCCGAAGGCGAACCACGCGCCATTATGGAGAGTCCCGAAGTGCAGCAAATCTATTTGGGGATCGAAGCGAATGCCTGAACCGGTTCTTAAACTCAACGCACTCGAAGCGTTTTACGGTGATTTCCAAGCACTGTACGGAATTAACCTTGAGGTCGCACCGGGTGAGGTTTTGGCGATCATCGGGGCGAACGGCGCTGGTAAAACAACCCTAATGCGGTCGATTTCCGGTCTGACGCAGAACGAGGCCGACATGGTGAACTACCGCAATGAGGCGATCGGCGCATTGCGGGCAGATCAGGTCGCCACCAAGGGGATCGCACTGGTTCCCGAAGGCAGGCAGCTGTTTCCGTCTTTGTCGGTCGAAGAGAACCTTATCATTGGGGGGCAAGTTGGCCGCACAGGTCCTTGGTCGCTTGACGCCGTGTATAAGCTGTTTCCAATCTTAAAAGAGCGCCGGCATCAGCAATCGACCTCTCTTTCTGGGGGGCAGCAACAGATGGTTGCCATTGGTCGCGCGTTGATGGCGAACCCAGATTTGATCTTGTTCGATGAAATCAGCCTTGGGCTGGCACCGATTATTATCAAAGACATTTACGAAGCCTTACCTGGGATTATCGGGGAAGGCATGAGCGCGCTCATCGTTGAGCAAGACATCACCAAAGCGCTGTCTGTCTCACAACGGTTCTATTGCCTGCAAGAAGGCCGTGTTTCGCTTCAGGGCGCATCTGCAACTGTTGCGCGTGAAGACATTTCACGCGCCTATTTCGGGGTCGAATAATATGGATTGGGTCAATGCATTGGTGCAAGGCACATTGCTGGGCGGACTATACGCATTGTTCGCCGCTGGTTTATCCCTGATCTTCGGGGTTATGCGACTGGTCAATATCGCCCATGGTGATTTGATCGTTCTAGGTGCCTATTTGGGCCTGACGGTTACGACACTGCTGGGCCTGCATCCACTGGTGGCATTGATCATTGTCGTGCCTGCGATGGCTTTGATTGGGTATGTTTTACAGCGCGGTATTCTGAACCAAACAATCGGCAAAGACATTCTACCGCCTTTGTTGGTGACATTCGGTCTGTCCGTCATTTTGCAAAACGCACTGTTGGAAACCTATTCGGCCGATCCACAAAAAATGAACGCAGGGGCATTAGAAACTGCCAGCGTTTCAGCGGGTGGCCTGTCTATTGGTGTTCTACCATTGTTGACGTTTGTGATCGCCATCGTTGTTATCGCGTCCCTGCAGTGGGTGTTTTACCGCACAGCCCTTGGACGCGCCTTTCGTGCAACGTCTGATAATCAGGAAATCGCGCAACTTATGGGGCTTAATCGTAGGCACATCTTTGGCTTGGCGATGGCGCTTGCGCTGGGGGTAACTGCGATTGCAGGCATCATGCTGGGCATACGAACAAGCTTTGATCCCTCAATTGGGGGCGGTCGTCTGATCTTCGGCTTCGAAGCTGTGATCATCGGCGGGCTTGGTAACCTTTGGGGAACCCTTGCTGGGGGCGTGATTTTGGGTGTGGCGCAGACCATCGGTGCCAAAATTGACCCAGGCTGGCAGCTGCTCGCAGGGCACCTAACTTTCCTGGTCATCCTTGCAATTAAACCCAGTGGCCTATTTCCGAGGATCAACGAATGAACCCGAATAATTATAGCGTTACCCGATCCTCAGCGATCACCAAAGCCGTTGTGGTTCTTGGCGTCATTGTCTTGTTAGTCTTGATCGCCGCCCCGTATTGGGCGGGTCGTGCAGACATGCGCTTGATGGGCGAGTTGTTCCTTTATCTCGCGCTTGCTAGCCTTTGGAATTTGATGGCTGGCTATGCGGGCCTCGTGTCTGTTGGTCAGCAAGCCTATGTCGGTTTTGGCGGCTATATGCTGTTTGCGTTGACCATGTTTGGCGGTTTGCACCCAATTGCTGCGATTGTCGTTGCTGGCCTGTTGGGGGCGTTGATTGCAATGCCCGTTGCATTGCTGATTTTCCGTTTGCGCGGGGCTTACTTTGCCATCGGTACATGGGTAATTGCCGAAGTCTTCCGTCTGTCATTCGCTCAGGTCTCTTCGCTTGGGGGCGGGTCTGGATCGTCTTTGCCTGTGGGCATTGTCAGATCGTTGGCGGATTCCCGTTCAGGGCGCGAACACCTAAGTTATTGGTTGGCCCTTGCGTCCGCCGTCATCGTGATCGCCGCCGTGTATTTCTTTTTAAGAACACGCAACGGGCTGGCCCTTAGCGCTATTCGTGACAACGAATTGGCGGCAGGGTCGCTGGGTATCGACATCTGGCGGACCAAGTTCATTGTTTATGTGGTGACAGCCGCCCTGACGGCCATGATCGGTGCTTTAATCTTCCTGCAAAAACTGCGGATTTCGCCTGATGCAGCGTTTTCGGTTAACGATTGGACAGCCTTCGTGATCTTTATCGTTGTCATTGGTGGGATCGGCACGCTGGAAGGCCCCATCATTGGCACACTGCTGTTCTTTGCGTTGCGTGAAACGTTGGCTGATCAGGGAACCACTTATCTGATGATCCTCGGTGCGGTGGCAATTGTGATCATGTTGAAAGCCCCGAATGGGATTTGGGGGCTTATCAAATACCGTTTCAACCTTGAACTTTTCCCGCTCAGCTATCGCGTGAAAATCAACAACTCATCTGAGAAAGACTGATCCATGGCCCGCAAAAAGCAAAAGACAATCATCACATGCGCCGTCACAGGTGCAATCCATACGCCGACAATGTCGGAAGCTTTGCCATACACATATGATGATATTGCCCAGCAAGCATTGGACGCATCTGAAGCGGGTGCCTCTATCCTTCACTTACATGCACGTGACAATGAAACGGGCGCACCATCCGTGGCGATCAAGGACTTCGAACCGTTTTTGCCAAGGATCAAACAGGCGACTGATGCCGTTGTGAATATCTCAACGGGGGGATCGTTGACGCTGTCCATCCAAGACAGGATCAATCCGGCGAAAACGTTCTCACCTGAAATGTGCTCAATGAATATGGGTTCGATGAATTTTTCATTCCATCCTTTGGCCAATCGGTACAAAGACGAAGATTGGAAATTTGATTGGGAAAAGGAGTATGTCAAAAACTCCGACGGAAATATTTTCCGCAACACGTTCCGCGACATCCAAGAAGCCGCCGAAACTTTGGCCCCGCATGACGTGAAATTCGAGCATGAATGCTACGATGTCGGCCATCTCTATAATCTAAAGTTCTGTGTGGACATCGGGTTGTTCAAAGCACCGATCTTTATCCAGTTCATCTTTGGAATCTTGGGCGGTATCGGGCCGGAAATTGAAAACCTTGTGTTTATGAAGCAAACCGCTGACCGTTTGTTCGGCGATGACTACCGCTGGTCCGTTCTTGGGGCAGGTGGCTCTCAGATGACGCTCGGTACAACGGCAAGCCAAATGGGTGGTAACGTGCGGGTCGGACTAGAAGACAGTCTGTTCATCTCACGGGGTAAACTGGCCGAAAGCAATGCACAGCAAGTCGCTAAAATTCGCCGGATTGTGGAAGATCTTGGCTGCGAAGTCGCCACGCCAGACGAAGCTCGCGAAATACTTGATCTTAAAGGCGGTGACCGCGTCGCGTTCTAAACGAATAGCAACAACAGCCTGCGGTGCGTGGTCGCCGCAGGCTTTCGATCGTTAAGTCGAACAATATGGCCAAGTCTGCGGTGGTCATAAGACACAATTCATTTTCAGTGATCACGACTTGAAACTGGCACGCCGTATTTTCGGCGATACAGCATGAAACTGGATGCTATATCCCGTTTTCTAAAACCTCTATTTTGCGTCTTTAAGCGGCCTTTACTATTTTTAAGCTATAACGATAGATTGCGTAGTCATTTCGATGGAAGCCGATCGCAGAAAATGAATTTTAAAGAACCAACCCAAGCGGAAATTAAAGCTGGCCAGGCTGAGCTTTTGGACGTGCGAAAGAGATCGCGTGGATTGTACTGGTTTGTTGCGATTTTCAGCAGCTTTGTGAACGCACTGATGCTGACCGGGCCTTTATATATGCTCAACGTTTACGGGTCTGTGCTCGGGTCGCGATCGTTTGAAACCTTGGTCGCGCTGTCTGTGCTGGTGGCGTTCATGTATCTGATGATGGGGATACTGGATTACGCACGCGGGCGGATCATGGGACGTATCGGCGCGCAGTTTCAGACCGATTTGGACGAGCGTGTGTTTAACGCATCCATGCGTGCCAAGGCATCAGGACGCGCACCCGCTGAAGCCGCCACAGGCCTGCGTGACCTTCAAGCGGTTCAACAATCCATTACATCCCCCGTGGCCATGGCCAAGTTTGATCTGCCTTGGACGGCGATCTTCCTGTTCGGTATTTTCATTTTCCACGCCTACCTCGGCTATCTGGCGATTGCGGGTGGGGTGTTGCTCGTGGCGATTGCGATCATCAATCAAATCAGCACGAAACGTCCACTTGAACAGGCAAACGCGGCAACGCTGAACGCCGAGAATATGGGGGAGCAGTTGCGAAGTAATGCCGATACGATACAGGCGCTTGGCATGCGGGCGTCAGCGTTTCAACGTTGGCAGGACCTGCGCAATGGATCCTTACGGGCAGGTATCAGGGCAGGGGATTTCGCGGGAAGCTTCGGCAGCCTCACCAAATCGCTGCGGCTATTTCTACAGTCTGCAATGCTGGGGATGGGGGCCTATCTGGTTTTACAGGACCAACTGACACCGGGTGCGATGATTGCCGGTTCTATCCTTTTGGGACGTGCACTTGCGCCTGTTGAAATGCTTGTGAACCAATGGCCGGTTCTTAACCGGGGGCGTTCTGGCTGGCGCAATCTGGCGCGTTTGCTGGGCTCGGTGCCCGTTGTGCCACGCCGCACCGAACTGCCAACACCCAAGGCGCTGATTGTTGCGGATCAAGTGACCATTCTCCCCCCCGGTGAAGCCAAAGCCAGCCTTCGCATGGTGTCGTTCAAGGTTAACCCGGGCGAAGCCGTGGGTGTTATCGGCCCATCTGGTGCGGGTAAATCGACGCTTGCGCGTGCGCTTGCAGGGTTGTGGCCCCCGGCCGGCGGAACGATCCGGCTGGATGGGGCGTCGATGGATCAATATGAACCGGATGTCCTTGGCACCTATATCGGGTATTTACCGCAAACTGTTACGCTCCTAAGCGGCACGATCCGTGACAACATTGCCCGCATGTCCACGATCCCTGATGATGCAGCTGTCATTAAAGCCGCGAAACGTGCCGCAGCGCATGAGATGATCCTCCAGCTGCCGGATGGCTACGATACGGTTGTTGACAGTACGGGCGGTCGCCTTTCTGGTGGGCAAGTTCAACGCATAGGCCTTGCACGTGCGATGTATGGCGATCCTGTTTATCTGGTGCTGGATGAGCCCAACTCAAACCTCGACAATGTCGGCTCTATTGCAGTGAACAACGCGATACGCCTTATGCGTCAGGAAGGCCGCTGCGTATTCGTCATGGCCCATCGCCCCGCTGCGATCGAGCAATGCGATAAACTGATGTATATCGACGGCGGGCTGCTAAAGGCGTTTGGTCCGACCGAAGAGGTCAAGGCGCAAATCCTCGCGAACCGTGCGCAGATTGATCAAGGCAAAGGTAAAGGAGGGGGCGTCGCATGAAAACGGAATGGTCCGCACGTCGCCCGCTTATCGTCGGCTTGCTCGCACTCGTGGTGCTTGTGGGCGGTTTTGGTACTTGGGCAATGACTGCGCAAATCAGCGGTGCCATAATTGCGAGTGGGTTGATTGAGGTCGATCAAAATCGGCAAATTGTTCAGCACCAAGACGGCGGTGTGGTTACACATATATTGGTTGATGAAGGCGATCTCGTCGAAGAAGGCGATGTGATGCTGCGCCTTGATGCGCAGGACTTGCAGGCAGAACTTGCGGTGATTGAGGGGCAGCTGTTTGAGGTGCTGGCCCGTCGTGCCCGTTTTGAGGCCGAGCGTGAGAATGCTGAAACATTAACCTTTGATCCGCTTTTGGACGAAGCCCCCCCCAGCCTAACATCAGGGCAGCTTAACCTGTTTCATGCCCGCCTCGAAACCGAAGCGCGCCGCACGGAACAGTTGTTGAACCGCAAGGATCAAATTGCCTCACAAGTACGCGGGATCGTGGCACAACAGGCGGCGCTTGAAACGCAGCTTGACCTTATCGAAGAAGAACTCGCCAACCAGCAGGCCTTGCTTGATCGCGGCTTGGCACAGGCGTCTGTGGTGTTGAATTTGCAGCGTGAACAGGCGCGCCTTGCAGGGCAGGTCGGGGAACTTGTCGCGTCCATTGGCGGTGCCGAGGAACGAAGTACCGAAATTGAAATCGAAATCCTAAGCCTGCAAACAACACGGCGTGAAGAAGCCATTACCCGTTTGCGTGACCTGCAATTCAACGAATTAGAACTACGTGAGAGGCGCACCAGCATTCTACGTCAGCTTGACCGGCTTGATATTCGATCCCCGGTAGGTGGGATCGTTTATGGATTAACTGTGTTCGGATCCCGTGCAGTGGTCAGCCCCGCCGATCCGCTGCTGTATATCGTTCCGCAAGATCGCCCACTGGTGATCGCAACACAGGTTTCGCCCAACGATGTGGACGTGCTGACAATCGGCCAGCAGGTGAGCCTGCGGTTCTCCGCCCTTGATCAACGCACCACACCGGAGCTTTACGGCACCGTTGCAATCGTTTCAGCAGATGCGTTCACAGACAGCGCAACCCGAGCGTCGTATTTTCGCGCTGAAATCCGGCTGAATGACGGGGAACTCGCGCGGCTTCCAGAGGGCACGACCCTGATCCCTGGCATGCCCGTTGAGGCGTTCATCAGAACGGCGGACCGCACACCGATCAATTACCTGACCCGCCCGTTGATGGACTACGTGGCCCGCGTGTTCCGCGATGGTTGATGCAATGCGGCGTTGATCCGGTTTCGCCGTATCGGAACAGCTTTTCCGTATCGAACAGGTGCGGGCGGAGGTCCTAGACGACTGTGGCAACCGGCAATGCAAGCACTGCGCGACAGCGCCTCACTCAAATCAAGGTCACGAGAGGGGCGTCCCGAGAAACTGATGCGTGGAGGCGCGGCCGGACAATCCCGTTCCACAGCCAGCTTGTCGACGTCAGCGGCGCTCACCGGCACGGGAGCTGGGCCTTGCGGGTAAATGCTGTCGTCATGTGCTTTATCGCGGCGTGCTACAAGTGAAACCTTGTCCTTGCTCTCTGGCGAGTGTTCTTTTGTTTGCTCACTTCGGATCGTCACTTTCTTTATGCGATCCACCTTAATATTCGCGCCTCGGCAACGCCTGCACCTGATGCGCCCGTGGTTCTTTTTCGGAGGTAAGGCCTGAAACGCTTACTTATTGGAGATAGATGAATGTTCAGCGTTGTGTGAAAAGCGGTGTTCGAATGTAAACAAAACGCGAAAAAATTTCTTTCCACGTGTAAAGTTTTGTCGACATATTTGATCGTATCTATATAGTGATCTGTACGAATTAGGAGGATGAGTTGAATAAGCCACGCATTAAAACTATGGAAGATCTGTCGCTTGCGATTGGTGTTTCGCGCCCGACGTTATCGCGCTTCTTTCAGGATCCGTCTCTCGTTAAGGCGAAAACCGTCGCTAAAATCGAGAAGGGGCTGGAGCAAGTTGAATATGTCCCCAACTTCTTTGCGACCCGATTAAACCGCAAGTCTACGCGGATGATTGGGGTCATTATTCCCTACCTAAATGACCTATTCTTTACCGAGTTGTTGGAGGCCGTTGAGGTTGCTGCGATGGATGCGGGATTGACGGTTATCACTCAATGTTCTCACTCTGATCCCGCGATTGAGGCCCGCGCAGCCGAGACGTTTATGTCGATGAACGTGGATGGCGCGATTGTTGCGCCTCTCGGGGATCATAGCGATCAAATGGTTTACCAGAGGTTAAAGTCGCGTATGCCCTTCGTTTTGATGGATTCGCGCCCAAAGACGATGCCTGATGTAGATTATGTCGGGACAAATCACGCGCAAAGTACTGGTTTAATTACAGAATATTTATCTCGTGTGGGTGGGCCTCCCGTGTTTTTGGCAATGCCGCGCGTTAACTTTAACGCTGTTGAGCGCGAAAATGGATATATCGCCAAAATGAACGAATTGGGCCTTGTTCCTGAGGTCATTGGGGCTGAATTCGTCAATGAAAATTGGCACTTTGAGGACCACGGTGAGGCCGTACTGGCCGCTGAATTTGCGAGGGGCCGATTCACCGATAGATCGATTCTTTGTGCCAATGACCGCGTTGCAATTGGTGCTCTTCGCGCTGCGTCGCGCCATGGTTTGGCGCCGGGTCAATTGAAAAAGGGGGGGCTCAGGATCGCTGGGCATGACGATTATCTCCTGTGCCCGTATCTGAATCCACCTCTCACAACTGTGGCGCAAGATACGGCGTCGATTGGGCGAAAAGCGGTGTTGCGAATGCTGCAGCTAATCCGTGGTGAAGTCATTGATGATACTCCGGAAATCACACTTTTCGACGGTAATTTGGTTGTTCGGAATTCCGCTTAAGCGCAAGATTATTATCCTGATTGATGTAATGCGGCGACCAATTTGACGCCTGCGTGTAATCGTTTGCATGAGGTGATCGACGTTTCCGCGCTTTGTGTCGGCGCTAACTGGTTTTATTGCCGTGGGTAAAATTACTTGACTCAATGACGGTCGCTCTGCAAAGTTTACGTGTGTCAAAAAAGGGAGGACACCAATGTCTATCAAGAAATCACTTCTGACCACTGCGGTCGGTTTCGGTCTTACAGCAGGCATCGCTGCCGCTGATGGCCACACATCTTTGACGATCGCGATCGTAAACAACGGTCACATGATCAACATGCAAACAGTTGCTGAAGCATACACTGCCGAAACTGGCGTTGAGCTGAACTGGGTATCTTTGGAAGAAGGCGTTCTGCGCGAGCAGGTAACTTCTGACACTGCAACCGGTGGCGGCCAGTACGACATCATCAACATCGGCATGCAGGAAGCACCAATCTGGGGCGCTGCAGGTTGGATCGAACCACTTGAGCTGAGCGACGACTACGACGTTGCCGACCTTCTGCCGGCTATGGCAAACGGCCTGTCCGCTGACGGCACACTCTACGCTGCACCATTCTACGGTGAATCCTCTATGGTTATGTACCGTAAGGATCTGACTGACGCTGCTGGCGTATCTATCGCTGACAACGACTCATGGGACAACGTCATGGCAGCGGCTGCTGCAATGCACGACCCAGACAACGGCGTTTACGGTGCATGTCTGCGCGGTAAGCCAGGTTGGGGCGACAACATGGCGTTCGTCACAACAATGGTTAACTCCTTTGGTGGTGCATGGTTCGACGCTGACATGAAGCCAGTACTCGACTCTGATGAGTGGAATGCTGCAATCAACTTCTATGTCGAGCTGCTGGGCACATACGGACCTCCAGGTTCCGAAGGTAACTCCTTCAACGAAATCCTGGCGCTTTACAACGAAGGCAAGTGTGGTCTGTGGATCGATGCGACAATCGCTGCTTCTTTCCTTGAAGTAGACGGCGTTGCATACGCACAGTCTCCAAACGCTGGTAACCCAGTCGGTGCAAACTGGCTCTGGGCTTGGGCAATGGCTGTTCCAACAGGTTCACCAAACTCTGAAGCTGCACACGCGTTCATCGAGTGGGCGACATCTAAAGAGTACATCCAAGCTGTAGGTAACCACCCAGACTTCGGTTGGGGTTCTGTTCCAACAGGTACACGTGCATCCACATATGAAATCGCTGAATTCCAGGCTGCTGCTCCTTTCGCAGCTGCTGAGATGGCAGCGATTGAATCTGCGGCTCCTGCAGCAACAGACCTGAAGCCATACGTTGGCGTTCAGTTCGCAGCTATCCCAGAATTCCCAGAAGTGGGTACAGCTGTAGCTCAGGAAATCGCAGCGGCACTGTCCGGCGCGAAGACTGTTGAAGAAGCACTGGCTGCAAGCCAGGAAGCTGCTGACGCAATCATGCGTGAAGCTGGCTACTACGAATAAGTCACTCGACTTAAAAGGAAAGATCCAAGCGAGCCTTGGGTCTTTCCGACTGTATTTTCACTTCTCACTGATCATCGTTACATTCGCTCAAGTCCGCATTCGTCGGTCTGGCTACGGCGTTCAGAAACTCGAATTTTCTGAAAGCAAAACACTTTCAATTACCCGGGGGACTCAAGAACATGGCCAATAGAACAATCCCACGATTACTTCAGACGCCGGCGGTTATACTGTTGCTTTTCTGGATGGTCGTTCCACTTGCGATGACGCTGTTTTATTCGTTTATCCGCTACGTTCTGAACAGCACGAACCGTCCTGAATGGACGACGCCGTCTTTTTCAAACTGGCGCGGCTTTGGTAACTACCAATTCGTACTGAACTCAAAGGATTTCTTGTTTGCAATCAAGAACAGCCTGTTCATTGTGACAAGCATTCTGACGCTTACTGTTGTTCTTGGTGTTCTTATCGCGGTTCTTATTAACCGGTCATTTCCGGGGCGGGGCATTGTTCGTGTTCTCTTGATTTCACCTTTCTTTATTATGCCTGCGGTAAACGCAGTTCTTTGGATCAACATGTTGCTTGATCCGGTTCTGGGCCTTCAAGGTATCGCCATTGGCGGCATCAACAACATGATTACGGGTCTGCAGGACGCACCACTCGTTGGATGGTTCTTTAACTTGTGGCCAGTACTTGAGCCGATTTCGTTCCGTGCGACCCAAACGTCCTCTATCGCGGTCATCATGATGGTGACTTGGCAGTGGACACCGTTCGCAGTGCTGATCTTTATGACGTCGCTGCAGTCCGAGGACCAACAGCAAAAAGAAGCCGCCATTCTGGACGGGGCAGGCCGCTGGTCGCAGTTCCGCTTCCTGACCTTGCCGCACCTTGGTCGCCCGATGGCGATTGTTGTGATGATCCAAGCGATTTTTCACCTCTCGCTATACGCAGAGATCGAAATCGTCAGCCGCGGTAATGGCAACAAAAACTTGCCTTACTTGATTGGTGAATTCGCCAACAACAACATTGGTGCAGCAAGCGCTACGGGCATTTTCGCAGTCATTCTCGCCAACATCGTCGCCATCTTCTTGCTGCGCGCTGTCGGCAAGACGTTGATGGAATAGGGGGACATACCAATGGCAATCGTTGCAACAACTTCTCGGTTCTCAAGGATCGCATGGCCCACAGTGGCTTGGATCGTCGCACTGATCTTTTTCTTTCCGATCTTTTACATGATCCTGACCAGCTTCAAGACAGACGCTGACGCTGTTAAGCCGGAACATGTATTCTTCTTCACGCCCACGTTGGAAAACTACGCCAACATGGCTGAAAACTATGACTACTGGCGCTTTGCGACCAACTCGGTCATCGTCTCTGTCTTTGCGACACTGTTTGCGTTGGTTGTCGGGGTGCCATGCGCCTATGCGATGGCGTTCAACCCCAGCCGTGCAACCAAAGACGTGTTGATGTGGATGCTGTCTACAAAGATGCTGCCAGCTGCGGCTGTTTTGTACCCGATGACATTCCTGACAAAGAACGTCTTTGGCCTGTTTGATACGCACTTCTTGGTCATCTTGGTTCTGTGTCTTATCAACTTGCCGATCGTGATCTGGATGCTGTTCACCTACTTTAAGGACATCCCGAAAGACATCATCGAAGCCGGTCAAATGGACGGCCTGACAACATGGGGCGAGGTCAAGGAGATACTGATCCCACTGGCGTGGGGTGGCATCGTGTCTACGGCACTTTTGACGTTCATCTTCTGTTGGAACGAAGCGTACTGGACGGTCCGTCTTACAACAATCGACGCAGCAACGCTGTCCAAGCTGATTGAGGGCAACCGCGCCCCAGAAGGCTTGTTCTTTGGTCGCCTTTCGGCGGTTTCCACGGCAGCAGTTGGACCAATCATCATCTTGGGTTGGTTCTGTCAGAAACAATTGGTCTCAGGTTTGACCTTTGGCGCAGTGAAATAAGGAGCGATCTCATGGGAAGCATCGTACTTGATAAAGTTCAGAAGAAATTTGGCGATACGGAAGTCATTCCACCGCTGGATTTAGAAATCAACGACGGCGAATTTGTTGTGTTTGTTGGGCCATCTGGCTGCGGTAAATCAACACTTCTGCGCATGATTGCTGGCCTCGAAGACCTCACGAGCGGTGCCGTTGCAATCGACGGAACCGATGTGACAGAAACGTCCCCAGCCAAGCGTGGCTTGTCGATGGTGTTCCAGTCCTATGCGCTTTATCCGCATATGACGGTTCGCAAGAACATCGCCTTTCCAATGCGGATGGCGGGCATTGATGAAGCAACGCAGAAGGAAAAGATCGACGCTGCGGCGAAGTCATTGAACCTCACGGACTATCTGGACCGCAAGCCGGGCCAATTGTCTGGTGGGCAACGTCAGCGTGTGGCTATTGGCCGTGCGATTGTTCGTGAACCGTCTGCGTTCTTGTTTGACGAACCACTGTCCAACCTTGATGCCGCACTGCGCGTTGGCATGCGTTTGGAAATCATGGAGCTTCACAACAAGCTGAAGACAACCATGATCTACGTGACGCACGATCAGGTCGAAGCCATGACTATGGCCGACAAGATCGTCGTTCTTCAGGCGGGCGTTATCGAGCAGGTCGGCTCTCCGCTCGAGCTGTACCACAAGCCGCGCAACAAGTTCGTTGCTGGTTTCATCGGATCACCAAAGATGAACCAGATTGAGGGTGCTGAAGCTGCAAAGCACGACGCAACAACCATCGGCATTCGCCCTGAGCACGTTGACGTGTCTAAGACGGAAGGCACATGGAGGGGCGTCGTTGGCGTTGCAGAACACCTCGGCTCTGATACGTTCATTCACGTGCATGAAACTGGCTTGGATACTGGCGAAGGCGACATGTTTACAGTTCGTCTTTCCGGTGACGTTCAAGTCAGCCACGGCGACACAGTTTACCTGACGCCACAGATGGACCAACTGCATAAGTTCGACGCGCAAGGCTTGCGGATCGAATGAAGCGGCTTGAGGGACAGTCTGCACTTGTAACAGGGGCTGCGCGCGGGATCGGGCGCGGCTTTGCCGAAAGCTTTCTTGCAGAAGGTGCGACCGTTGCGATTGCAGACATCAATTTGGAGGCGGCAGAGCAGACCGCCTCCGACCTCGGAACGGGCGCTTATCCGGTCCAGATTGATGTGTCCGACCAAGGCAGTATCGACAACGCGATCGCGTCCGTCGTCGCCCAAGCGGGCAAGCTTGATATCCTCGTGAATAATGCAGCGTTGTTTGATGCAGCAGAGACCGTCGATATTACGCGCGCCAGTTTTGACAAGCTTTATGCAGTGAATGTTGCGGGTACCTTGTTCACGATGCAGGCCGCGGCAAAACAAATGATTAGCCAAGGCCACGGAGGCAAAATC
>CALBVZ010000006.1 GCA_937969445.1 uncultured Octadecabacter sp. | reverse complement strand
TGATCAGGCAACACGCATCATCAACGGCATCGCCAAGGGCTGTGAACTATCTGGTTGTGCGCTTATTGGCGGCGAAACGGCGGAAATGCCGGGCATGTACCCTGAAGGTGATTTCGATTTGGCCGGTTTTAGCGTTGGCGCGATGGAGCGCGGCGCAGAAATTCCACGCGATGTGGCTGAGGGCGATGTTTTGTTGGGCCTGGCGTCAAACGGTGTTCACTCCAACGGGTATTCTTTGGTGCGTAAAATTGTCGAGCGTTCAGGCCTTGCATGGGCTGACGCGTCACCGTTCTCTGATGGGACATTGGGCGAGGCATTGCTTGCGCCGACGACGCTATACGTCAAAGGCGCGGTTGCCGCGATGGCAGACCTGCACGCATTGGCGCATATCACGGGCGGTGGTCTGACAGAAAACTTGCCACGTGTTCTGCCGGAAACCCTTGGCGCTGACATCGATCTTGATGCTTGGGAACTTCTGCCTGTGTTCAAATGGTTGGCCGAGCAGGGCGGTCTTGATCAGGGCGAGATGCTCAAGACATTCAACTGCGGCATTGGCATGGTCGCGGCTGTGCCCGCTGACAAAGCAGACGCTGCCCGCGCCGCGTTTGAGGCTGCGGGTCACGACGTTTACGCGCTTGGCAAGATCACACAAGGCGAAGGCGTCCGTTACACAGGCTCATTGGTATGAGTAAGCGGGTCGCCATCCTGATTTCGGGTGGTGGCTCGAATATGGTGGCGCTTGCCAACAGCATGGTTGGTGATCACCCAGCGCGTCCGGTGTTGGTCATTTCCAATGACCCGAATGCTGGTGGGCTGGCGAAGGCGCGCGATCTTGGCATCGAAACGGCGGTTGTGGATCATCGAGAATATCCCAATGATCGCAATGCATTCGAGGAGGTTCTTCACGCAACACTTGAAGCCTATACCCCCGATATCGTTTGTTTGGCGGGCTTCATGCGTATTCTTACCGAAGGGTTTACTGCCAAGTATGAAGGCCGGATGTTGAACATCCATCCTTCCTTATTGCCCAAGTACAAAGGCCTGCACACACATGCGCGCGCACTTGAGGCGGGCGACCTAGAACACGGATGTAGCGTCCATGAGGTTACGGCCGCCTTAGACGATGGACCTGTCCTTGGCCAAGCACGCATAGCGGTAGAAAAGGGCGATACGCCTGAAAGATTAGCCGCCCGTTTGTTGCCACTGGAGCATGCGCTTTATCCTGCAGTGTTGCGGCGTTACGCGACGATGGATCGAACTCCGGTCTTGATCTCGTAACGAACAAATCGCGGTCATTGCCAATTGCGCCAGGCACAAAGCGGATGGGGCGTGTTCAGATGTTGCACTGACTTGGGAGGTTGTGGTCCACGTTTTTCGACCACCCGGTTTCATTGCCATTTGCGTAGATCGTGGCGGTTGCCGTTGGATCGCTGGTCGCGGCCCTCCCCCCCCAAGGAAACAATTATTTAGGCGCGGATAAGCCGTTCAATATCAATGGTGTACGGTCAAAATTACCCGCATTACGGGTATGTCTGGTAAGATTGCACTTCGGCCGCCTTTATCTTGAGAACGCCTTCGCTTAGTGTGCGGCAACACGTGCGGGTGCCCCCGCCAAAACCAATAGAAAAGACCCACATGAAAACCATCACCACGACTGCTGAACTTGCCGAATTTTGTGAAAAAGCCGCGAAATACCCATACGTCACAGTCGATACGGAGTTCCTGCGCGAACGGACCTATTATTCCAAACTTTGCCTGATCCAATTGGCTTATGCAGGTGATGGAAATGATGATGCAGTTTTGATTGATCCGCTGTCTGATGGCCTAGATTTGGCGCCGCTTTACGCGCTGTTTCAAGATGAAAACGTGGTTAAGGTTTTCCACGCTGCCCGCCAAGATCTTGAGATTTTCTATATCGATCAAGGTGTTATTCCCGCACCGTTGTTCGACACGCAGGTCGCTGCGATGGTTTGCGGGTTTGGCGAACAGGCTGGCTATGAAACGCTGGTGCGCAAAATCGCTAAGGCTTCCGTTGATAAGTCTTCGCGCTTTACCGATTGGTCGCGCCGTCCACTGACAGATGCACAGCAGACCTATGCACTGGCTGACGTGACCCATTTGCGCGTCATTTACGAATTTTTGTCCGCGCAATTGGACAAGTCTGGTCGCAAGAAGTGGGTGGCCGAAGAAATGGCCGTGCTGAAAGATCCGGCCACGTACAAAGCGGACCCTGATTTGGCGTGGAAGCGGGTGAAGACACGCACGAGCACTGGCAAATTCTTGTCGATCGTGCGCGAATTGGCACGGTTTCGCGAAAATCACGCGCAGTCCCGCAATATTCCGCGCAACCGCGTATTCAAAGACGACGCCTTGGTCGAAATCGCTTCAACGAAGCCCGCGTCCGAAAAAGATCTCGGTCGTTCGCGCCTTTTGCTACGCGAAGCCCGTCGTGGCGACATTGCCGAGGGCATTTTGAACGCTGTGAAAGTGGGCTTAGCCGTCAAACCAGAAGATGCGCCGCGTGTGGATTCCAGCCGTGAAAAACTACAGGTGAACCCAGCTTTGGCGGATATGCTGCGCGTGCTGGTGAAATCCGCCGCTGACACAGAAGGCGTGGCCCAAAAGCTGATCGCGAACAGTGCTGATCTGGATGCGATTGCAGGGGGCATTCGTGACGTCGCAGCCCTTCGCGGGTGGCGCAAAGAGGTATTCGGCGACGATGCATTGCGTCTGTGCAATGGTGAGATCGGATTGGCCGTTAAGGGTGAAAAGGTCGTTACGTTTACGCTGTAAAAGGCGCTTAACGACCAGATGTTCGCGCGTTTGTTGCCGCCTGAACGCGAACCGTACGGATGCCTGAAAGGTCAATACTATCAATGACGTAGGCCGCACTGATTTGGCGAGACCGCGTTGTGCCCGGCACTTCTAGGCGGTTCGGTGCTTGGGCGCGGAATTCAAGTATAAGAACGCCGTTTTCAACGCCGCGATTGACCAGTTCAGCGTTAAAGAACCCCTGCGTCGGCGCGACACCAACAACACGCACAATCGCGCCGCTTGGTGCACGATCAACGTTTAAGGACGTGATGCTGTCCACAAGAATGCGGCCATCAACTTCTACGTTGCGGCGGCTTTCAGGAACCAACGGGCGACGCTCTGCTGGTTCTGTTACGGCGGCTTCAGTACTGCTACCGAACCAGTTGAAAGGGTTAAGACGGCTTTCTGAAATCCGAGCACAGCCCGAAAGCGTCAGCAGAACAGCAGTGCCTAGAAGTGTTGCGCGCAGCATGGATCGCCCCTTTGGTCTTGGTTGGTACGTCTTGCTAGCCCAAAGTTGCGCCTATGAAAAGCGGGCACTGGACGTTTGGCGGGGCGGGGCCTAAGTCAGGGGCAAGATAGGGGATTACTATGGCCACGACCGCCTTTGAAGATATCGCTGAAACGTTTGAATTCTTGGACGATTGGGAAGACCGTTACGCCCATGTTATCGACATGGGCCGCGAAATGCCGCCGCTTGATGACGCGTTCAAAGTTCCCGCGACCAAGGTTGACGGCTGTGCATCACAGGTTTGGCTGGTTCCCAAGGTTGAGGATGGGGTGTTCACGTTTCAGGGCGCCAGTGACGCAATGATCGTCAGTGGGTTGATCGCGATTTTGCACGCTTTGTATAACGGACTGCCGGTTGAGGACGTCGCAGGCGTTGATGCCCGCGCGGAATTCGAACGCCTTGGGTTGAACGACCATCTGTCAGCGCAGCGGTCTAACGGATTGCGTGCGATGATTGAACGGATCCGCAGCGTGACTGCTTAACGAACTGCCGCGAGCGACGTTTCAAGATCACCATAGCCCGTCAAACGACGCTCAAACGCCAACCCAAGACGCTGCGCGTGTTTCTTGGCCAGTTCAGTCAGGGCAGGGTCGTCCGTTTGGGCTTGATAGACCATCTTTTCATAATTGCCGAAGTACATGTCGCGCAGGTCAGGGTGGCGGTCCATGCCCAGTGGTTTCCAGATGAACGCGTCAAACTGGCGGACGGAAAAGTCCGTTAGGTAGAACGCGGTCATTTCCCCAAGCTCTTCAAAGGCTGCGTTGCCCTCAAAGAAACTGTAGCAATGGGGGCCTTCAACCATCTGCACACCCATGCGATCGCACGCGGCCTTTAACAGCCCGCCGGTGCCGCAATCGGCGTAAACGACGTAGATATCGTCGAAATCATCGCGGCGTTCCGCGACCATCTTTTCAACGGCACCCACGATTTTATCGGGTGTGTGATGTAGGTTCGCAGGTAGGCAATGTAGCTGCAGATGATCCCATCCGTTTGCTTCGTTCAGCGCGAGGATTTCTCGTGCCAACGCGCCACAGGCGATCAAAAGAATGCGACCCGTTCCATGGGTCTGGTCTTGCGCGATATCAGGGCTATTCATGGGCTTTGAAGATGTTTGCGACGGCCGTGCGCGATGTCATGGCGGCAAAATGCGCCGCCAGTTTCGGATAGTTCGCAATGTCGACGCCATCACCCGCCAGCCAACGACAAACTGTTACCAAGTGAATGTCAGCGATCGAATACGAACCGACCAGCCAACCCGTGTCAGGCAGTTGGCTTTCAACATAGGCGCAGCTGTCGGCCATCGTTTGTGGAACCTTGGCGGCCATTGAGGCATGGGCGGCTGCGTCGTCAGACCACCGTGAACCACGAAATCTATGGGCGTGATTTACATGCATTGTCGAGGCGAGATAGCTGAGCATTTCACGTACGCGGGCGCGCTCAATTGCCGCCTCGGGCATCAATTGGTCCGATAGTTCAGCGATGTATTCAAGGATTGCAGGCGTCTCGGTCAGGGGGCCGCAATCGGTGATCAAGGCGGGGACCCGTCCTTTGGGGTTCACGGCCAGAAAGGGCGCTGCGTTCTGGTCACCATCTGCAAAACTTATCCATCGGATGTTGTAGGGTAGATTTGCTTCTTCCAGTGCGATCTGGCTGGCAATGGCGACGGTACCCTTAGCTGCAAACAGAGTGAACATTTCGTGCCTTTCAAATGAAAACGCGTTCGGCAGCATTGGGCCACCAAACGCGCATGTTCGTCAAGTTTGACCCTTGTTTAGGCTGTCGCACCTTGGTTGTGCTTGCGTGCCATAAACGTCTTTGCGGTTTCCACCGCTACAGCAGCGTCACGGCAATAGGCGTCCGCACCGATGGCTTTTCCGAACTCTTCGTTCAGCGGTGCGCCGCCAACCAGCACGATCATTTCATCACGAATACCTTCTTCGATCATCGTATCGATCACGACTTTCATGTAAGGCATCGTCGTGGTGAGAAGGGCGGACATGCCAAGGATGTCAGGTTCTTCAGATGCAATCGCTTCGAGATAGCTTTCAACGGCGTTGTTGATGCCAAGGTCGACAACTTCAAAGCCCGCGCCTTCCATCATCATGGACACAAGGTTTTTGCCGATGTCGTGGATGTCACCTTTAACGGTGCCGATAACCATTTTGCCAACACGTGGTGCGCCGGTTTCCGCCAGCAGTGGTTTGAGAATGAACATGCCACCCTTCATCGCGTTCGCCGCCAGCAGAACTTCGGGCACGAACAAAATACCGTCGCGGAAGTCATGCCCAACGATGGTCATGCCGCCAACCAGTGCTTTGGTCAGAATGTCATAAGGCGCCCACTTGCGTTCAAGCAGGATATTAACGGCTTCTTCAATTTCCTCTTTGAGGCCATCGTAAAGGTCGTCAAACATCTGCGCGACAAGATCGTCGTCGTTCAGTTCTGCGAGGATGATGTCGTCTTCTTGGTCGGACATAAGGGAACCCTTTGAAGTGTCATTGGTTGATTTGCGCGTAAATGTCGCACGCGGTCTGGGCCGATTACGACACAAGTTGCGCAGACTGCGACGATCAAGCAAATGAATAGTTTGCAGAACGAAGGTGAGGGCGCTTCAGTTTCATCTGAGCCTATTAGCTGCGGCGACGGCCACGGCGCGGTGCGCGTGTTGGTCCTGCACCATCAGTACCATCGGATTCAGAGGAAAAACCACCCATTGCTTCGGCGATTTCTTCCAATGTTGGCGCATCAGCCTTAGGGCGCGTTTCCAGCGCTTCGCGCATCGCCTTCAAATGTTCTGGCGTGGTGCCACAGCAACCACCAATAATTGACGCGCCGCTATTGCGGGCAAGGCAGGCGTAGTCGGCCATCAGTTCGGGCGTGCCATCATAGTGGATGTGGCCTTCAACGTATTTCGGGATGCCGGCATTGCCTTTTGCGATGACAGGCTGTTCAGGCCCAGCCGCAGCGAACCCCAAAACAGTGCGCAACAGGTCGGATGACCCAACACCACAGTTCGCACCAAACGCGATTGGTGGGTTTGGCAATTTGCCGACGAGCTTTACCAATTCAGCGCTGGTCAGACCCATCATTGTGCGTCCGGCAGTGTCGAAGCTCATGGTGCCGCACCATGGCATGTCGGCCAATGCGAAGGCCGCGGCGGCGGCTTTGAACTCATCACCAGCGGAAATTGTTTCGACCCAGCACACATCTGCGCCACCAGCTTTCAAGCCTTCAGCTTGCTCGTGAAACATTTCAACAGCGGAATCGAATGTGAGCGTGCCACCCATATGATCCATAATGTCGCCCGTTGGCCCGACAGAGCCCGCAACGATAATCTTGCGCCCAGACTTATCCGCAACTTCGCGGCCAATTTCAGCGCCGGCTTTGTTGATTTCAGACACTTTGTCTTGCCCGTCGTGCAGTTTCAGCCGTGACGCATTGCCACCAAAGGTGTTGGTCAGGAAAATGTCGGAACCAGCATCAACCGCGCCTTGGTACAGGGCAGTGATACGGTCTGTATGTTCGAAATTCCAAAATTCAGGCGCATCGCCAGACTGCAGGCCCATGTTGAACAGGGTCGTTCCGGTCGCGCCATCGGCCAAAAGCCAATCGCGAGTTGCAAGAAGGTCAGACAGGGCGTTCGGTTGAATACTGGACATTGTGGCGTGCTCCTAAAGGGGTCGCACGCGCTTCGCATGTGCGCGACATCGGCGCAATTGAATAATTTTCATCATTTCGCTGAGCGGTTTTTGCGTGCGGCAGGGGGGGCGGATAATGAATGGCATAGGCCAAGGTCGCCATTGTGAAAACAAGCTGCGCTTTGTTTGGGGCGCAAAGATAGCGGGGGTGCCACGTTGGAGCGAAGGCTTGTTTAAAACGGCGTAATCCTGCTGAGGCTTCGATCGCACGTGTTGCGAACGGGATGTTCATTGCCGCTGACGGGACTGCGGCCAAGGAAAGTTGGTCTGTATTTTCCTGACGTGCAGCAAGAATGCCTGCATGAACAAGCGCATGGATCGTTCCATTGGGCAAAGGTGCGCCTGATGGAAGTGCGGCATGACGCATCAGGTCGAGCGTCCACAACGGTCCAGTATGAAAGCTGACAAAGGCGACTGGGGTCGTTCCGGAGTAGGCTGCAAAAACGCGTTGATGGCGCAGGTAGTCAGGGCAGAATCGCCCCATGGAGTGGCCGCGTTCACCACCGGCAGCACGCGCCCATTTTTGTGCGATATGGGCCAGCGACGTGGTGTCACGGACTTCGAAAATTTGCAGGCCCGAGGTGTTGAAACCTTTGAGTGCACGTCGCAATTGTCGTTTCCCAGCGCCTTTGGTGGACCAAGTGGACAAATCAATCAGTGCGTCTTCAGCGCATAAAACGGTTTGCCAACCTGCTTTTCGCGCGCGAACGGCTTGTTTTGCCGAACATTTATAGATTGCACTTGGTGCGCCCCGTTTGCGCAGATCAGAGAAGGTAATCGTTTCGGGGAAATCCCCGAGAACCGCACCATTCCCCCAACAAGTCAGCGTGAGGAGGGGCGCCTTCTTGTGGGGAAATATATGTGCCGTCTGCCGCGCAAGGGCGGCTTCGGGATGCTGTAAGGGGCGTTGCGCTGCGACCGGTGTCGGGCGGATCAAGCCAAGTAATGCAATTGCGGCAGGCAGCGCATAATAGAGGGTGCGAAACGCCAGAAGTGCGGCCATTGCAGCGGCGGAATTGCTCACCGGAACAAGCGCGAGCAATGACAGATCAAATGCGCCAACGCCGCCCGGGGCGTTCGAAAGCAGCCCTGCGCCAAGCGCCACGACATAGGCTGCAAATAATAGCTGGAAAGAAACCGCTTCAGGCCAAAGTACCCAAAGCGCCGCTGCTGCAAACCCAGTGTCCGCAGCGGTCGCAGACAGTAAAACAAGAAGTGTGGAGGCCCGAACCGGTGTTGGTATCCAGCCAAGGCGGTGACTGAGGCGTGCCAAAAGCACCAATCCGAAAAGTGATGCGATCCCGCCCAAAACAAGCGCATTCGAGTGAGGCATGAGACCAGATGGCGGCACGATGAGGGCGGCAACAACGGCAAGTGCCGCCAGAAACGACAGGCTAACAACGACAGAAAGACGAACAATTGCAGGTGCAGAAAGGTCTGGAAGGCAACGCCAGCGAACCAAGGCGCTTGTCACAGCGCCAAATCCCAAAGTCTGGGAAACTGCGATCGCCTTTATGCCTGCGCTACGCGCAAGGCTTGGGTGTTGGCGGGTTTGTAGAACGCGGTGCACCAAGACGTCATAGATTCCAATGGCGCGAAAACTGAGTGCGGTGAACCCCGTCGCGGCGAGCCATTGCCACCACTGCAATGATCCTAGTGCGGTCCAGATTGCGGTACTGTCCATCTGCAGTATGTGGCGCACAAACAATGTGCCGAACACGCCTAGCGCCAGAATGGGAACAGATTTCGCGATCCATCCCGTCGAGAAAGCGGACCTGACCCCCGACGTAGAAGTTTTATCTTGTGACATGCCCAAACCCCACCTCAATCTTAGCTAGAACCCACGAAGGGTAACGTAGCGGGGGAATGGTTTTTCAAACGTAAAGGCCAGCGCGTCTTTCGACATGCTGGCCCTGACTTTATCTAATGAATTAGAACGAAATTTCGCTCAACGCGACGTGTTTAAACTTCGCTAACCAGTTGTGCTTTGGCTTCTGCCATGCATTCCGCCATTTTTGCGCGGATGGTTGCTTCGTCGGACAGGTGGCCCACGTCCGCGAACAGCTTGCGGTACACGTCTTCGTGGCCAGCTTCTTCGAAATCGGCTTTGATGACGTCTTTAGCATATTCCGCAGCTTCGTCGCCTTCTTTGCCCAACAGGCCAGCAGCCCAAAGGCCAACAAGCTTGTTGCGGCGGGCTTCTGCCTTGAACTGCATTTCTGCGTCATGGGCGAATTTGTTTTCAAAAGCGTTTTCGCGGTCGTCAAAAGTGGACATTTTCAGGCTCCATTAGGTGTTCATACAAGATATGCCCCTCGCAGCGCTTGCCCGCAAGGGGGGCTTGGCTTAAGAGGCGCGTATCGGGCCTTTTCTGCCCTCTTTGACGTCCAAAGAGAGGGGCCCGCGCAGGAGACAGCATGGCACGTCGCAAACTGGTTTATGAAGGCAAGGCAAAGATCCTATATGAGGGTCCAGAGCCGGGAACGCTCGTTCAGTATTTCAAGGATGACGCGACCGCGTTTAACGCCGAAAAGAAAGACGTAATTGACGGCAAAGGCGTGTTGAACAACCGCCTGTCAGAGTTCTTTATGCTGGGTCTTCAGCGCATTGGCGTGCCGACCCATTTCATTCGGCGCCTGAACATGCGCGAACAGCTGATCCGTCAGGTTGAGATCATTCCGCTTGAAGTTATCGTGCGCAACTTTGCCGCAGGATCGATGGCCAAGCGCCTTGGCATGGAAGAGGGCACACCACTGCCGCGTCCGATTGTCGAGTTCTCCTATAAGGACGACTCACTAGGTGATCCGCTGGTGCCAGAAGAATATATCATCGCATTTGGCTGGGCCACGCAGCAGGATCTGGACGATATTGTCGCGCTCGCGCTGCGGGTGAACGACTTTATGGCCGGTGTTATGCACGGGGTGGGCATCAAACTGGTCGATTTCAAAATCGAGATTGGCCGCGTTTGGGATAATGATTTCATGCGCCTTGTTGTGGCCGATGAAATTAGCCCTGATAGCTGCCGTTTGTGGGACATCGAAAGCGGGCGTAAGCTTGATAAAGATGTGTTCCGTCAAGATCTTGGTGATCTGGCAGATGCCTATACCGAAGTTGCCAAACGTCTTGGTGTGATGCCGTCCAATGCGACGAATATCACCAAGCCGACACTGATAAATTAGGACGCTAAAGAAACTGACTATACGGATTGAGTGAAAATCGTGCCTGACGCTATTGATGAGAAGTCATACAATGATAAAGTTCGCTCGGTTTTGCGTGAACGTGGAGACGATGGAATCGTTGAAAGGCATACGCTCCATTTCATTTACCCAAGAGATCAGAACGCGAGCGGCCTTACAGATTTTGTATCTGAGTATTTTTCTGGCATTTTTGGTGTGACAACCAAACCAACAGATGACGGGTCTGGACTAATACTGGAACACTTCATTGCCGTAGCTGGTGTGGAGTTTGATAAACTGACAAGTAAAATGAGAGAGTACTCAAGCAAGCTGCAGTGGGACTACGACGGCTGGGAGTGTGCTCTTGTGACGAATGACGCAAATATGAAGGATATTCGCCAATGAAAGCCCGCGTACATGTAATGTTGAAAGACGGTGTTTTGGACCCACAGGGGGCCGCCGTGAAGCACGCGCTTGGCGCGCTTGGGTTTGATGGGGTGGACGGTGTTCGCCAAGGTAAAGTCATCGAGCTTGATCTGGCGGATGGCGCAACCGAAGCCCAAGTCGGTGAGATGTGTGAAAAGCTGCTCGCCAATACAGTGATCGAAAGCTACCGGATCGAAGTCCTATGAAGGCGGCAGTCGTACAATTCCCAGGGTCAAACTGCGACCGTGATATGGCTGTGGCGCTTGAGAAATCCGGCGCGGACGTCACGACGGTTTGGCACAAAGATGCGGCCCTTCCTAAGGGTGTTGATCTGGTTGCGATCCCGGGTGGGTTCTCGTTTGGGGATTACCTGCGCTGCGGTGCGATTGCTGCGAATTCGCCGATTTGCAATGCGGTTGTGGATCACGCGAATGCGGGCGGTTATGTTCTAGGTGTATGTAATGGTTTCCAAATTCTGACCGAAACAGGCTTGCTGCCTGGCGCGTTGTTGCGCAATGCAGGGCTGAAATACATCTGCCGGACGGTTGGTTTGAAGGTTGAAACATCCAATTCCGCCTACACCGAAGGCTACAACGCCGGCGCTGAAATCGGCGTTCCAATTGCGCACCATGACGGCAATTACTTCGCGGATGACGAAACCATTGCGAAACTGAAAGGCGATGACCGCGTGGCC
Source organism: uncultured Octadecabacter sp. (assembly GCA_937969445.1). Taxonomy (GTDB): domain Bacteria; phylum Pseudomonadota; class Alphaproteobacteria; order Rhodobacterales; family Rhodobacteraceae; genus Octadecabacter. Next base: position 3,843 of record CALBVZ010000006.1, on the reverse strand, counting down.
TTTACCTACACGGACAACCCGAATGGAAGCCGTGGCGATATCGCAGGTATTCTGTCCGAGAACCGCCGTGTGCTCGGCATGATGCCACACCCCGAACGCGCCTATGAACAGGCGCACGGCAATACCGACGGTCAGCGTCTTTTTGCCGGTTTGATGGCGCAATTGGCTGACGCCTAAGTGCTGCAATGGACGCCGCGCGGGTAGGGCGGTAGTATCCTGAAATGACCTGGGGAATTCTGTGAAAAGGCGGCGCTTGTCGCCCGTTTGGTGGACGCGCATCCTCGTGAGCGCGCTTGTTCTTGTGGCATGCGTTGTTGTCTTCACATCAAATCGACTTTTGACAGAACGCTTCACCGACCGCACGCGCGGAGCCGCTGAAGTCCGGCTGGCGCTTTATTCCGCTAACCTTCTCAGTGAGTTACAAAGAAATTCTATCGTGCCGCAACTGTTGGCACGTGACCCTGCATTGATCGGCGCGTTGAACTCGGCGGATTACACGCAATCCACGGCGCGGCTTTTGTCTTTTGTGGACGAAATCGGCGCGGCGTCCTTGGTCTTGATGGACACGGACGGGCGTATTGTGGCGGCCACCAACCGCGAACGGCTGGGGGAAAACCAACGGACACAAAAATCGTTCATTGATGCGCTGCGCTCAAACATCACAACATTCACCGTGGATGAGCGCGAGGAGGGTGGGTTTTCGTTCACCTATTCTCGCGCCATTGAGGACAGCAGCCTAGTGATCGGTGTTGTCTCGGTTGAGGTTGATCTGGCGAAGTTGGAACGCTCATGGGCGGGTATTTCGGATGCTGTGATGGTGCTGAACAGCGAAGGCACGGCGATTTTGGCGACTGAACCGCGCTGGCGTGGACGCGTCGAGGAGGATGCGATCGCGCTGCAAGAACCGCAAACCGCGATTGAACGCGCATTGCGCGGCACGCCGGATTGGTCCGCCTTGCCGATTGATGCCTATCTGCGCGGTGACGGCGTGATGCGCCAAGAAGTACGCGTGCCGTTTCAAGGCTGGCGTGTGGTTAGCTTTACGACGTTCCAATCGGTGCGCGAACGTGTGAACGCGATATTGGCGCTCGAAATCATGGGCTTCGCGATTACATTGGCGGGCCTGTTTTGGTTCTTGTCACGCAAATCAAACCTCGCGGCGCGCATGTTCCAGATGGAATCGGCGGAGCTTCGCCAGTTGAACAGCCGTCTGCAGCGGGAAATTGCCGAACGAAAAAAGGTCGAAAAGGACCTTGAAGTGGCCGAGCAAACCGTTGCGCAAACGTCCAAACTCGCCGCCCTTGGTGAGATGTCGGCGGCCGTTTCACACGAGCTGAACCAGCCCCTCGCAGCGATGAAAACCTACCTTGCCGGTGTGCGCCTGTTGATCAGCCGCGAACGCCCAGATGAGGCCGTTGTTGCGGTGCAGCGGATCGACAGCCTGATTGAGCGGATGGGCGCGATTACCAAGCAGCTGAAATCATACGCCCGCAAAGGTAAAGACAGCCTAGAACCCGTTGATATGAAGGACGCGGTGCTGTCTTCGTTGTCAATGATGGAGCCGCAATTGCGCCAACGTCAGGTGGCGATTACGCGCACGTTGCCAGACCAACCGGTGATGATTTTCGGCGATCGGATGCGGCTAGAACAGGTCATCATCAACTTGCTGCGAAATGCCTTGGACGCCACCAAAATGGCGGGTGAACCCGTTATCGAAATCCTTCTGGTCCAAGGCGACGTTGCGCGGCTTTCGGTGCATGACAACGGCGGCGGGATTGAAGACCTCGAGGAGTTGTTTGAGCCGTTTTACACGACCAAAGCGCCAGGGGACGGCACCGGCTTGGGGCTTGCTATCTCATCAGGCATCGTAAACGACTTCGGTGGACGGCTAACCGCGCGCAATTCTGCGAAAGGCGGGGCTGTATTTGAAGTAGAACTGCCCATATTGGGTTCAGAAATAGAAGCAGCGGAGTAAACGCGCATGGCTCAGGCAATGAAAATCGCGATTGTGGATGACGAACAGGACATGCGGCAGTCCATTTCCCAGTGGCTGGCCCTGTCGGGTTACGACACCGAGACTTTCGCCAGTGCTGAAGACGCGCTTAAAGGTGTGGGCCAAGATTATCCGGGCATTGTTGTCAGCGACATCAAGATGCCAGGCATGGACGGCATGCAGTTTTTGAAAAAGCTGAAGGGCGTCGATAGCTCGCTCCCCGTGATAATGATTACCGGACACGGCGATGTGCCAATGGCGGTTGAAGCGATGCGCATTGGCGCGTTTGATTTCCTTGAGAAGCCGTTCAATCCAGACCGCATGACGGAATTGGCGAAAAAGGCGACCGTCGCGCGGCGTTTGACGCTGGATAACCGTGCGTTGCGTCGTGAACTGTCTGACGGTGGCGCGTTGATGAAGAAGCTCATCGGCGCAAGCCCTGTCATGGAGCGTCTGAAAGAAGACATCCTTGATCTGGGGCAGGCGGATGGTCATGCGTTGATTGAGGGTGAAACGGGGACGGGTAAGACGCTGGTCGCGCACGCGCTGCATGCAGTTGGGGCACGTGCGAACAAGAAGTTTGTTCTGATTTCCTGTGCCGCCTACGAGGAAGATGCGCTTGCCAAGCGGTTGTTTGGCCCTGCGGGGCAGGACGATCCGATCCCTGCAATGGAAGAAGCGCGTGGCGGCACCTTGGTGTTGGAAGACATCGAAGCACTGTCGGAAACCAACCAAGCCCGGCTTTTGACGGCGATCAACGAGCAGGGCACGCCAGCCGAAACCCGCATCGTCGCGATCTGTAACCTGCAAGACGAAGGCAAGACCTGCGAAAGCGTGTTGCGCAATGATCTGTTCTACCGTTTAGCTGCATTGCGGATCACCGTGCCGCCGCTTCGTGCGCGTGGCGAAGACATTCTGACATTGTTCACCCGTTTGGGCGAAGGGTTTGCCGAGGAATACGGTTGCGATGCACCTGAAGTCTCCGCCCAAGAAGCGGCGCAGCTGTTGCAGGCCCCGTGGCCGGGCAATGTGCGCCAGCTTTATAACGTGGCAGAACGCGCTGTGTTGCAGAACCGCCGTGGGTCGGGAACCATTGCGTCGTTGCTTATGACGGAAGATGACGAAAGCCAGCCTGCGATCACGACCGAGGGCAAGCCGCTTAAGGAATTCGTTGAAGCGTTCGAGCGCATGTTGATCGACAACACCATGCGCCGGCACAAAGGATCAATTGTGAACGTAATGGACGAATTGTGCCTACCGCGCCGGACGTTGAACGAAAAGATGGCAAAGTATGGTTTGCAGCGGTCTGACTATTTGGGCTAGCCCGTAAGAAACAGCATTTTGCCTGAGAATACTGAGGCGAACGCCTAGCCAAACACATACCGAATGCGGAACAAACCCGTAAGATGTTGATCGTTTTGCAGTTTGGCGGGCGCGGGCTGGCCCTAAAGATTGTGATATGGTCCGTGTTTCTTTGCTTCTTTCTAAAAGCAAATTTCACGCCAATGCAGAGTGAACGATCTGAGTTCATTAAGGATTCCGCATGTTTTGATGTCGCAGTGTTGGACTGTTAGATGGGGTTGTGTGGGTTCGGGTATCTATTTCGCATGCGAACAATAGCGCCGTGGATTCCGGTAGTCCCAGCGGCGATTTTCGTCTTTTTGGGAACCGCCTTCGTATTGAGGTGAACGGTTTAACCCTAATGAGCGTTATTAGTTTGGTATTTTGCGCCAGCATGACGACTTAAACATTGTAAAACGCCCCCATGCTCCCCTATGTATAAAGAACGGGTGGTTGTCATAACGATTTGCGCAAAATCCCGGTGAGTTTTTCTGTGTTTTGGTTGAGTG
>CALBVZ010000005.1 GCA_937969445.1 uncultured Octadecabacter sp. | reverse complement strand
CCGACAAACGTGCCCACCGCGGCACCGATCAACGCGCGAAGGGTAAAGCGGCGCACAAAGGCGCGGGCAATGTAGATATCTTGCGCCCCGACAAGGCGCATCACGCGAATGACTTGGGAATTGGCCGCAAGGGCTGCGTTTGCCGCAAGGGTAATCATCGCGGCAGTCGCCCCCGCGATCAAAAGCATCGACACGAAACCCAGTAGGCGCAACCGCGAGGCGGCCTCGACCAGTGGTTCACGCCAACGGGTATGGTCGTCTAGCACAGCGCCAGGAACCTCGGCCTGAAGGCGGGCGCGCAGGCCTGTTGAATCGTAGCCGTCACTGTCTTCGATGATTTCGATAAGCTGTGGAACAGGAAGGGTTTCGATTGGCAGGTCTGGCCCGAACCACGGTGCCAGTAATTCACGTTGTTCATCGTCGGTAAGAGGGCGCGCTTGGGCGATGCCCGGAGTCGATTGCAGAACCGTCAACGCCGCGCGTGTTTGCGCGTCCATCTGGTCTTGCGGCGCGGAAATACGCAGTGTCGATGTTTTTGCAAGTTCAGCTGCCCAGCGATCAGATAGACGACCCGTCGCGAGGGAAAGCGCCAAGGCAAACACGGCCAAAAACGCCATTGCACCAGCGGTCAGCACTGTCAGCCGTGCCGTGAAACCCGTTGGCGGAACAGCGCGGTCTGCTTGCGGGTCCCCTGCGAGGAGTTCGAGAAGGCGGTTCAAGGTTTCCATCAGATGTCTGCCCCCGCAAGCTGCAATCGGCGATCCTTAAGGCGCAGGACACGCGCAGAAACCTGTGCTTTGGCCGCGCGAATAAGGCTGATGTCATGGGTCGCGATAAGCACTGTCTTGCCCATTTTGTTCAGCTCGACCAACAATGACAAAAGACGTTGTGACATTTCCCAATCGACGTTTCCGGTGGGCTCGTCCGCCAAGATCACTTCGGGCGACATGATGACAGCGCGGGCAAGGGCCGCACGCTGACGTTCGCCACCTGATAGTTGCGGCGGCAATTGCTGGGCTTGTTGGGACAAACCGACCCACCCAAGCAAATCCGTCAGGTCGGAAGAGGTTGTGTTATGGCCCGCCACCGACAACGGCAGCGCAATGTTTTCAGAAAGGGTTAGGTGATCAAGGAACTGACAGTCCTGATGCACAACCCCGATACGGCGGCGTGTATGAGCGACATCATCGCGGCTTAGAGCGCGCGCATCTTGGCCAAACAGGCGGACCTGCCCACTTGTGGCGACCAATTCACCGTAACAAAGTTTAAGAAGTGTGGTTTTTCCAGCACCCGACGGACCGGTCAAAAAATGGAACGACCCTGCAGCCAGCTGCAAATTCAGGTCGGAGAAAAGCTCTGCCCCGCCATAATTATAGGCCACATTGTCCAGCTCGATCACGGTGGTTCTAACCCCTTGGCCCTTTTGTTTGTTTGGTTTTGGCGCAAACCAGCGCCACATGCAATCTGCGCGAAAAACACAGATACGGCAAAACCTTTGCGCTTACCCTTTAGGATCGGTAAGATTCCGCAAAGAGTGCGGGTAGAATGCCCGTTTGAGGCTGGGGAAAACGAAAATGCGGATGATTTGCCCGAATTGCGGCGCGCAGTACGAAGTCGCGGATGATGTGATTCCGGCAAGCGGACGCGATGTTCAATGTTCCAATTGCGGGCACACATGGTTTGAACAACCCGGTGCTTCCGTGGCCGCCGAGCGCGGGGCGCCTTTAGAAGCGCCAGCAGACCCAACGCCGCCCCCTGCCCCAGAGCCTGAAGTTGAAACCGCGCCCGAACCTGAGGCCGAAAGCGAACCTGTGCCAGAGCAGGCACCAGAGCCTGAGCCCGAACACTCCGCACCCCAACAGCGTGAGATGGATCCGGAAGTGGCCGACATTCTGCGCGAAGAAGCAGAGTACGAGCAAGCAGCGCGTCAGGCCGAAGCCAACCCGATTGAAACGCAGCCGGATCTTGATTTGTCGCAAGACCCAGATGAAGACCGCCGCAGCCGCGAGGCACGCGACCGTTTGGCCCGTCTGCGTGGTGAACCAGAAGCTGCGGCAGCCGTCGGTGCAATGATGCAACAAGACGCCCAGACCCCGCGCCGCGAGCTTTTGCCGGATATCGAAGAAATTAATTCCTCATTGCGTCCCGAAGCCGGACCATCCGAAGGTATGGGTAATGAATATGAGGAAGCCCGCCCACGCAGCGGTTTCCGCCGTGGCTTCATGCTGATCGTGATCCTCGCGCTGATTGCGCTGGCGGTTTACATTTTTGCACCCCAAATCAGTGCAGCCGTTCCACAGGCCGAGCCAATTCTCACGTCTTACGTTGAATGGGTAGACGGGCTGCGTATCTGGTTAGACGGAAAAATGCAGGGGTTTATTGACGGGGCGAGCGACGCACCTGAGGTAACACCGGAACCAGCAGCTGAGCCCGTCGTCGAGCCAGCACCCGAAGGGTAACCCCTAAAAACGGTCCAACAGGCGGCGCAGATAGTCGAGTTCTAGCTGCGGGCGTTCTTGATCAGCAGAGCGATTGCGCAATTCCTGCAACAGTTCTTCTGCGCGTCGGTTGATGTCGTCTTGCAGCATGGATTCTTCTGACCCGAATTGCCCCGTATTCCCCATCTGACGGCCAAGCGGGTCACGACGTTCAGGTTCGGGGCGACCTTCGGCATTGCCGGTTTGCGTGCCCTGACCTTCTTCAAGTTCGTCCATCTGGTTTTCGGCAAGCGCTTGGCCCAAGTTGCGCATGCCTTCGCGCAGGGCGTCCATTGCTTCGGCTTGGCGATCAATCGCTTCGGCCAAGTCACCCTCGCGCAGCGCATCTTCTGCGCCATCCATCGCACCTTCGGCGCTCTCTAAGGATTGCTCAGCACTTTCTGCAGCATCACCTGACAGACCCGGCAGTCCGTTCCGCAATTGGTTCAATCCGTTACGCAGCGCTTGCTGTCGCTCCGCGAGGCTTTGTGGACTTCCACCGCCTTCGCCGCCCTGCCCGTTGTCATCCGTCAAACCGCCTTGGGTGTTGTCGCCCTGTCCTTGGCCTTGGCCCTGTTGTTGGCCCTGTTGTCCGGTGCCTTGTTGGCCGTCTTGGCCTTGTTGACCTGGTTGCTGACCTTCTTGGCCCGGTTGTTCACCCGGTTGTTGTCCATCCTGCTGGCCGTCTTGTTGCCCTTGCTGGCCTTGTTGCTGTTGGCCCTCATTGAACTGTTCTTGCAGGTCGCGGAAGGCCTCGTCCGTCAGGTCTTGCTGGTCACGCAGGGTTTCGGCCAAGTCTTCCATAGATTGCTGACCCGGCGTTTGTGGGCCGCCTTCGCCACCTTCGCCGCCCTCAGTCATCTGGAGGTTTTCCATCAGCTGATTGAGCTCTTCCATCAACTCCATCGCCTCGGCCATGCGGCCTTCTTCCATCAGCTCTTGGATGCGGTCCATCATGGCCTGAATTTCGTCTTGGCTGATGGTTTGGTTTTCTTGGTTCTGATCGGGCTGGTCCGTGCCATTCGGTGACGGCTCCATTTGGTCAGCGAGCATTTGCATGTAGTCGTTTGTCGCTTCGCGCAGCTCTTGCATTAGCTCGGCGATTTCCTCATCCGAGGCGCCGTTGCGCATTGCCTCTTCAAGACGTTCTTGTGCGCGTTCAAGCCGTGCACGGGCATCTGCAAGCGAACCTTCTTCGAGTTGTACTGCGAGTTCCCAGAGTGCGTCGACGACTTCGGTTTGAACTTCATCGCTCAGACCGTCCGATTCCATTTCCTCAAGCCGACTTATGATAAAGCGGAGGCGAAGGTAGGTTGTTTCATCTGGAAACAGCTCATCAGGGCGGTTGGACACAGCCCGCAAAACCTGCGCCACGCGCGGTGCATTGGCTTTAGACCAAAGAATATCGCGGCGTTGCTCGATGATTGCGCGTGCGGTGGGCTGGAAGAACCGTTTTCCCGGCAGGAGCATTGCTTCAGGGTCGCTTGCGCCCGTTTGGCCAAGCGCGTCTTCGACTTGCAACGTCATCGTCACGGGAAGGTTCGCCCATGGGTGCTGACTGAAATCATCGATTAGAAGTTCTTCGAAATCTGCGCGGTCACCGGAAAACGGCATCGGCAAATCGATGATAACTGCATCGCGCGGGTCTGGATCAATCGTTAGACCGTGGCGGCGGTTCACAGAGGTTAAATCCAGCGTAATCGTCGCGGTGCCTGCGATAACGCTGTAGTCATCAGTTGCAGAAAACGGCTGGGACATCTCGCCCTGCGCGTCCGCCTCAATCGGGCCAGTGAATTCAACCGTGGGTGCATTGTCCTCGAGCAACAAGATTTTCCATGTTTGGCCACCCTCGCCAACAATGGAAATTTCGCCTTCTTGGGTAACTTCAAAGCCCTGTTGTTGGTCTGTTGCGGCACCCAAATCTTCGGTGCGTCCGGAGACAGTTTCAGACACGCTTAACGCGCCGACATCGCCGTACAGACGCAAGGTGATGAACGATCCTTGCGGGACTTGAATGCGGTTGGCGATGATATCGGCGAGATACAGCGTCGGCTTGCCAGTATAGGCCGGCGGTTCGATCCAGCCTTCCCACACGGGGCCAATCGCAAGAACTTCACCGCCCTGCGCGGCATTCGTGACCGTGCCAACGCGCCAGATCGACCCGAACAACAGCGCGACCACCATGAAGAGTACAGCCATATAGCGCAGGCCGTAGGGGTCTTTCGCGGACACGCGCAGATCAGGTTCAACCGCCCTCGCGTCGCGCGTTTTATCCTGCATGCGCTTTAGGTGGGCGTTCCAAACGGCCTCGGATGCGGCATCGCCAGCACCAATCGTTTGAATGTCATTGAGGGCAGCAATCGGGCGACCTGGAAGGCGGGCATCAACGCGGGCAACGGCCTCGGCCTCGCTCGGCCAATTCAGGCGGCGAAATCCGCGAACAAGGGTCCACAATAGCGCAAGAACCGCGACAACTGCGTAAACCCAGACGGCCTCGAGCGGCAGAAAATCCTGCCAGCCCATGACAAGCGGCGCGAGTGCGAAAAACAGAACCGTCCAGAATGGCCAAAAGGCTTGCGTCACACGCTCGGCGATCAAACCGGCGCGGGTCAACAAAACTGGCATTTTCAAATGCGCAAGCACTGGGCCTGTTGGTATCAGCGGGGTTCTCCTACCGGCTTGGGCGCTGTGAAACGGTTACAGCCACTCAGGTATGCTATCGCGGTTTATCATCTCTTCAAAGGTCGGACGTCGGCGGATAACCGCAAATTGATCCCCGTGGACCAAAACCTCAGGAATAAGGGGCCGTGAGTTATATTCACTGGCCATGACAGCACCATAAGCACCCGCAGATCGGAACGCGACGAGTTCACCTGCGTTCAATGTCGGCATATTTCGGCCCTTTGCAAAGGTGTCACCACTTTCGCAAATCGGACCAACGATGTCGTATTGGGTTTGTTCGCCGCCAGCCTGTGGTTCAACAACAGGAATAATATCGTGGTGGGCTTCGTACATGGCAGGGCGGATCAAATCGTTCATCGCGCCATCAACGATCAAGAATTTACGCCCCTCGCCGGACTTCACATAGATCACTTTGGTAACAAGAATGCCGGAATTGCCCGAGATCAGGCGGCCCGGTTCGATCTCAATCTCACAACCTAGGTGACCGACTTCTTCTTTGATCATCGCGCCGTATTCAATTGGCAGCGGTGGCGCGTTGTTGTCACGGGCATAGGGGATGCCAAGGCCGCCCCCAAGATCAAGGCGCGTAATTTCGTGCCCGTCGCTGCGCAGTTGCTCGGTGAGTTCGGCAACCTTGCGATAGGCAAGGCGGAAGGGTTCAAGTTCGGTCAGTTGGCTGCCGATATGCACGTCGATACCGATAACCTTCAGGCCGGGCAGTTCAGCGGCCATCGCGTAAACTTCGCGGGCGCGGCTGATTGGAATGCCGAATTTGTCTTCTTTTTTGCCCGTCGAAATCTTAGCGTGGGTCTTGGCATCCACATCAGGGTTCACGCGCACAGTGATCGGCGCGACCTTGCCAAGTGAAGTGGCGACCTCAGACAGCGCCTCCATTTCGGGTTCGGATTCGACGTTGAACTGGCGAATGCCGCCTTCCAACGCGATACGCATTTCTTCACGGGTTTTGCCGATGCCGGAAAACACGATCTTGTCGCCAGAAACACCTGCAGCTTTCGCACGCAGGTATTCACCGCCCGACACAACGTCCATGCCCGCGCCCGCATCGCCAAGCAATTTCAACACGGCTTGGTTTGACAGCGATTTCATCGCGAAACACACGAGGTGATCAATGCCATCCAGCGCGTCATCAAACAGCTTGAAATGGCGCAGCAAAGTTGCGGTTGAGTAGGCGTAGAACGGCGTGCCGACCTGCGCGGCAATTTCAGCAATGCTCACGTCTTCAGCCATCAACTGGCCGTCACGATAAAGAAAATGGTCCATTTTGCACTCCGGTAGAATCGCGTTTCATCTGACCTAGCAGATTAGATGGCAAGCCCAACCCTGATCAGCAAACTGATCGGCCTAGAGGCTAAGTCCGACGTTGAAAATGCCGTTTGTTGCGCCGACGCCAACATTGGGAGAGACACCATTGGGTCCAACGGAAACGCCAACGTTGCCCGATGGGCGAAATGGCGGATCATTTGCGCCACATGCCGCAACAAAAGCTAAAGTGATAAGTGCAAAAATAGGGCGCATCATGAGAGGTCCTTTTTCCAGCGGGCAATTTGCGCGCGTACATTAACTGGCGCGGTGCCGCCGTAAGACGTGCGGCTGGCAACGGAATTATCCACGCCCAACACGTCAAAGATAGCCCCAGTTATACCAGCATGAACAGACTGCATCTGAACAAGGCTTAGTTCCGGCAAATCGCAGCCGTTTTCTTCGGCCATCGCAACCAGCGAACCCGTGACGTGATGTGCATCGCGAAATGGCAGGCCAAGTTCACGCACAAGCCAATCGGCAAGGTCGGTTGCTGTGGAAAAGCCCATCGCAGCAGCAACGCGCAAATCTTCGGGACGGCCCTTCATGTCAGCGACCATGCCTGTCATCGCCGCAAGGCCAAGCATCAGGCTGTCAGCCGCATCAAACGTCTGTTCTTTGTCTTCTTGCATATCCTTGGAATAGGTCAGCGGAAGGCCCTTCATGATGGTCATCAAAGCAACGTTCGCCCCGAAAATCCGACCGATCTTGGCGCGCAACAATTCTGCCGCATCAGGATTACGCTTTTGCGGCATGATCGATGAACCCGTAGACCAACGGTCCGACATCGCAACAAAACGGAACTGCGCAGACGACCAGATGACCAATTCTTCGGCCAGACGGCTGAGGTGCATCGCGCAAATAGACGCGGCCCCAAGGAATTCGAGCGCAAAGTCACGCGCAGCAACCGCATCGAGCGAATTGGCCATAGGGCGATCAAAACCCAGCGCTTCTGCCGTCATCTGACGGTCCAGCGGGAAGGACGTTCCCGCCAATGCAGCCGCGCCCAAGGGCGATTCATTCATCCGCGCACGGGCATCTGCGAAACGGGCGCGGTCACGGGCGAACATTTCAACGTAGGCCATCATGTGGTGGCCCCAAGTGACCGGCTGCGCGACCTGAAGGTGTGTGAACCCCGGCATTACCCAATCGGCACCTTCTTCAGCTTGGCCGATCAGGGCCTCGATCAGGGCTTTCAACGCACCATCAGCCGCATCGCATTGGTCACGCACCCAAAGACGGAAATCGACGGCAACTTGGTCATTGCGCGACCGACCTGTGTGCAAACGGCCTGCGGGTTCACCCACGATCTCTTTTAGGCGGGCCTCGACGTTCATGTGGATGTCTTCGAGTTCAACACGCCACGGGAACGTATCGCTTTCAATCTCTGACAAGACCGTGAGGAGACCTTCCCGAATGGCGCTTGCATCGTTATCGGTAATAATACCTTGAGCGGCCAACATCGCCGCATGCGCACGGGAGCCATCAATGTCTTGCTTCGCCAAACGACGATCAAATCCGATAGATGCATTGATTGCTTCCATGATTGCATCTGGTCCTGCGGCAAAGCGACCGCCCCACATTGCATTCGAAGATGATTTATCCGACATAAAAAACGTCCTTACGCATAGGTTAGCCCAATGAAAAAACCACTGATATTCGCAGTAGCCGCCGTCATCGGTATTGGTGCAGGGCTATACTTGGCATCCGACCGAGGGGAAAGCCCTGCCGTTGTGCAACAAGATTTCACTGCACTTGAAGATCTGCGTACGGGCGACATGATGAAACTACAGTTCGGCGCTGATCGTGGATCGGATGTGGTGTTCACCAGCGAAGACGGGTCCGACCTTACGCTGGCGGCTTATGAGGGGCAGTATGTTTTGCTGAACTTTTGGGCGACATGGTGCGCGCCTTGTCGCAAGGAAATGCCGCATCTGTCAGAATTACAGAGCGAATTTGGCGGCGACGACTTTCAGGTGGTGACGGTCGCCACCGGGTTAAACCAACGCCCAGCTATGCAGCGGTTCCTTGACGAGATCGGTGTCGACAACCTGCCTCTACACACTGATGCGTCCAGCGCATTGGCGCGGGATATGGGCGTTGTTGGGCTGCCGGTGACGTTGATCATGGACCCACAGGGACAAGAAGTTGCGCGCCTGATCGGGGATGCAGATTGGGCGAGCGATAGTGCGAAGGCTATTTTGACAGCGTTGATGGGCGGGCAATAATACGCCCAACTAGGTCTCCCGTTTTCGCAGCCTACTCATCGTGACGGGCGTGATTCCCAAAAACGATGCAATCATCGAATGCGTAAAGATGTCTTCATAGTCTGGGAATGTTTCGCGAAACCAATTTAGTCGCTCAGCCCCACCAAGGGCGGCGAGGCACCATTCTCGATCTGCTTTCTGGCTTAATGAATTGCGCAGAATACCATTGGCCCAATTCCTAACGGCTTCAGATGATATCATCCGCTCAGTCAGCAGATCGCTTTTGATCCTTGCGATCGAAACATCAGTCGTTGCCACAATAGATACGAGGGAAGTCCCGTCGCGTGTTCTGGCAATATTTGGCGTCACGACACACGGACCAACGTAAAACCCGACGCAAACCTCTTTGCCGTCTTGGTCGCAAATACTGCTCACCAAGCAGCCTTCCAACAAGATGAATTCGTCAGTCTCGCCCTGCCCCTGTCGTGATAGGTGCGCCCCTTTATCCAAGCTCTTTCGCGTCCAATCGGATGCAAACGCGACAGCGCAGTCACTATCAGGCAAGTCGGGTGATTGAGACAGGAAAGTCCGTAGTTCCATCTTGGCGTACCTTATCAAATGATAATGCGACTGGTTCTGACAGGGGGCATGTGTGGCACATGTTCAAGGAGTTTACAAAATGATGAACGGAATTCAGTCAAAGACAATCGGCACAATCGCAATCGGTTCTGGTGCGATTGCTGCATCTATCTATTTGGTAATGATCAATGTGACCCTTGCCCATATTCATGCGATATCTGGGCACGTTCCATTCGATATGCGCCCAATCGGGTATGGCCCAGCAGATGCAGCGACCCTACTTGATGCGTTGGGCGCCGAGGGGCGGAACTATTACCTCACACGTCAGCTTGCACTGGATACAGTTTATCCAGCCACACTCGCGTTGACCTTAGCCGCAACAATTTGTTGGTTTGCACAACGATTTTCGAACCCACGACTTGCCCGTGTGGCGATCGCCGTTTCGGTTGGTAGCGCGCTGTTCGATTATATCGAGAACCTAGGGATCGCCGTTATGCTATGGATCGGACCTGACGTTTACGCGACGCTCATTTATGCCACGAGTGTCGCGACAATCGTTAAATCCGCACTCACGACCCTAGCTGTTTTGCTCGTGATCGTTGTTGGACTTATCTGGGCCCGCCAGCCCAAGGCAGCAATGCCTTAACCCGCGTTCTGGCGTTCGATATAGGTCCGCATTTCTTCGGCTTCCTGACGTGCATCGCGCAAACCGTCCATTGCGGCGCGAAGTTCGGCTTCTGTTTGGGACAGTTGGTTGGTGATCTCGGCTTCGCGTTGCTGCAAGTAGGTGATGGCCTGATCGCGGGTTTCTTCGGCTTCGTGCA
>CALBVZ010000004.1 GCA_937969445.1 uncultured Octadecabacter sp. | reverse complement strand
AGGAGGTCTGCACGAACAGGTTGGCGGGCCTTGGCGCAAAGACGGCGAACGCGGCCTTCAGAATCGTCACCCGACAGTGTTGTAAGGTCCATCAGGCTGATTGCCTTGCACAGCCAAGCGGCTTGATAGTCCTTCTTCACGGAACGACGTCCCGGAAGTGTCGCGGCACGACGCTCAATCGCTGAGGTGTTGGCCTGAACAGCCTTAACCCAGGACAAATCCAACGGAATTCCGTCGTTGCGGGGCTCTTGAACCTGCGGCAAATGTGTTTGGGTGGGGGTCGTGGTTTGCATATTCAGTACCGAATTGTGAAGCCGGAGCCTGTCAGATGCTCGACACCTTGGCAAGCCGCAGAACGGGTTCCCTACGCGAGGTTACGGTCTTGGTTGGACAAGCTCGTGCTGGCGTGCGCGGCGGTAGCGTTGCGGCGTTTCACCGTGCGAGGCGAGGAACAGTTTGTGAAAGTGCGACAGGTTTGGAAGTCCGCAGTCTGCTGCTATTTCTGCAAGCGGATCGGATGTGCCGGTAAGCCTGCGTGCGGCGTACGCCATGCGTTGCGTATTGACGTATTCGGACGGTGTGATGCCAAGGAAGCGACGCATTGTGCGCGACACATGGGGATGCGCGCGCCCTGTTGCAGCAACGAAACCCGCAGCACCATTCCGAAAGACATCAGGATTTTGCGCGGCGGTGCAGGCAGAAATGAGCCAATCGGGCGCGTCGGGTGAAAGACCTTCAGGTGGGCGATCAAGCGCGACGAGCAGCGGTAATATGAACGCTTCAAGGAACAGTTTGCTGCGCGGGCTGCGTTCTAATTGGAGCGCAGCTTGGTTCAATGCGGCGAGCTGGCGAATGTCCCGGTGGGCGATTTCAAGGCCACGGCCCCAGAACGCGACACCAGTTAGGTCGTCGTGACGATTGCCAATGGCCTTGATAACGCCGGGGCGAATGGCGAGGGACACGACCATAGATTCTTCATCGTTCTTGTGCGCGCCTTTGGCGCGGCGCCCTTGAAGGCCGTGTGGTTGGTCGGGCGAAACGAATAACAAATCACCTTCGCTAAGGTCATGTTTTCCTGTTGGAGTATGCAGCCGCACGGCGCCGTTTTGCACCCAAAGCATTTCGTGGAAGTCTTGTACGTGCAGTTGGGGTGGGCGGCGTATGTCCAGTTCGGCGCGGCTGAAAACGAAGGCTTCATCAGGGCCGAATATGTCGCTGGCAGAGAGGCTAATTTGTTCCATAAAATCAAATTACCATACTCACGGTATGATTGCACGCGGCGCAACGCCGCGCATAGTGGCCCGTGACATCTGTTGATCTGCGCGGTAGGCAGACTGTGAAGAAACACAGCTGCTAAGCACACAGGGGATTCCCATGTCATTTGATCGTTCCATCAAAATTGCACCGTCCATTTTGTCCGCCGACTTCGCCAATCTTGGCGCTGAAATTCAAGCGGTTGAGGCGCAGGGCGCTGACTGGATCCATGTGGACCCGATGGATGGGCATTTCGTTCCGAACCTTACGATTGGGCCAAATGTTGTGGCTGCCATTCGCCCGCATGTGAAAACCTTCATGGATGTGCATCTGATGATTTCGCCTGCTGACCCCTACATTGGCGATTTTGCCAAGGCCGGCAGTGACATGATTACCGTTCACGCCGAGGCTGGCCCGCATTTGCACCGCTCATTGCAGTCGGTGCGCGCGGAAGGAAAACTTGCAGGTGTTGCGGTGAATATGACGACGCCGCTAGATGGGTTGGTCGACATTCTGGACGACATCGACATGATCCTGATCATGACGATCAATCCAGGGTTTGGTGGCCAGAAGTTTACGCATTCGATGGTCGATAAAGTCGCGCGTTGCCGTGCGATGATTGGTGATCGCCCGATTCACATTCAAGTGGATGGCGGCATCGACCCAAATACAGCGCCATTGGTAGCTAAGGCTGGTGCCGACGTTCTGGTTGCAGGGTCCGCGGTGTTCCGCGGCGGCTCTGTTGAGACGCCAGACGTTTACGGCGACAACATCCGCGCGATCCGCGAGGCTGCACAAGCTGCGCTTTAGGGTCTGCACGAAAACTGCACAAACGCGATAATGTGTCTGCACAAACGTTTTTCATAAGGGGGCAAGCCCGAATGAAAAGGATGCAGACCGATGACGACATTGACTCAAGCCGTGCCATCAAAATTACAACTGGACGGCTGGTGGCTGGACCATGCTACTCGCCCGTTTCCCAAGCGCATTGTTGCCGCTAAGGTGCTTTCCAAGGAGGCCGCGCAATGAGCCAGACGATCCTGATTGTTGATGATGACGGCGACATTCGCGATGTGGTCCGCATTGCGCTTGGCCAAGCAGGGTTTCAAACCGAAGAAGCGGCTGATGGGCGTGTGGGGCTTGATGCAATTGCACGTCTAAAGCCTGATCTGGTGGTATTGGACATTGGTTTGCCGGAAATGGACGGATTGGAGGTCTGTCGCACGGTTCGGGTGAATTCCGATGTGCCTATCTTGTTTCTAACGGCCCAAGGGGACGAGATTGACCGTATCGTTGGCCTTGAAATGGGGGCGGATGACTATCTGCCTAAACCGTTCAGTCCGCGTGAATTGGTTGCGCGTGTAAAAGCAATTTTGCGGCGCGGCGGAACTGTGGTTGACGACCAACCGCTGCGCCACGGTGTTCTCGAGGTTGATCCAAGTCGCCACCTTTGCCGTGTGCGCGGGGACGTTGTGACGCTGACGGCACGGGAAATGGACCTGCTGGTGAAGCTGATGACACGGCCTGACCAAGTCCATTCTCGCCCTGCATTGGTGGATGCCATTTATGGTGTGAATGTCCATGTGAGCGACCGTACGATGGACAGCCACTTGCGCAACCTTCGCGCCAAATTGAACGTAGCGGGTTGCGGAGATGCCGTTGAGACGATGCATGGAATTGGCATTCGTATGGGGCCGTGCCTGGGTGTGAAAAGCGCGTGAAACGGATCGTCGTCAAATGGCGCCCGCCGCTATGGCTGGTGGTTGCAGTGACGCTTTGCGTTGTTCTGTCATTGCCGATTATCGGTATCTTTTTCGTGCGATATATGTGGCCTGTTTTGGGCTACCAAGAAGCAGTGTACCTTGCGGCGATTGGCGTCTTAGTTGCCACATTTGTCACGGGCTGGGCGCTATGGCGGTTGTTGCTACGACCGGTCCTTGCCATGCGCGACCGCGTTTCTGGTTTGCGCCAGAATGCGCCTGATGCGCTTGACCCGTTGGCGCATTATGGGACATCGGACATGCAAGCGCTGGGGCAATCGTTCCTTGATATGGGCCGCGCTTTGCAAAACCGTGAGGTGGTTCTGCGCAGCTATGCAGACCACGTCACGCATGAGCTGAAATCGCCCTTAACGGTTGTGCGTGGTGCAGCCGAACTTTTGGCGATGCCCGATTTGCCGAATGATGAACGTGAACGTCTGTTGGAACGGATAGAGGCATCTGTTGAGCGGATGACCGCGCTTTTGGATGCGCAGCGCAAGCTTGCACAAGCACAAGAACCTGCCGCCCGTGGGCAAGTTTTGCTGTCTGATGTTGCGCAGGGTGTTGAGGTGATCGAGGACGGCATTGTACCGCTCTCTGAAGACGCGCTGCGCTTGGTTCTGGATCATCTTGCCGGCAACGCAACCGCACATGGCGCAACTGAAGTGTCCGTTTCCTACGATGGAACGTTGGTTGTGCAAGACAATGGCTCAGGTATCTCAGACGGGAACGCGACGCGCATTTTTGAGCCGTTCTTCACCACAAGGCGGGAAGCGGGTGGCACGGGAATGGGGCTGTCCATCGTGCGGCGCACGCTGGATGCGCACGACGCGCAAATCACACTGGTTCCGAGCAAGCTAGGTGCGCGTTTCGAGATAACCTTTTAGGGGTTCATACCTTTTTTGGTCAGGAACGAGGGCAGTTTCTTTGCGTCATCGGGACTGGGTGCCTCAACCTCAACCGTAGCCTCAACCTTGGGTTCTGGAGCAGGATCTGACATCGCTTGAATTGCTGCTACGCCACTTTCCCCCAAAGGAATGGTCGCGAAGGGACCACCGATGCAAAGTTGTGCACGGTCAGACGGGTCAGCCGGTGGCGCGCCTGCAAACAGGCTTTCAGCCCAGTTTTCAGCGTTGTCTTTTGGTTTGTAACCCAAGAAAGTGGCTTTCGCGTTCGAGACGGGCGCGCGATCATTATTGGAAATACCATAGACGACGGAAAAACCAGTTGTGGTTGCGGTGACCGATCTCTCAACAAGGTGGCGCAGGTCATCAAAGCTAAGCCACGTTCGCAAAGCGCGCAGGTTTTGCGGAACTTTGGTGCAGGAAAAGATACGCAAATGCACGGATTCCATTCCGCGTTTGGCCCAATAAAGTTTGCCGAGATCTTCGGCAAAGCACTTGGCGAGCCCGTAGAATGTATCGGGTGCATGATCCGCGTCGGTGTCGATGCCTGCTGCGTTTTCGTGCATGCCAACCGCGTGGACGGAGGATGCGTAAATGACGCGCTGCACGCCGTGGCGGTGGCCCGCCTCCCAAACGTTGTAGGACGACAGAAAGTTCGGGCCGAGAAGGGTCTCGAATGGGCGTTCATCTGGAATAGATGCGAAGTGAACTGCCATGTTCGCCCCTTCCATCAGGGGCAAGACCTCATCGAAAATTGCGCAGTCGGCTTTGACGAATGTCTCGTTATCAAGCAGCGTTTCAGGTGCATCCGCAATGTCCACAGAAACCAACTCGTCGGCCAAAGCCGCCAGTGTCGCCCGTATTTCCATTCCAAGGCTGCCACAGGCCCCTGTGAGGACGATTTTTTTGTGGAGTTTGCCCATGGTCCAGCCTTTCTTTTTGTTGTCGCCACGCTTCACGGTTAGGCTGCAAAGGTCAAGGGCATGTTCATCGATGATGTTGAATGCCGCGCGGATTTCTGCCTCTTACTTGGCGGATAAATGCGCAGGATTATGGGTGCTTAGGGTGCCATCCACCCGCTGTTTCGCGCGGTCCGCGCGCCTGCGTCCGCCCATGTGTTTGGGGGCACGATCGGACAAGGATGGGTTATGATAAACACGCTCTTTTGTGGCGTAGGTTATTCGGGTGCAAGAAAATGACCGCGACGCGGAATGGAAGCGCAGATCGCGTCAAAGCCTGGGTTTCTGTTGCGTATTTCTATTCTGCGTTAGGTGAAGTCGGTCATGGCAACTGGAACCGCGCGTTTGGCGTGGTCGGCTGCGCGGTGGGATGATTTGGACCTGTCATATATGAAGCGTCAACGTGGTAGGGTTTTCGCGCAAGCGTCGTGGACAAGATGCTGAAAATCAGAAACGTTGATTTACATATGGAGAATCAAGCACCCCCGTTCACATTCCGCGCCGCGCAGACATTTGTAGCCGCCGTTGAGGCGAAGTCCGTCACCAAAGCTGCGCATCGTCTTGGCATTAGCCCGTCATCCGTTTCCCAGCAGCTCGCAGGGCTTGAAGCCGCGCTTGGTGCGAAATTGATTGAGCGTTCGGCACGTCAATTTAGACTGACAAAGGCGGGTGCGATGTTCCTTGATCCGGCCAAACAGCTTTTGGATGATGTAAGTGCAGCTAAAGCGCGGTTGGTCACGGCAGATCAGATGCCGCCAATGTCCGTGCGGATCGCTTCAATTGAAGAACTGGATGCCACGGTAATTGCACCATGGCTGGTTAAGCAAACAACGACGTATCCCAATATCGCGTTTACGCTGAGCAGTGGCGCAAGTCATGAGAATAACGAAGCGCTTAGTACGCGTGCTGTAGATCTGATGCTGGCTGTGGATACAGTTGCGGAAGCGGATTGGGTGGAACAGCATCCGATCCTGCGTGACCCGTTTATCTTGGTTGCCGCACCTGAACTCGGCGATGCGCCAGACGTTGAGCAATTAAAGGCCAGCGCTTTCGTGCGCTATGCCTCTGAATTGCAGATTGGACGGCAGATTGAAGCGCAATTGCGCAGGTCCAACCTACAACCTGCACGAAGTTTTGAGTTTTCCACCAATCAAGCCTTGTTCGCGATGACCGCTGAGCTGGGTGGATGGGCGATCACGTCCGCGCTTACGTACTTTGGAACACCGCTGGCGGGGGATCTTGTGCGCGCGCACCCATTGCCAGTTCCTGCGTTCTCGCGGCGCATGGCGCTGCATGCCCGACGCGGGGCATTGGGGGAGCTGCCCCACCAAATGGCCGAGGATATCCGTTTCTTCATTAGTGAACGTATTCTGGCGACTGCTGAGCAGCGGTTGCCATTTCTGAATGGTGGGCTTCAAGTGCTTCGGTAAATCGAAATCATTGATTTGCTGAAGCTTGGCCGGATTGCGCGACTCCTTTTGATCTGGTCAGGTTTGGGGCGTAGATACCAAAGGATGCCCCTATGAAAACCCGAACCAAGGCTGTCGTCATCGGCGGCGGCATTGCCGGCTGCTCAACCCTGTATCATCTGACCCAAGAGGGTTGGACGGACGTTGTGTTGGTGGAACGTGATGAACTGACGAGTGGCACAACATGGCATTCGGCCGCGCAGGTTACGAATTTCGGCGGCAACCAGACAATGGTTGGCCTGAAGACACATTCGATTAATCTGTACAAAGAGTTGCGCGATGACGCGGACTACCCCGTGCAGTACAACCATGGCGACGGCGGCATTCGTTTGGCCAATACCGAAGAACAGATGGATGGCTATCGCCACTTTTCATCAATGGCGCGGGGCATGGGCGTGGATTTCGAAGTCCTCGACGCTGAAGAATGCGCCCGTCGTCATCCACTGATTTCAACGGACAACCTGTTGGGCGGACTTTGGGACCCAAGTGATGGCGACATTGATCCAGCTTCCTTGTGTCAGGCGCTGGCGCGGCGTGCGCGTAACGCGGGTGCAGACGTGTATCGCCAAACCAACGTGACGGGGCTGACGCAGCACAAGGATGACACGTGGACGGTTCACACCAACAAGGGCGACATTGATTGTGATGTCGTGGTTAACGCCTGTGGTTACCGCGTGAATGAAGTGGGCGCGATGATGGATGTTCATCACCCCGTTGCGTCGATGGAACATCAGTATTTCGTGACCGACGAAATCCCCGCGATTGTTGAAGCAGGCCACCGTATGCCGCTGCTGCGTTGCCCGATTTCCGATTACTACTGTCGTCAGGAAAAAAACGGACTGCTGCTCGGGTTTTATGAGCAGGATTGTAAGACATGGGGCATGGACGGTATCTCGCCTGATTTCTCCAACGATCTCTGCCCAGACGATCTGGATCGCGTGACCGACGTGCTGGAAGGTGCGTTTGAGCGGATGCCAGCGTTGATGGAAGTGGGCATCAAGAACATCGTCAACGGCCCGATTACCTACACGATTGACGGCGCACCATTGGTTGGCCCGATCCCAAACAAGCGTAATGCGTTCTGCATCATCGGCCTGCGTGCAGGTCTGGGCGAGGGTGGTGGCCACGGCTGGATGTTGGCGCAACAGATCGTCCATGGTGAGGCCTGCTATGACACATGGTGCATCGATCCGCGTCGCTTCACGGGCCACACCAATGTGGAACTGACTTCGCTAAAGGCGATTGAGGATTACCAGAACGAATTCCGCTTCCATTTCCCGAACGAACATCGCCCTGTCGGTCGTGACGCCAAAACAACGCCGATCACGCCTGTGCTAGAGGCGGAAGGCGCTGAGTTTACCATTGTGAATGGTTGGGAACGGGTGGAGTTCATGAAGCCGACCCCTGATTTCCACGTGACCCATACGTTCAAGTTCGATGAGAGCTTTGACATTGTTGGTGAAGAAGTTGCCACTGTGCAAAACGCTGTCGGCATCTGCGAGGTCAACGGTTTCAACCGCTTTGAAATCACCGGTGAAGATCGCCACAAATTCATCGACCGTATGTTCTGCGGCAACATCACCAAGAAAGATGGTCGCGTCGGCCTTGGCTACATGCTGAACGACCACGGCATGGTAAAAGGCGAAGCAACGATTGCGAACCTACCGGCAACGGATCGCGGCCCTGCGCGTGCTTGGTTCGGGTCAGCGGCGGCTGCTGAATTCCACGACATGGACTGGCTGCAGATGCACATGTCCGATGACGAAGAGGTGCAGATCAGATCACTAACCAATGACCAAACCATTCTGGTTGTGGCTGGCCCAAAGGCGCGTGACGTGTTGTCGGCTGTGTCGCGTTTGGATTGGTCCAAGGCGGCATTCCCGTGGCTGTCTGCGCGCGAATGTTTCATCGGCTTTGCACCAGCAACGGTTCTTGGCGTTAGTTTTTCGGGCGAATTAGCCTATGAAATCCACGTTCCGAACGCGCATCTCTATAACGCCTACAAAACCCTGCGCAAAGCGGGCGAGGCGTTTGGCATGAAGATGTTCGGTGCCAAGGCCGTGAATTCCATGCGGATGGAAAAAGGCTTCTTGCATTGGAAGGCCGATATCCTGACGGAATTTGACCCATTCGAAACCGGTCTTGATCGTTTCATCAAAATGGGAAAAGAAGATTTTGTCGGTAAAGCTGCGTTGGAAAAACGCGTCGCAGTGGGCAAAACTGTTGAGCTCGTGACGATGGAATTGGATACCAATGAAGCCGCGGCCCATGGCGGCTCGTCCGTGATGGTTGGCGACGCGGTTGTCGGCACGGTCACGTCGGGTGATTGGGGTTATCGCACCGGCAAAAACCTCGCTTTTGCTTTCGTGAAGCCCGAGCATTCCGCAGAGGGAACCACGTTTGAAGTAGATGTTCTGGGCAAGCGTGTTCCTGCTACGATCATCCCGATGGGGCCATACGATCCGGACTATTCGCTGATGCGCGGTTAGGTTAGCGTGGGGCAAACCGACTAAGGATTGTCCCATGACACTACCCCGTAAAGACTTGTTTCATCTGCCCGAAGGCATGATCTACCTTGACGGTAACTCATTGGGGCCATTACCTAAATCGGTGGATGGCGCGTTGAGTGCCATGGTCACGGACCAATGGGGCGCACATCTGATCAAGGGTTGGAATGTTGATGACTGGATGGGTCAACCCATGCGTGTTGGCAATCTGGTCGGCAAACTGGTTGGCGCGCCTGAGGGCAGTGTCACGATGGGTGATACGCTTTCGGTGAAGGTGTATCAGGCACTTTCGGCAGCGGTGCAAATGCGCCCTGACCGCAAAGTAATTCTGTCTGACAGTGGCAATTTTCCGTCCGATTTGTACATGGCGCAGGGGCTGATTGCGCAACTCGGTCAGGGGCATGAGCTTCGGATTGTTGATCCGTTTGATGTGATGGATTCCATTACAGACGAGGTTGCCGCAGTGATGATCACGCAGGTTGATTACCGTTCTGGCCGAATGCACGACATGGCTACATTGACGGCGAAAGCCCGCGATGCCGGTGCTGTCATGATCTGGGATTTGGCGCACTCGGCAGGGGCAGTTCCGGTCGACCTTCAGGGGTGTGGCTGTGAATTCGCCGTCGGCTGTACGTACAAATACCTAAACGGCGGGCCAGGTGCGCCGGCGTTTATTTATGTCCGCCCTGATGTGGTTGAAGGCATCAAACCTGCACTGTCTGGTTGGCTCGGCCATGATGTGCCATTTGCGTTTGATTTGGATTACCGCCCTGCCATGGGGATTGAAAGGATGCGGATTGGCACGCCGCCAGTGTTGCAGTTAGCGGCGCTAGAAGCAGCATTGGACGTTTGGGATGGCATCGAGATGGAAGACATCCGATCAACATCTATTCGATTGACGGAGCTGTTCATTTCCGAGGTTGAGGCACGCTGCCCAGAGCTGACGCTGTTTTCCCCGCGCGACGGAACACAAAGGGGCAGCCAAGTATCCTTTGCGCACGACAATGCCTTCGCTGTAATGCAGTCCCTGATCGAACGTGACGTGATCGGGGACTTCCGTGCGCCAAATCTAATTCGTTTCGGTTTTACACCGCTTTATATTGATGAAGACGACGTTTTAGGTGCGGTCGCAATCCTCGCAGATGTGTTGGATAATCGCATTTGGGATGACCCGAAATACATGACCAAAGGCCGGGTAACTTAACGCGCGCCTTTTGCTGGCTTGAAACCCTGTAGAACACTGCGTGTTGCATCAGCAAGCGGGTCGTGCATGTCTTTCAGGATGTGCACACGGCGGCGGGCCATGCGTTACTTCGTTCCGTTGTAGAACTCACAAACACTGGACGTCTGGGTGAGCAGGCGACGTTGTGCCATCAAGACCCTTGAACCGCCATGGAATACCAGCGCCACGTCAGCACGTTGGGAGTTCCAAGCAAGATACCAGGTCGTAGTGTGATGCGGTCGTGGCGACATTCTGAGCACTTAGAATAAAGGCCGTTTGCAGCGGGCTAAAAGGCATTGGTTACGGGACAAATACACGACGCAACGCGTTTCGGCATTGGCGATAACACGGCAGCTTCAATCGGTGCGCACGGTGTTGCAAGGGATCAGCTATGCCTGTGCGGATTGCAAAGACCCGCTTGGCGCGACGGGCACGACATTGGATCGTGCGTTGGCGGTGCGGGCAGGGTTAGACGTGGTAACGTGGTCACCTTTTGGCTAGAATGTTTGAACCGGATCCGGCGTTTAGCGATGCAACGGCTGAGGGGCATGCGCGCTACAAGCACACGTATTGTGTCTTTGAAGATTTTTGAGGGAACGAACAGAATGGCACCGAAATTTGGCACCAGTGGATTGCGCGGGCTCGTTGTTGAGCTGACCCCAGAATTGGTAACGTCGTATACACATGCGTTCTTAGAAGCCTGTGGAACAGGCAGTGCTGTTCGCATTGGATGGGATTTGCGTCCGTCTTCACCCGCAATAGCCAAGGCCGTGATTGATGCGATTGTCACGGCGGGTGGAACGGCGATAGTTGACGGGGCGTTGCCAACACCTGCGCTTGCGCTTGCAGCGCTTAGCGAAGGGCAAAGCGCGATTATGGTGACGGGTAGCCACATTCCAGCGGATCGAAATGGGCTAAAGTTTTACACGCCAAACGGTGAGATTTCTAAAAACGACGAAGTCGCGATTCTCGCGGCGCTTGGGGCGGTAGCACGCGGTACCGGCAAAAAGATGAATGCGCATGGCGAAGCAACCGCTGCATATATCGCGCGCTACGTTGACGGTTTCGGCGCGGGTGCGTTGGGCGGTCTACGGATCGGCATTTACCAACACAGTTCAGTTGCGCGGGAAACCATGGTGGATGTGGTGCAGGCGTTGGGCGGTGCGGCGGTTCCACTGGCGTGGTCGGATACGTTCATTCCGGTTGATACCGAAGCTGTTGATCCAGAGACACGTGCGCAGCTTGCGGGATGGTGCAAAGAACACAACCTCGATGCGCTGATCTCGACCGATGGTGATGCGGACCGCCCGATGGTGGCGGACGCGGCGGGCAAGATCGTTGCGGGCGATGTGCTTGGGCCGTTGACGGCGCGGCTCATTGGGGCGACGCAGATTTGCACGCCTGTGTCGTCGAACACGATGGTTGATGAATTGCCAGAGTTTGATGAGGTCGTGCGCACGCGTATCGGCTCTCCGTTTGTGATCGCCGCAATGGAGATGGACAGGGCGCTAAACGTTGTCGGGTATGAAGCGAATGGTGGTTTCCTGCTGGGATATACGGCAGATGGCCCCGCTGGGTCGCTAGCGCCCCTGATGACGCGCGACTGTTTGTTGCCGATACTTGCGCCGCTGTACATGGCACGAAAAGCAGGATGCGGGTTGGCTGAATTGGTCGCGGAGTTACCTTCGCGATTTACTGCAACAGACCGATTGACCGGAATTGCGGTGGACGTATCGGGGGCATTTCTTTCGAACCTGTGTGCTAACGAAATTGCGCGGACAGCGTTTTTTACGGACATGCCTGCCGAGAAAAATGTCGATTTAACCGACGGGTTGCGCGTGACGTTTCAGGGCGGCGATATCGTGCATCTAAGGCCGTCCGGAAACGCGCCCGAATTCCGGTGCTACGCAGAATCCAGCAGCCCTGAGCGAGCAGGCAAACTGCTGGCGATGTTCCTAGAAAAAACCAGAACACTGTTGGCGTAGGCTTACTTGGATTCTAGTTCTTTGACAGCTTCAAACTGCGACAAGAAAACCTGACCCGTTAGTTCAGACAAGAAATGTTCGCGCTGAAGGCGGTCCATAACTGGCCCCTTGACCTCAGACAGGTGAAGACAGACGTTCATTTCGTGCAAGCGCTCGTTGATCGCCTCAAGGGACTCCAGCGCGCTAAGGTCGATTTCGTTGATCGCCGAGCATTGCAGGATCACGTGGCGGATGGCTTTGTCGCCAGCAACGCGATTGTGGATTTTGTCCTCAAGGTAGCGGGCGTTCGCGAAATACAGGCTCTCGTCGATCCGTAGGGTCACAATGTTCGGGTGTGTAAGAACATCATGGCGCAGGATATTGCGGAAGTGTTCAGTGTGCGGCACTAGGCCAACTTCGGCGATGTGCGGTTTGGATGACTTGTAAAGATGCAGCAGAATAGACAGGCCGACACCAGCAGAAACGCCAATCTCAACCCCCAACGCAAGCGTCAAAATGATCGTTGTGAAGACAGCTGTGAAATCGGCCTTGGAGTAGGTCCAGCTACGTTTCAGGATTGAGAAATCCACGAGACTAAGAACGGCCACGATGATGGTTGCAGCTAAAGTTGCCTTGGGGAGGAAGTAGATAAGTGGCGTGAGGGCGAGGGCGGCGATCGCCAGACCAATGGCGGTGAATGCGCCTGCGGCCGGGGTTTCAGCTCCGGCATCAAAGTTCACAACTGAACGCGAAAATCCGCCCGTAACTGGAAAACCACCTGTCAGAGATGCGCCTATATTAGCCGCGCCAAGTCCGATGAGTTCCTGGTCTGGATCAATGCGTTGGCGTTTCTTAGCAGCAAGTGTTTGCGCCACCGAGATAGATTCAACGAAGCCGATGATCGAGATCAAGAAGGCGGGTAGGAGCAGTTGACCAAGGAGGTCTGGAGAGAAAGATGGCAGAGTTAGCGGTGGCAGACTCTGCGGGACTTCGCCAACAATCTTGACCCCTTTGTCCGCCAACCCGAACAGCCAGACGGCAAAGGTGGTGAGGACAACCACGGCGACGGGGCCAGTTTTGACCAAGACACCTGTCAGGCCGCTGGAAAAGCCAAGGTTTTGTAGCAGTGGCTTTAACCCTTTTCGGACCCAGAACAGAAACCCGGTGGCAAGGACGCCAATGATGGCGGTGATCCAATTGATCTCGCCCAAGTGCGTGGCCAGTGAAATGACCAGTTCCAGCAGGTTGTGGCCGTGGGCATCAATCCCGAGGATGTGCTTGAGCTGGCTGGCCGCGATGATGATACCGGACGCTGTGATGAAGCCTGCGATGACGGGGTGTGACAGGAAATTGGCGATAAACCCAAGGCGGAACAGTCCCATTGCGAGAAGAATGGCACCGGACAAACCCGCCAAAGAAAGCGCCGCGACAGCATACCCCATCGTGCCTTGTTCAACGATATTGCTAAGTGCGGCGGCCGTCATCAATGACACAACCGCAACGGGCCC
Organism: uncultured Octadecabacter sp.; assembly: GCA_937969445.1. Lineage (GTDB taxonomy): Bacteria > Pseudomonadota > Alphaproteobacteria > Rhodobacterales > Rhodobacteraceae > Octadecabacter. The sequence continues at coordinate 8,312 of CALBVZ010000004.1, read as the reverse complement.
AACCGCCAGTGCGCGGCTGGTCCCGAATACTGCATAAAGCATGATTGGAACGATAGAGGCGTAAAGACCTGCTTCTGCTGGCAAGCCCGCTAGCAGCGCATAGGCCAGTGACTGCGGGATGAGCATGATCGTTACGATCAGCGCTGCCACAAGGTCATTGGTTAGCGCAGAACGGTTGTAGGCCCGCCCCCATGTCAGAATGGGCAGGTAATGCGTTAGGTCAATTTTCATCGGGTTCTCTAGGGATTAGGGGCCCTTGCGCTGTTGCAAGGGCCATTAGAGCCGTTACTTCGCAATAATCTTTTCGGGTTTTGCCATCCACTCGCGGCCCTTCAACATGCCTTTCCAATAGATTGGTGGCAGCATCTTTTCTTTCAGAAACCACGCAGCGCGTGACGGTTTTGTGCCATCGACAATGAACTTCGGGAAGCTCGGCAGCATCGTGCCGCCGTACCCGAATTCCGCCAGAACGATCTTTCCGCGTTCTACAGTCAGAGGGCAAGAGCCATAGCCGTTGTATTGCGCAACTGCTGAACCACCGCGAATGTCTGCGATGATGTTGTCCGCGACAACAGGCGCTTGAATGCGCGCTGCGGCGGCGGTTTTTGCGTTCGGCGCGTTCATCACGTCACCCAAGGACCAGACGTTGTCGTAAGTTTTGTGGCGCAGCGTGGCCTGGTCAACGTCGACCCATCCAACAGCGTCAGCCAAGGGCGAAACGCGAATGAAGTCAGGCGCGGTCTGCGGTGGGCAGACATGCATCATGTCGAATTCCATCTCGACCCTCTCAACCGGCATGTCAGGCTTTGCCACGTCAAACCATGCTTTCTTGGCTGGACCATCAACAGCCACCAGGTTGTGGAAAAAGTTCAAATTAGCGTCGTACTTTTTGACGTAGTCCATCAGGGCAGGGACGTAGTCCTTTACGCCAAATAGAACACCGCCGGCGTTGTTGAACTGGATGTCGATCTTATTGAGGACTCCACGGCGATGCCATGCGTCTCCAGACAGATACATCGCCTTTTGCGGCGCGCCTGCGCATTTAATCGGCATTGGTGGCTGCGTGAAGATCGCGCGCCCCTCCATCATGCCACTGACCAGCTTCCAGGTATAAGGGGCCAAATCATAGCGGTAGTTTGACGTCACACCATTCTGGCCGAGGGTTTCAACGAGGCCCTCAACCTTGTTCCAGTCCAGCTTGATGCCAGGGCAGACGATCAGGCGGTCATATTTCACAACGCGACAACCATCCAGGATCACGGCGTTGTTTTCGGGCTCGAACGCGGCGACTGCGGATTGTATCCAGTGGACACCTTTGGGGATCAGCGACCCCATGGTGCGTGATGTTTGCTCGGGTTCAAAGATGCCGCCGCCAACCATAGTCCAACCGGGTTGGTAGTAGTGGATATCCGCAGGATCAATGATCGCGATATCAAGGTCAGGCTTGCGCGATTTAAGGCTCGCAGCGGCGGCAATACCACCTGCACCAGCCCCAACAATCACAACGCTGAAATTTGCATCACCCGTCTCGGTTGGCGTTTTGCCACCATTTACAATACGCCGAACAACGCCGCCCATTTCATACCCTGCCGCTTTAGTCGCTGCGAGGATGTCGGCGAGGCTCCGCTGTCCCGCTTGGCCAAGTGACCAAAGCGTCGCAGAACGTGTCCCCGTGCGGCAATAGGCCAGAACAGGGCCGGGCATTGATGTCAGCGCTTGGTTAAAGTCGCTCGCATCTTCGTCGGATACTTTGCCTGCCACGATCGGCAGATACATGGCCTCAAGCCCCTGCTTTTTTGCAGCCTTGGCTATCTCGTCAAAGGTTGGCTGATCAGCGCCTTCACCATCCGGTCGATTACAGATGATCGCTCGAAAGCCCGCGTCTTTGATTGCTTTTAAATCAGACGTCTGAATTTGCGCGCTGACGGATAGATTGGCTGTTAATGGTTTAAGGTCCATGCTCTCAACTTTCTTATGTCTGTTGGGCAGTTTCCCCGCCAATCGCTGGCGAAGAAACAAGGGTTGCGCTGTAGGCTTGTTCACCCAATCGCGTGAGAAGTTCGAGTTGCAGCTCAAGCCACGCTTTGTGGCCCTCCTCATCTAGCGCGATGGTCTCGAATAAGGTACGTGAACCGACGTCGTTTTCGTCGTAAGCCTGTCTTGCTGCCTTCAAGTAGAACTCGACGGCTTCTTCTTCGTCGGCCAGATCCGCCTTGAACATTTCTGCCAAGTTACTGGCCCGCTTCGGAGCGTTGGCGAAAGCAATTTCTGGATCGCCCTTCAGAAACAAAATGCGTTCGATGAACATATCGGAATGACCGATCTCTTCGGCCTGTTCTTCGCGCATTTTAGCGGCCAGCTTATCAAGACCCCAGTCATCAAGTACGTGGGCGTGAAGCTGGTATTGATGGGACGCTGTCATCTCCATCTGGAGGGCCTTGTTGAGATTGTCGATTGTTGTGTGATTAGACATTGAAATCTCCTTCGGCTTAGCTGGTTACAGACCGTTGACGGGTATTTTCAAGACGGGGTTGCCGTCTTTATCTGTCGGGATTTCGCCAGCACGCATATTGACCTGTAGGGATGGGATGATCAGTTTTGGCATCGCTAGCTGAGCATCACGTTCCGTGCGGAACTTGATGAATTCTTCACGGGTTTTGTCACCGCCAACGTGGATGTTCTCGGCCTTTTGCTCGGCGACCGTGGTTTCCCATTCGATCGCACGTCCGTTGGGGCCGTAGTCATGGCACATGAACAGGCGTGTCTCATCAGGCAGGGACAGCACCTTCATGATGCTGTCGTAAAGTTCGCTTGCGGAACCGCCGGGAAAATCACAACGCGCTGAGCCACCATCAGGCATGAACAACGTATCACCAGCAAAGGCAGCGTTGCCAATAACGTGGACCATGCAGGCAGGCGTGTGGCCCGGTGTGTACATGGCAAACGCCTGCATCCCGCCAATCATGTAGGTGTCACCGTCTTTGAACAGCGCGTCGAATTGGGAACCGTCACGCTCAAACTCAGTGCCTTCGTTGAAAACCTTTCCGAAGGTTTCCTGAATTACCATGATCTTTTCGCCGACGCCAATTTTGCCACCCAGTTTGTTTTGGATGTAGGGCGCGGCGCTGAGGTGGTCGGCGTGGACGTGTGTCTCGATGATCCAATCTAACGTAAGTCCACGTTCATTGATCTCAGCAATGAGACGGTCGGCGGCCTCATATGTGATGCGACCAGCGGCGTAGTCGATATCCATGACGCTATCGATGATCGCGCAATGGTCGCTGTTCGGGTCTTTCACGATGTACGTGATCGTGTTCGTCGTCTCATCAAAATGAGCGGAAACATCGGGTTTTACAGTCAGATCGATTGGGTAGGCCATTTGGAAAACTCCCATTCTTTAAGCTTGCGCGGATGCCCGTTTAGCGAGGGCAGATTGAAGAAATTTAGCGGCGAAGATGCCGGCGAGTAACGCGCCGACAAAGATGAACACTTCCGAGCGACCCGTACCGAGCGCAGGCAACGCACCACCTGGGCAAAACCCTGCAATACCCCAGCCAACGCCAAACACAGCTGAGCCAGCGATGAGTGGAAGGTCAATGTCACGACGTGTTGGCAGATAAAATTTCACGTCCATTGTTGGCGCCGGACGTTTCAGAACAAAGCGGTAGCCGATGAAGGTTACGACAACAGCGCCAGCCATCACAAAGATCAGGCTTGGGTCCCATGTTCCGGCGAAATCAAAGAAGTTAACGACCTTGGCTGGGTTCGCCATACCGCCGATTGAAATGCCAACACCGAACACGAGGCCGATTAGGAAAAGTATAATAAGGCGCATGCTCAAACTCCGAAGATGTGGCGGACCACGTAAACTGTGATGATTGTGGCAATCATAAAGGTGATCGTTGCAACGATTGAGCGGGGCGAGACCCGCGCCATGCCACAAACACCGTGGCCAGACGTACAGCCGCCACCAAACGTGACACCGACACCGACGATGAAACCGCCAATAATCAGCATGGTCGTCGAGACAGGCACCTGAACAGCAGGCATTTCGCCTGTGAACAACATCACAACAAATGGGCCAGCGATCATGCCTGCCACGATGACAGCACGCCAAGACCAATCTGCAAAATTGGACGGCTGCAAAAGGCCGGCGAGAATGCCAGTTGCGCCCATGATGCGGCCAGCAACGGCCATCAATGCAACCGACGCAAGGCCAATCAAAATCCCACCACCGAGTGACGCATAAGGAGTGAAAGCGGTCTCAATCATAGCTTGCACGTCCGAATGCCGAAGATGCGGTAAAGCGGGCAAAAGCGCATGGAGGACGTTGCCAACATTACGATACCTGCGATCACTGAAATTACAGTCGCGGTTGTGGATTCAAACAATGCCATTCCGCTCAGGAAGGGCGCGGCAAGCAGCACAATGCCGAGTATGATTCGAACAGCGCGATCAATTGAGCCAATATTTGCAGTCATTTCGTCGTCTCCTATGAATGATTAAGTCAATCATAGCGTAACGGGCAGAAAACGACGGTGATTTTGTCACCAAACTGAAAATTCATTTAAGTATTGTGATTGGCCAGCTTCTTAATTTGGGTCATATCGAGTAGGCTAACGCTTCCGCGGGCTTGTTCGATCCAGCCCCGACGTTGAAATTCCTGCAGCTGACGGGAAACCACTTCACGCGCTGTTCCCAATTCGACGGAAAGCTTCTGGTGGGTAGTTTTAACGACGTTGTCGCTGTCAGCAAGACTGACAAGTTTATCAGCGAGGCGTACATCCAAACGCTGAAATGCGACCTCATCAATCATGCGAAACAGGTCTGTGATGCGTTTGGCAAAAGCGGCGAATACAAAGTCGCGGAATGTCTTGGATTGCGCTACAAGGTCATCAAATACTTCGCGCGGCACAGCTGCTGCCTGAACCGTGGTTTCCGCGACACCGTCTGCTGCGTAATCTTCATAGGCCAGCAAGCAGGCCGTCGTCAAAACGCAGCTTTGACCGGCGTGGATACGGTACAGCACGATTTCATGTCCGGTGTCTGACACCTGTTGCACGCGCACAGTTCCGTCCAAAAGGAACAGCATGTTTTCGGGTGAATTTCCCGGCCCAAACAATGCCGTCCCGTTTGGAACGTCAACGATCACGCTTCTGCTAAGCAGCAGTTCCTTAATCGGCGGTTCCAGTCGAGATAGTCCCGGAAAGCGCTCAACCCAGTCGGTTTGAATGTTCATGGTGTTTTCCTAAGCCGATGAAAATATTGGGCGCGCTGTACGCTATATCAGATGTTGGCAGGGTTAAACGAATTCAAGGTCCTGTCCCATTTGCCAACTCTGCGCTTGATGGAATACAGACGCAAATGTTCCCCATTTCAATTCGTTGAGTGAAAAACATTTCGCGCCGAATGTCTTTGCGTGGGTAAAGGTGGCTGAGTGACAGAGCAACTTAGTCTCTGGCAAACGCATCGTGTTCATGCGAGAACTTACCAACTTTCCTAACTGCAATTGGGTCGAAAATGGTAGGTAGCTCTTCTTCCTTACCGCCACATAACGAGGCGACCAGCCCCGAAGACGTGTTGCGTATTACATCAGTTGCAGAAGCGGGCCTTTCGAATAGCGACGTCTGCGCATTCTATCAAGAAAACTGGTCGCGCCCGATCGCCCTGTCACGGGAAGATTTTTCGAAATGGCAGTTTAATGATGCACCGACAGCGGATGGTGAAAATCATAGCATCGTCGCGCTGCAGGGTGACCAAATCATTGCAGTGATGGGGGTTACGCCTTCGGATTTCCATATCAATGGGCGCACACGAAAAGGTGCGGAGCTAACAACTTGGGTTGTCGCGCCTGCGGCCAGAGGGAAGGGCGTGGGTCGACAGATATTGGCAGAACTCCAAAACCGCTACGACGTGCTAACCGGAGCTGGCATTACCGCCGATGCTGTGCCGCTTTACCTAAAAGCGGGGTTCACGTTTCTGTCCCATGTCCCGCGGTTCTTTTATGTAGCTGATTTTGACAGTGTTCAGCGCTTTGCGACTGCGCCCGAGAACGCACTAACGTTGACTGCCGCGCGCCAAACCCTAGCCCAGAAACAAGTTTGGACCGCTGTGCCCGTTAAAGCCGCAGATCTCGCTGCGCCAGCGGCGGCGCTTACGAAGATGGGTCATTTCGCCCGTGATGCCGAAAGATTGGCGTGGCGGTATGATCATCATCCGGCGTTTCGTTATGAAGCGTTTTTGGTCCATGATGCGCAGAGTTCAGGCAAAGGTGCTGGGGTGATTTTACGTGCTGATCGCGTCGAAGACACACCCATTCTGCACGCAATTGATATTTTCGGTGACCCCAAAGATTTGCACGCCGCGTTGGCTTTCGTTGAAAACGAGGCCAAGAAAAGAGGCGCTGCTTTTGTTGATGTGAGCGCAACATCAGGCGCTTTATCGGCGCATATCCGTGCACGGCATTGGAGCTCTTGTGTTGATGATCCTCTGATCGAGTTGCCTTCGTTGTTTTACCCTGTTGAACTACGTCGGCCTGCAACGACATCTCTGATGGTTTGGGCAAAGCATGATCGCGATAGCCTGTTCGATTTTTCAAATTTGCATGTCACGCGTGGCGATATGGACCTTGATCGACCCACTATAGCTTGGTTCGAGGGGAACGGCTTGTGACGGGTAATCAACCGCTTCTGACTACGGTGATGTATCATTACGTCCGCCCCGTTGCGGACAGTGCATTCCCGCGCCTTAATGCGCTCGAGCTAGATGATTTTTTAGGGCAGCTTGATCATCTGCAAGAGCACTACGACATCATCTCACCGCGCGATTTGATAGCGGACAAACCAATGCCGCCACGCCCATGTCTTTTGACCTTTGATGACGGTTATTCCGACCATTACGAACATGTATTTCCAGCGCTTTTGGCGCGCGGGCTTAGTGGACTTTTCTTTCCGACACGTTCGTCATTGATCGATCGGAAGATGCTTGAGGTGAACCGAATTCAGTTCATTCTCGCAAATCACTCAAGCCGTGACTCTCTTGCAGCCGAGCTTGATACGCTGCTGCTTGAAGATGGGCAATTTGAACCGATGGCCCTGAGGGCCACTCATTTTTCCCCTAACCGCTATGACAGCGCAAACGTCGGATATGCAAAACGCCTTTTGCAGCACGTGTTACCACCGGATATTCGTACCGAGCTGACCAGAAAACTGTTTCGCAAGCACGTCAGTGATGACGAGGCGGCCTTTGCGGATTCGCTATATCTGACGACAGAGCAGGCACGGGAAATGCGTGCGGGTGGCATGGAATTCGGCGGGCATGGGGACCTGCACTTGTGGCACGGACGTGCCACACCAAATGAGCTTGTCAATGAAGTCGAAGGCGCAGTCGCCGCGTTGAGTGCCATTGGCGCCCCTGTGAAGGACGGATATTACTGTTACCCGTTCGGCGACCAGACCGTAGATGTGCGTGAAGCAGTTCAAACGGCGGGTTTCTCGGTTGGTTTTACAGTGGTGCCTGAGCTTTGGGCCAACAATAAAGACCGACTTGCAATTCCTAGACTCGACACCAATGATCTTCCCCATGCGCCGCGCTCTGATTGCCCTTGGGTTGTGAAAGCTAGGGCGACGGCAACAGCATGATTATTCTCGCGACACATGCACTGATTGGGTGGGCGCCTTGATCCTCAATTTATTTTTGATCTTTTATCGCCTGTTGTGGATTCCACTATTGCCGCTTGTTTTGGTCTACCTCTGGCGAAGGGGAAAACGAGACCCCGACTATTCCCGAAATATCGCTGAGCGATTTGGGTTTTATCGCCAACCGCTTCCGCAGGGCGCGCTGTGGTTTCACGCTGTAAGCTTGGGAGAAACCCGTTCGGCGTTAGGCTTGATCAAACTCGCCCTCGCGCGCGGAGACAAAGTCATTCTAACGCATTTCACGCCAACCGGACGGCGTGAGTCCGAACATCAATTTCGATCCGAGATCGCCTCGGGCCAATTGGCGGTGATTTGGGTCCCCTTCGATATGAGGTGGTGCTACCGGCGCTTTTTCCGCGCGGTTCGCCCGAGAATTGGACTTCCGTTAGAGGTGGAAATCTGGCCTGCAATGGTCTTCGGAGCCAAGGCAGCGGGTGTGCCGCTTTACATGTGCAATGCTCAATATGCGACGCGTCCACTGGCGCGTGACAGCAAGGGACTTCGAATTCGTCAACGTATCATCAAAGGGTTTTCAGGGGCCTTTGTTAAGTCTGCTACACAGGCGGAACGTTTCGCCTCGGTGGGTCTTGAGAACATCACTGTAACGGGTGAGCT
>CALBVZ010000003.1 GCA_937969445.1 uncultured Octadecabacter sp. | reverse complement strand
GGGCGCTCACGGCGGGTAGGTCACCCTGCCCGCCGGAACCGATTAACTACAGCCGGATGTGCCGCCGCAGGTGTTGCACTTCATGCAGGTGCCATTGCGCACCAGCGTGTAGTTGCCGCACTCGCCGCACGCTTCGCCTTCATAGCCTTGCATCTTTGCTTTATCGCGGGCGCTAAGACCCACGGTACCGGATGAAACACTCGTCGTTGAAGACACGGCCTGCGCCATGCCGCCACCAGCTGCGACTGCTGGGACCAATGTATCCAAGGCCGCCGATGCGTCACCGCCACCGAATGCAACAGCACCTGCGCCGCCCTGAAGAACAACCAGATCGTTCGGAACGCGCTTACGCAGGTAACCGGTTGAGCTGATTTGCTTGAGCACTTCCAAGGACTTGGAGGCCGCTGAGTCAGACATTTCCTGAATGTTGGACACGCCTTCTTCTTCGCCGCGGCCAAGGTCATCGAAGGATGCGCCTTCTGGTTTCACGTGAGCCAGATCGGTGCGATCAAGATAGGACACAGCCAATTCGCGGAAGATGTAATCAAGGATCGACGTCGCGTTCTTGATGCTGTCGTTGCCCTGAACCATTCCGGCGGGCTCGAACTTGGTAAATGTGAACGCGTCAACGAATTCTTCCAGTGGCACGCCATACTGAAGACCAACGGACACCGCGATGGCAAAGTTGTTCATCATAGCGCGGAAACCAGCACCCTCTTTGTGCATGTCGATGAAGATTTCGCCGAGGTTGCCGTCTTCATATTCGCCAGTACGCAGGTAGACTTTGTGGCCACCAACATTGGCTTTTTGTGTGTAGCCCTTACGACGCTGAGGCATCTTTTCACGGTGCGATTTGATGACTTCTTTGACGACGACCTTTTCGATGATCTTCTCGGCGATCACTTGTGCCTTTTCGGTGATGTTGCCGTTCTCAAGGATTTCGGCAGCTTCTTCATCATCCTCGATCAATGCAGCAGCCAATGGCTGGGACAGTTTGGAACCATCACGGTACAAAGCGTTCGCTTTGATGCCCAAGGACCATGACAGCTCGTACGCTTTCTGGCAGTCCTCGATCGTTGCGTCATTCGCCATGTTGATCGTCTTGGAAATCGCACCAGAGATGAACGACTGTGCAGCGGCCATCATGGTGATGTGGCTATTAACGCTAAGGAAACGCTTACCTTTTTTACCGCATGGGTTGGCGCAATCGAACACTGTGTAGTGCTCTTCTTTCAGGTGCGGTGCACCCTCCAGTGTCATCGTACCGCAAACGTGGTCGTTGGCGAGATCTGTTTCTTCCTTCGAGAAGCCCAAGGATTTCAACAGATCGAACGTTGGATCGTTCAGCTTGTCAGCAGGAATGCCGAGGACCTTGGTGCAGAACTCTTCGCCCAGCGTCCACTGGTTGAACACGAAACGAATGTCGAAGGCGGATGGCAGCGCCGCTTCGATCTTGTCGATCTCAACTTGGCTGAACCCGTGGCCCACAAGTGCTGTGTGGTTGATGCCCGGCGCGTTGCCGAGTGTTCCGTGACCAACTGCGTAGGCCTGAATTTCTTCGGCTTGGGACGTTGTGTAGCCCAACTTCGCCAAAGCCGCCGGAACAGATTGGTTGATGATTTTGAAGTAACCACCACCTGCGAGCTTTTTGAACTTCACCAGTGCGAAGTCAGGCTCAATACCGGTTGTGTCACAGTCCATGACCAGACCGATGGTCCCTGTTGGTGCGATAACGGACACTTGCGCGTTACGGTAGCCGTGCTTTTCGCCCAGCTTAAGCGCTTCGTCCCATGTGGACATCGCGATATCGATCAGACCTTTTTCAGGGCAGTTAGCATGATCAAGCGGAACTGGCTTCACGTCCAGCTTTTCATAGCCATCGGATGCGCCGTACGCCGCGTTGCGGTGGTTCCGGATCACTTTGAGCATGTGCTCTTTGTTGCGCTCGTAACCAGAAAACGCACCGAGTTCACCAGCGATTTCAGCGGACGTGGCGTAGGAAACGCCTGTCATGATAGCTGTCAGCGCGCCAGCCAAGGACCGGCCTTCGTCTGAATCGTAGCCGTAACCCATGTTCATCAGCAAGCCGCCGATGTTTGCATAACCAAGGCCCAATGTGCGGAAGTCATAGGACCGCTGTGCGATTTCCTTGGACGGGAATTGCGCCATCATCACGGAGATTTCCAGCGTCACAGTCCAAAGGCGGGATGCGTGCATGTAGTCTTCGACTTGGAACACGTCGTTCTCAAAGAACGTCAGCAGGTTCATCGACGCAAGGTTACAGGCCGTATCGTCAAGGAACATGTACTCGGAACATGGGTTGGATCCACGGATCGCGCCGTCTTCTGGGCAGGTGTGCCATGCGTTAACTGTGTCGTGGTACTGGATGCCTGGATCGGCACAGGCCCATGCTGCGTGTCCGACTTGCTCCCACAGATCGCGTGCTTTGATGACCTTGTGAACTTCGCCGTTCTTGCGGTTGATCAACTTCCAATTTGCGTCTTCTTCAACGGCCTTCAAGAAAGCGTCTGTTACGCGGATCGAGTTGTTAGAGTTCTGGCCGGAGACAGAATTATAAGCTTCGGAATCCCAGTCTGTGTCGTATGTCGGGAACTCGATGGATGTGTGGCCCTGCTTTGCATAGTCCAGCACGCGCTTTACGTATGTCTCTGGAATTGCGACCTTTTTGGCTTCGCGCACGGCATCTTTCAGCTGTGGGTTTACCTTAGGGTCGTAAGCGTCGGCCTCTGCACCGTCCCAGCCTTTGATCGCATCAAAGATCAGGTTCAGCTTGTCTTCGTGCATCTTGGAACCGGCCACGATGGACGCAACTTTTTGCTCTTCTAGAACCTTCCAGTTGATGAATTCTTCGATATCAGGGTGGTCCGCGTCAACGATAACCATCTTCGCAGCACGACGTGTTGTGCCGCCAGACTTGATCGCGCCAGCCGCACGGTCACCGATTTTCAGGAACCCCATAAGGCCGGAAGATTTACCACCCCCGGACAGGTTTTCACCTGCTGCGCGTAGGGAGCTAAAGTTCGTGCCAGTACCTGATCCGTATTTGAACAAACGTGCTTCACGTACCCAAAGGTCCATGATGCCGCCTTCATTCACCAGATCATCCGCAACGGACTGAATAAAGCACGCGTGGGGCTGTGGGTGCTCGTATGAGGACTTGGACTTTGTCAGCTCACCAGTTTGGTAATCAACATAGTGATGACCCTGTGCAGGACCATCGATGCCGTAAGCCCAATGCAGGCCCGTGTTGAACCACTGAGGAGAGTTTGGCGCCGCACGCTGTGTCGCCAACATGTAGCGCATTTCGTCAAAATAGGTCTTGGCGTCTTCTTCAGTTGAGAAATAGCCACCCTTCCAACCCCAGTATGCCCATGCACCTGCGAGACGGTCAAAAACTTGCTTGGCGGAAACTTCGCCGGACATCTCAGCGCCCTCAGCAGGAACAGAGCGCCATAGGAATTCAGGAACGCCCTTCTCTTCTACTTTGACGGTTTCAGATGGCACGCCGGCTTTGCGAAAATATTTCTGTGCGATGACGTCTGATGCAACTTGTGACCACGCTTCGGGAATCTGACAGTCATCAAGTTTGAAGACGATCGTTCCGTCTGGGTTCCGGATTTCGGACGTGGCGGATTTGAAAGCCACCTCTGCGTATGCGTCCTGTCCGGATTTCGTGAAGTTGCGTTCAATTTTCATCGCGCTCTTGCCTCTATACTATGGACCCTGACGTTGCAGCGGTCCTTATCCCACATCCCGACCCGTGTTGGATCGAACCCAATCGACTGCTGAAACGAAAACACGTGGCAAACAATGCGCTGCGCCCCCTGAAAATAAGGGGGTGCAGTCAAGTCTTCGATACTGTGCAGCATCTAGTAGCTCGAAACCTGTCCCACGCTGTCTGCAACACTATATGTTGTGTCGTCTCATCCAGCCCGCACAACATCACCCAACTATACCTAGTGGGTCAACGAATATTTTACCATAAATGTGGATTAAACAGCCTTGACCGAACCAAGTCGGAGCACGCTAGAAAGTAGCCCCCGATTCTCCCTCAGGGTTACACACAGAGCTATGCAAACGTTCCTCACCTTTGGCCCATCAGGAAAATACTAGGAAACCCAAAACCCTACCCTGTAAACTTCACTTTTTACATGAGTTATCCACAGAGCATTTGGATCACGCAGCATTTTGGAAACGTGACTTGCGTCCAAGGTCGGCTGTGTCAGTCTTGCCACTGAAATCTGAGTGGAGAAAATTATGCGTTGGACTGTGTTGGGAATCGCTTTGGTCATCGCAGGGTGCACAGAAATCCCAGCTTCAACGCCTCCATCAGCCCCAGGATCGGCCCCCGAGGGCGCGAAACAGGCTTATTTTACGGACTACCCTGATAGTTTGTTCTTTGCCGCCGCTGCGGTTTGCAACGGACCAGGGCAATCTGTTGTGCGACCCAACGCAAACGAGGTCCGTTGCGAATCCCTTCCCGATCCAGAATCAGCCGCAGCGATCATTTTGCAATTCAACGGGACCGTCGAAGCGCTTCCGAAGTTTGTGATTTCGTTTTCGGGTCAAAGCACATCGGAAGGGTATCTTGTAACGGCGGACAACTACATTCGAGTTCCACAACGATCAGGAGGTGCGCAACAGTTGCGTTTCCCCAATCTGTCAATTCAAGAAGAGATGTCCGCTCTGCTGAGTGCCGCCGGTGGGCGGCCTCTTTAGAGACAAACATCTTTTAGACTGGGTTTTAGTAGAAATGGCTATTTAAAGCCGTTGGTCGGGGCGAGAAGATTCGAACTTCCGACCCCCTGTACCCAAAACAGGTGCGCTACCAGGCTGCGCCACGCCCCGAACCGAGGCCTCATCTAAAGCCTGTTCGCGCGGTTGAAAAGCCCCAAATGACGAATTTGTCTAATTGATTTCACAGGGCCAGACTGCATTGCTGCCAAAACTCGGGTGTTGCATCTGATCCCCGACCTCAAGGCCAAGCATAGCTGCCAATCCGCCGTTGATTTCCAGCACGAACTGAATGTTATCGCCGCCAAAAATCGGTGTTTCGTCCAGCGGCTGAGCCATTGGGTGAATATTCTTCACGACACCGGCGTCATCCACGAACACCATATCAAGGGGGATCAACGTATTGCGCATCCAAAAACTTACGCGCTGGGGTCGTTCATAAACGAACAACATGCCTTGCATCGTCGCCATTTCCTCAACGAACATCAGTCCGCGTGCGCGTTCTTCGTTTGAATCAGCGACATCAACGGTGAATTGTACCGTTCCGGCATCATCCCGAAGGGTCAATGTATCTATGGAACAGCCAGCGTTCGCAGCACCCGCAAAAGTGACCGCCGCAACGACCGCTATTATTCGTCCCGCGGAATCGCGCTTTCCCATGGCAAAACCTCTGCCGCCATAAGCCCGCGTTTGC
>CALBVZ010000002.1 GCA_937969445.1 uncultured Octadecabacter sp. | reverse complement strand
AAAGGCCGCCCGGTTGGGGCGGCCTTTTGGGTTGTTCACCTGAAGTCCCCAGTTTTTCGGGGTGGGCTTTCGGTCACTTTCTTCGAAAGTAACCTGCCGCCCTTTTGGTGCACGGGCTTGCGCCCGTACTCCTTACTCCGTGATGTTGGAGACGACGCCGGCACCTACGGTGCGGCCGCCTTCGCGGATCGCAAAGCGCAGGCCTTGCTCCATCGCGATTGGTGCGATCAGCTCAACGTTAAACTTCAAGTTGTCGCCCGGCATCACCATTTCGGTGCCAGATGGCAGCTCAACAGTACCTGTCACGTCAGTTGTCCGGAAGTAGAACTGTGGACGGTAGTTCGCGAAGAACGGTGTATGACGGCCACCTTCTTCTTTGGTGAGGATATAGGCCTCAGCTTCGAACTTCGTGTGCGGCTTAACAGAACCCGGCTTACACAGAACCTGACCACGCTCAACACCTTCACGGTCGATACCGCGCAAGAGCGCGCCGATGTTGTCACCAGCTTCACCAGAGTCGAGCAACTTGCGGAACATTTCAACGCCCGTACAAGTCGTCTTCGTGGTGTCACGGATACCAACGATCTCGATCTCTTCACCAACGTTAATGCGACCACGCTCAACACGGCCCGTTACAACTGTACCACGACCAGAGATCGAGAACACGTCCTCGATCGGCATCAGGAACGGCTGGTCAACAGCGCGCTCTGGTGTCGGGATGTAGTCGTCAACAGCCGCCATCAGTTCACGGATCTTGTTTTCGCCGATCTCAGGGTTGTTGCCCTCCATCGCCGCCAAAGCGGAGCCCGCGATGATCGGAATGTCGTCGCCCGGGTAGTCGTAGGAAGACAGCAGCTCACGGATTTCCATTTCAACGAGTTCCAACAGCTCTTCGTCGTCAACCTGGTCCACTTTGTTCATGAACACGACCATCTTCGGGATGCCAACCTGGCGGCCCAACAAGATGTGCTCACGGGTCTGCGGCATCGGGCCATCAGCCGCGTTCACAACCAAGATCGCGCCGTCCATTTGCGCCGCACCGGTGATCATGTTCTTGACGTAGTCAGCGTGGCCCGGGCAATCAACGTGCGCGTAGTGACGGCCATCTGTTTCATACTCAACGTGCGCCGTAGAGATCGTGATCCCACGGGCTTTCTCTTCAGGGGCACCATCAATCTGGTCATACGCCTGAAAATCACCAAAATACTTCGTGATCGCAGCCGTCAGTGTGGTCTTACCATGGTCAACATGGCCAATCGTACCAATGTTAACGTGCGGTTTATTACGTTCAAACTTTTCCTTAGCCATGATCGAGGCGCCTTGTCATTCGGGGGCTGTTATTAGCCCTGTTCAACATCGCGGGCGATGTATTGCGGAATGACGTAAAGATCAAGAGAAACTTAAGGTGCTAGGGCAACCCGATCGTACCGGCTGGGTTGGTGCTGGCCAGCAGTTCTGCCGGTGGTTCTTGTTCAGGGGCAACCAATTCGGGGTTGTCCTCAAGAACGTTCCCGACACGGATCGTTTCATCCGCTTCCAGTGTTTCTGGGGTGCCTCCGAACCATTCGGCATTTTCGCGCATTGTGCGTTCAATTGCGCGGGCTGCGTTGAAGGATAGGCCTTCCATCTGCTCGTCAGCGGAACGGGTGAAACCGGACCCAAGGAACGGAACAGTACAGCAGGGTTCGAATACGGTGATCTGGATCGCTTCGTCGTTGAGTTTCGTCTGCGTTGAATCCTCAAAAAAGTTCACGCTGAAGATTAGGACGGATTTCGGGGAATAAACCAGTGGCACGCCCGGATACGCCAAAACATAGGCCTCAACGGCGACGCCGACATGATAGAATTTATCGCCAAAGAAGCGGGTCTCACCGAGTCGGTCAGCAACGGCAGTGGTCATTGCCGCCTGCCATTCGTCATCAGTTACAGTGCGCGAAAACGGGCCTTGGACGGGCTCGTTTACAACGGCGATGTTGTGGCCAAGGCGAAATGCGCCGATCATGTCAGGTGTTTCCGTCAGATCATCGCGGACGCCACCGCAGGCTGTTAGCAGCGCCAAGCCCATCAAAGCCACAAGAATTCGCATGTCGTTCCCCCTATTGATCCCCATGCCTAGCGCGTTGAATGCAAGGCTGCAATCTACCGCGGATCACGCTAGCGGAATTGGCGAAACTGCGTCAAGGTACACAGCCTGGCGCTAGGTAAACGTATTATCCCGTGGGAAGCCCCGTGGCGCCATACGGCCAGCGCCGGCGCGTTTCGCCGTCCATTCACCAAGTTCGGTTTCCGTGCGTGTACGACCGGCCGGATCGAGCCAGCTAAGCCCCTCTTCAAGGGTAAACGTCGTCGCGTCTGACAAGCCGCCATCCTTGTATTTCTGCAGGCGTACACCTTTGCCACGGCCCATTTCAGGAAGTTCATCCAGCGGGAACAACAGCACTTTGCGGTTTTCACCGACACACGCGATATGGTCGCCTTTGACATCTGCACAGACCTTGGCACGCACCTCGCCCTTAACGTTAAGCACCTGTTTTCCCGCACGAGTTTGCGCAATGACGTCCGCTTCAGGCACGACAAAACCGTCACCAGCAGAAGATGCGACCAGCAGTTTATTGCCTGGCTTATGGATAAACAGTGCAACGATTTCGGCCTCATTCGGGAGGTCCACCATCAAACGCAGCGGTTCGCCCATGCCGCGCCCGCCCGGAAGGGTCGATGCGCCGACGGTGTAGAAGCGACCATTGCTGCCGAAGACGAGTAGACGGTCAGTCGTTTGGGCGTGAAAAATGAAACGCCCTTCGTCTCCGTCTTTGAACTTCAGTTCGCGGGTAAGGTCGATATGGCCCGTCATCGCACGGATCCAGCCCATTTTAGAGCAAACTACGGTGACAGGTTCTTTGTCGATCATCGCCTCAAGCGGCACATCCTCGATAACGCCAGCCTCAGCAAATGTCGTGCGGCGTTTGCCACCATCAAAGGACGAACCGAACTGCTTGCGCGTTTCACGCAGTTGATCCGCGACAGTTTTCCACTGCAAATCATCGCTGTCGAGCAGGTCTTCAAGGCCCGCACGTTCCAGCATCAATGCGTCACGTTCTTTAACAAGTTCGATTTCTTCCAAGCGGCGCAAGGAACGCAGGCGCATGTTCAAAATTGCTTCAGCCTGTGTTTCTGTCAGGCCCATTTCGCCGCCAGCAACGGGTGAAACGTAGTCTGCTTCGTCCATGGCGCGGACGTGGGTTTTGCCCCAGTCTTCAGCCATCAAAGCCGTTTTGGGGCTGTCGTCGTAGCGGATAATATCGATAACCCGATCAAGGTTCAGGAAGGCGATGATAAAGCCTTCGAGGACCTCAAGGCGGTGGTCGATCTTTTCCATGCGGTGCTGCGAGCGACGGATCAGAACATCGCGACGGTGATCTAGAAAAGCCCGCAGCACTTCTTTCAGGCTACAGACCTTTGGCGTCAGACCATCAATCAACACGTTCATGTTTAGGCTGAACCGGACCTCGAGATCGGTGTTGCGGTACAACATGCCCATGAGGACCTCGACATCGACGTTCTTGGATTTCGGCTCAAGGATGATGCGGATATCGTCGGCGGACTCGTCGCGCACGTCAGCGAGGATCGGCACTTTTTTCAGCTCAATTACTTCGGCGAGCTTTTCGATCAGGCGAGATTTTGGCACCTGATATGGAATCTCGGTGATGACGACCTGCCATTGCCCGCGGCCTAGGTCTTCGACTTCGTACTTACAACGCAGACGGAATCCGCCTTTACCCGTGCGATACGCCTCGGCGATGTTTTCAGGCGGTTCAACGATAACACCGCCTGTCGGGAAATCAGGACCGGGAATGTATTCAAGGATCGTTTCATCACGCGCATTGGGCGCCTTGATCAGGTGCAGACACGCGCCGATAAGTTCTTCGAGGTTATGAGGCGGGATGTTTGTCGCCATGCCCACCGCGATACCGCTGGACCCATTGGCAAGCAGGTTCGGGAAGGCGGCTGGCAGCACGACAGGTTCTTCCAGCGTGCCGTCATAGTTTTCGCGGTAATCAACGGCGTTCTCGTTCAAACCTTCAAGCAGGGCCTCGGCCGCTGCTGTCATTCGCGCTTCTGTGTAACGTGCTGCCGCAGGGTTATCGCCGTCGATGTTGCCGAAGTTACCTTGGCCATCCACCAGCGGGTAACGCACGTTAAAGTCCTGCGCGAGACGCGCCATCGCATCATAAATCGCCGCATCGCCGTGGGGGTGATAGTTACCCATAACGTCGCCAGAGATTTTCGCAGACTTACGGAAGCCGCCCTTAGAGGCCAGTTTCAATTCGCGCATCGCATAAAGGATACGGCGGTGAACAGGCTTTAGCCCGTCACGCGCGTCCGGCAGTGCGCGGTGCATAATCGTCGACAGCGCATACGTTAGATAGCGATCCCCCAGCGCGCGGCGCAGGGGTTCCGTCGGGTTCATCTTGGGGTCGAACGTTTCATCACTCATAGATCGTGTGTAACGGGGCCGGATTTGCGCGACAACGGTGAAATCGGATGCATAAGCGTAAATTTTCCCCGCAACTTACGTTAGAAACCCCCTCCCGGAATCATCACAGATTTGTTAACGTCTCGTTAGTGATTGAGTAAAAACAGAATCTCTGGGGGGTTCTTACAATGAGAAGCTATGTTTGGCTGACCTTCGCCTTTATGGGCTGGGGCTATTACGAAATGTCTGGTGGAGCGGATTTCGTTCCGGTTGAGCGGGTCACAGCGGAAGTTGAGGCGGAGGCGCCTGAAATCGTTGCACGCGCTGATACGACGACGTTACTGTCTGTTTCTTCATCCAACATTATCGCGCAACCGAATACGGCGGATGTCGCAGTCGAGACGGCTGTCGCTGATGCTGTCGCACTTGATGAAGTGGAGATTGTCGAAGCCGTTGCACCCGTGGTTGAGCCGGTGCTTGATATTCGTCGAGTTGGCGGTTCTCGCGTGAACATGCGTATGGGACCGGGGACCGATTTTGATGTCATCACAACGTTGAACAGCGGTACAGAGCTTGAAGTTCTATCGGTCAACGCAGATGGCTGGGCGAATGTCAGCACAGTTGATCGCGGCATTGAAGGTTGGATGGCCGAGCGCCTTCTGAAGGATGCCGATCTTTAATGTAGCCTTGCCGCCCCGCAACATGCGGGGCATGAAGTCTGCATGAAAAAATCTATTCTTATCACCGGCTGTTCATCCGGTATCGGCTATGACGCGGCGCACGGGATGCGTGCCGCGGGGTGGCGTGTGTTTGCATCTTGCCGCCAAGCCGCTGATTGCGAACGAATGATTGCGGAAGGGTTCGAAAGCCCCCTGCTTGATTACAATGACACAAAAACGCTTGAGGCGGGCCTTGCGGAAGTGTTGGCCGCCACGGGTGGTACGCTGGATGCACTGTTCAACAACGGCGGCTTTGGCACACCGGGCGCGGCTGAGGATTTGCCCCGAGAGGCGCTGCGGGCGAATTTCGAAACCAATGTGTTTGGCGTCCATGATCTGAGCACACGCGTCATTCCCGTGATGCGCGCGCAGGGGCATGGGCGAATCGTCAACCATTCTTCCGTTCTTGGACTTGTCGCGATGCGCTGGCGGTCGGCCTATAACGCGACGAAATTCGCGCTTGAGGGTTTGACCGATACACTGCGGCTTGAGATGGCGGACACGAACATCAAGATCGTGACGATGAACACGGGCCCAGTGACGTCCGACATTCGCAAGAAGTCGATCCCACACTTTGAGAAGTGGATTGATTGGAAAAACTCACCCCGTCGTGCGCAATATGAAGCGTCGCTTCGTAAGCGCCTTTATGAGGATTCCGGCCCGGATAAGTTTGAGTTGCCCGCCTCTGCAGTGACCGCAAAGCTGCTAAAAGCCGTGACGCACCCAAACCCAAAGCCGCGGTATTACGTCACAACCCCGACCTATTTGATGGGTTTTCTAAGAAGAATCCTGACGTCTCGGGGGTTGGACCGCGTGTTGCGAAAGGGCTGAGCCTTTTAATTTTTACAGCGCCTGATAGCTATCATGCAAACTTACAAGGATACGACATCATGGAAAAAGATCCGTTCTTCTATGTCATCATTGTTGCCTGCGTTGTTGTGGCAGCCATTCTCGCTTGGGGTTTGTCGACGTTCAAAGCTGGCGGAGACGGCAAGCGGTCCAACAAGATCATGCAGCTGCGCATCGCGGCGCAATTTGTCGCCGTGGTTCTGATTGTTGGCTTTGCGTACTTCAAAACCCAAGGAGGCAACTAAATGGTCGTCCTAAACAAGATTTACACGCGCACTGGCGATGCTGGCGAAACGGCCTTGGGCAACGGTACCCGTGTGGCAAAGCATTCCCAACGTGTAAACGCCTATGGCACCGTTGATGAAACCAACGCGACCGTCGGTCTTGCGCGTTTGCACGCAAGCGATGAAATGGATGCGCAACTGGCGATGATCCAGAATGATCTTTTCGATCTTGGCGCAGACCTGTGCCGCCCTGACATGGAAAAGGATGCCGATGCCGAATACCCGCCCCTGCGGGTTACTGATGCGCAGGTCACACGGCTTGAGAACGAAATCGATGCAATGAATGACGTGTTGTCACCGCTGCGCAGCTTCATTTTACCCGGTGGTTCAGCCTTAGCCG
The DNA here is from genome assembly GCA_937969445.1 of uncultured Octadecabacter sp. Taxonomy (GTDB): domain Bacteria; phylum Pseudomonadota; class Alphaproteobacteria; order Rhodobacterales; family Rhodobacteraceae; genus Octadecabacter. The sequence continues at coordinate 990 of CALBVZ010000002.1, read as the reverse complement.
CGCAATTGCACCTGTGCCGTACTGTTTCCCGCCGCGCCGAACGCCTATCTGTTGAGCTGGCGAGCGGAGAATCGGTGAATCCAGCGGGTATCAAATACCTGAATCGCCTGTCTGACTGGTTCTTTAACGCCTCTCGTATCGCCAATAATGACGGCAAGGACGACGTTTTGTGGGTTCCGGGCGCTAACAGATAGTCAGTGATAGCGCGAACATCATTGACAACGTGAAATTTTTCGGCGTTTTTTCACAGACGCGACGTCAGGATTACTTCACACGTCGATTATAGTCTGTTTTCCTTGCACCCGCTGCGGTATTCGGGACTGAGAATTTTAAGCAGGTGCACAACGCACCAAACTAGGGAGAAACGCTGATGAAGGTCCTCGTACCCGTCAAACGCGTGATCGATTATAACGTAAAGGTTCGTGTGAAAGCGGACGGTAGCGGTGTTGATCTTGCGAACGTCAAAATGTCCATGAACCCGTTTGATGAGATTGCTGTCGAAGAAGCGATCCGTCTGAAGGAAGCAGGCAAAGCTGAAGAAGTTGTTGCCGTGTCCATCGGTGTGAAGCAGTCCCAGGAAACGCTGCGCACAGCGCTGGCGATGGGTGCTGACCGCGCGATCTTGGTTGTTGCGACTGATGATGTGCACAACGACATTGAACCGCTGGCCGTTGCGAAAATCCTGAAAGGGGTCATCGACGAAGAACAGCCAGGTCTGGTTCTTGCGGGTAAGCAAGCGATCGATAACGACATGAACGCGACGGGCCAGATGCTGGCCGCGCTGACAGGTTGGGCGCAGGGCACATTCGCGTCCGAGTTGGACGTGGACGGCGACACAGCGACAGTCACGCGTGAAGTCGACGGCGGCTTGCAGACCATCAAGGTCAAGATGCCAGCGATTGTAACTGTTGATCTGCGCTTGAACGAGCCACGCTACGCGTCGCTTCCAAACATCATGAAGGCGAAGAAAAAGCCGATGGATGAGAAAAC
>CALBVZ010000001.1 GCA_937969445.1 uncultured Octadecabacter sp. | reverse complement strand
AATCGTTGTAGACCCGGGCATCGGGTTTGGGAAAACCCAAGAGCATAATTTAACACTCTTGCGGAATTTGTCTATTTTTCATGGGCTTGGGTGTGCTGTTCTTCTTGGTGCGTCGCGAAAACGGTTTATCGGCACGATTGGACATGCACCTGATGCCAATGACCGGCTCGGCGGGTCAGTCGCGGTTGCGTTGCATGGCCTATCACAGGGTATGCAATTCTTGCGAGTCCATGATACGCTGCCTACCAAACAGGCGATGCGGCTTTTTTTAGCCGTGAACTAATACGATACTTTTATTGAGCGGGACTAACGGGACTAACATGGCGCGTAAATTTTTCGGAACCGATGGCGTGCGTGGCACGGCAAACAAATACCCAATGACCGCAGAGATGGCGCTAAAGATCGGCGCTGCCGCGGGGCGGTATTTCCGCAATGACGGGTCCAACGGGCACCGTGTTGTGATCGGTAAAGATACGCGGCTTTCTGGATATATGTTCGAGTCCGCGCTGACAGCTGGGCTGACAAGCACTGGCATGAACGTTCTGCTTCTTGGCCCGATCCCGACACCGGGTGTTGGGCTTTTGACCACATCCATGCGCGCGGATCTGGGCATCATGATTTCCGCCAGCCACAACCCTGCGATTGATAACGGAATTAAGCTGTTCGGCCCTGATGGTTTCAAACTGTCTGATGAGGCCGAGATGGAAATCGAACGCCTGCTGGAAAACGAGATTGAGCCTGCACAAGCGATCAATATCGGGCGTGCCAAACGTATTGATGACGGGCGCTTTCGCTACGCTGAACGCCTGAAGGGGACCTTCCCGCAAGGCATGCGCTTGGATGGCATGAAGGTTGTGATCGACTGTGCCAATGGCGCGGCCCACCGCGTTGCACCTGAGGTCCTTTGGGAACTCGGCGCGACGGTTATCCCTGTTGGAACCAGCCCAGACGGGTTCAACATCAACGAAGGCTGCGGATCAACCAGCCCGCGCACGGCGGCGGAAACCATCGTGACGCATGGCGCCGATGTCGGTATCTGTCTGGATGGTGATGCGGACCGTATTATGATCCTTGATCAAAACGGCAAGGTAGCGGACGGCGACCAGATCATGGGCCTGTTTGCATTGCGGTGGGCAGATCAAGGCCGCTTGAACGGTGATACGTTGGTAGCCACAGTGATGTCTAATCTTGGGCTTGAAACCTTCCTTCAGGATCACGGCTTGAACCTCAAACGGACCAATGTTGGTGATCGTTATGTTGTTGAGGCCATGCGCGCCGGGGGCTTCAATCTAGGTGGCGAACAATCCGGCCACATCGTGATGACGGATTATGCGACAACGGGCGATGGTCTGCTCGCTGGTCTGCAATTCCTGTCCGCGATGATCGAGACAGGTAAGCCAGCGTCTGAGCTGATCAAGGTTTTTGAAACTGTACCGCAGATGTTGAAGAACGTGCGCTATAGTGACGGCGCAGATCCATTGAGCGAGGCTTCGGTGAAAGCAGCAATTGCCGCGGCTGAGGCTGATCTGGTCGGTAAAGGCCGCCTGCTGATCCGCAAGTCAGGGACCGAGCCGTTGATCCGTGTCATGGCGGAATGTGTTGATGATGCTCTGCTTGAACAGGTCGTTGATGGGATCGTTGCCGAAGTGGAAGCGGTGGCAAACGCTAACGCTTAAACACACGCATCAAGCTTGGGCCTTGGCTGATTGCCAGCCCGAACAGGATGAGCACGAGCGCCGCGAAAAAGCGCAGGGGCAGGACTTCTGACAGCACCCATGCGCCGAAAATCATAGACCAGACTGGCACTTGGTAGTTCACCAATGTCATAAAGACCGGACCGGCGGTGCGGATCGTTGTGACGCGTAGCAATGCGGCGAATGCGGTTGGCACGAACCCAAGGAAAAGAATCGCGTAGCCTGCGCGCCCTTCGACCCAAGTTGGAACACCTTCGAACATCAGCATTGCGGGAACCAGACAAATGGCCCCGACAACCAGGGTCAGCGCCGCCATGACGACGCTATCAACGGGCGGGCAGCGGCGGGTCAGCACGCTGGAAACTGCATAAGACAGGGATGCAGCAACGCAGGCCAGTTGTGGCAACGCCAAGCTGCCCTCGGAAAAATCGAACGCGGTTGGCCCAATCAGAACCACGGCACCTACAAAGCCGATGACCACACCGACGGCTTTACGCGCGCTAAGCTTGTCGTCGGCAAATATATGCGCCAACGGCAGCACGAAAAGTGGCAGCGCGGCCATGGAAATTCCTGCAAAAGCAGACGGAACATACTGCTGCCCCCAAGACAAAAGCGCGAAGGGCAGGGCCGTGTTCATAACGCCGGTCACCGCCAGATAGACCCACACGACGGGTTCTTTGGGCAAAGGACGCCCCATAGCCAATACAAGCAGTAGCAAAGTCATGGCACCCAAACTCGTGCGCGCACAGGCAACCGTCAGCGGCCCATACCCCTCAAGCGCAATCGAGACGACCATGAACGTTCCGCCCCAAATGAGGCCGAGCATCAGGAT